>DATGYA010000810.1:0-24485 GCA_035298405.1 Kamptonema sp. | reverse complement strand
AGGCGGGTTTTGTCTGTGTAGACGCGGTTTCAACCGCCGGGTAAATACAATTAATTTCAACCCGCGCAGGCGGGTTTTGCCTGTGTAGAAGCGGTTTCAACCGCCCACTGAATGCAACTCTCCGCCCCCTCTACGCCTCCCAAGTTCCCGCCGATCGCCAAAACCGAACCTCAACAGACGGATACCACCCCACCTCAATTATGAAAACCCTAGTTAACTTTCGTTACAATCAAGACATCAAGAGAGAAAAAAAGCTCTCACCTGAAATCAGAGGTAGCCAAAATGAACAGTACATTTCGCGTCGGCAACCTGTTTGGAATCCCATTTTACCTGCATCCTTCGTGGTTTTTAGTCCTGGCATTAGTAACCTGGGACTACGGCAGATTCCTCGCCGCAAGCTTTCCTAGCTTAGGTTTAGCATTGCCCTGGATGCTGGGATTGATCGCAGCATTGCTATTATTTGCCTCCGTACTCGCCCACGAATTAGGACACAGTTGGGTAGCCAAAAAACAGGGAATTGACGTGAAATCGATCACGCTGTTTCTATTTGGAGGATTAGCCAATCTCGACAAAGAATCCAAAACACCAGCCGAAGCATTCTGGGTAGCGATCGCAGGCCCGTTAGTTAGCATCATCCTGTTTGGATTATTCACCATCATCGGCGCAACAGCACCCATCACCGGGCCGATCGCCGCGATCGTGGCAATGGTAGCTTACATCAACTTAGCCCTGGCATTATTTAACTTAATTCCTGGCTTGCCCCTCGACGGTGGCAACATCCTTAAAGCTTTGGTTTGGAAAATCACTGGCAACCCTTACAAAGGCGTAGTTTTTGCTAGCCGAGTCGGTCAACTCTTAGGTGTTGTAGCCATTATTTCCGGCTTCCTGGGCAATTTTTGGAACATATTAATCGGTTGGTTCCTATTGCAAAATGCCGGTCAATCTGCCCAATCTGCTAAAGTTCAAAATCAACTGGCAGGACTAACCGCCGCCGACGCACTCACCCCAGACGGCCCCATCGTTTCAGATCGCCTATCGCTGAGGGAATTCGCCAACGACTACATCATCGGTAAAAGCCCTTGGGCGCGGTTTTTAGTAACAGATGATGCTGGACAATTAGCAGGTGCGATCGCCACTGAAGACCTGAAAACCATCCCCACTTCCCAGTGGCCGCAAATTCAAGTCAAAGAATTGATGCAACCCATCAACTTTTCTACAGCCGTCCAACCCGATCAGTCCCTCCTCGAAGTCGCCGCCCTACTAGAACAACTCAAAGTTCAAGAACTCCCCGTCATTCGCGACAACGGCGTTCTGGTGGGACTAATCGAAAAATCTGGCATCATTCGCCTGCTGCAAGTGCGATCGTCAGCTAACCCCGCTTAATTCGGTATAATTACCGAGAGGGTGATACCCACACAGGGTTTCACCCCTTCTATGTCAGTGGTTTTACGGTTTTATCTCAGTACTTATTTCTTTTTCCAATCGAAATATAACACTTACCCCTAGATTTTCCCCAGTTTAAAGGAAAATCTAGGGGTTTTAAGTGTAGCAGTAAAAAACTGAAATCCGCTAATGAGCTATTCGACATAAAGCGAAGACCGTCATTATAATAAGCGTATTAATTTCGACTGATAGAGGACACTATGGCATCTCAGGACTTTTTCTCTCCCGCCAAACCGAAAGAGTCAAAAGTTCTGCCTCCATCAATAGTAAATAATGGATTGTCAGAAGCTTCTCAAAATCAAGCATTAGTTAAATCAAATAACTTAAAATTGAATATTCAAGACGCTCAAGAAATTATCTACAAATTTTTTATAGAGAGCGTGAAAACCTGCACCCCCGACTCAGTTTTTCACGATTTTAAAAATTTATTCATCGATCTAATTCTGCCAGTAAACTCTCACGTAATTCAAGCCATACATACAATAGTAGTGCTAAAAAATGAGTTAGAGTACAAAAACTTATTTAAACGTTGCTGCTATATTTTACTAAATAATTGGGTTTCCCAAAGACAATATCAATTATCTCTAGAATTAATTCAAACCATTACCAAAGAGCAATCTAGCCAGCCGCCCTTAGACAATCCTCTCAGAATACTTAAAGTTTGGCTAATCAACTTTGTGCAAAGCAAAGACTACCAAGAAATTAAGCTATTTATATCCAAATACGATCCAGCGCAAACTCACTGGACTCGCCGCTACACTCCTTTTTTGCTAGCTCCTCAATATGTAGATGCCACCAACTCAGAAGAACATCGCCAAGCTGCTAAAATTTTCTCACAGCAGCTTAAAGAGCAGTACAAATTTGAACTCGCAATGTATACATCGCGCTCTCAATTACCTACATTCAAAGATAGACTTTATCACAACCCAACACTTTTAGGCGATGAAGCTCTGAATTTAATTAAAGTAATTTTGGTGAGTAGAGGTTCTTTGAGTTATCCAAGCTTAGCTAATATTTTTATTGGCCAAAGCCAAGATATTAGCTACAAGCAGTTTAAACAATCTTTGATTCAATACTTATTTTATTTGTCGGAAAAAACTGTTTTAATTAACCTGATAAAAAATAAAATTGCTGGCAAGCTCGCTCTTCTTTATCAAGAAAATGACGAAGAAACTTTTAATAATAATCTGTTGCTAAGAACCTGCAATTATTTGATTAAATACTTAACAGTTGAGAATTCCGGGCGACCATCTTCAATTTTTAGAATATTTTATGCTCAAGGAAATCCTTTAAACTTGGGAATTATGCTGTTAAAGCTAGTTTTGATTTCTCAAAACTCGCGGCTACATTTAGAAGTTTGCCTTGGTCGCTTAATTTATTATTATGAAGATGATAAAGCTGATGAATGCCAGTGGTTTATTAACTTTTTGGAAATTTGCCAGATTTCTCTCACTATTTATGGAGATAATGTTCAATATAACTTAGTAAATATGTCCGAAAGCCAGCTAACTGAGGAAATTAATGGCGATCTCAATAATTGCCGAGTGTTTTCTCAGCAGAAACGGAAGATCAAGTCGGACAAAAGTAAAGAAGATGGTAAAGAAGAGGGCAAGGGAGGTTAGAATGTTTTTTATTTTCTCCTTTTGTGCTAAAATATTATACCACAAAAAATATAAAATAATTGGGTTGACGATTTTATGTTGTCCCTACATAAGTCCTAATTAATATGGTATTAGAAGCAAATCATAAAAATTGGCAGGGTAGCCTTAACTTAGTCTATGCCGATCGCAATGAGGCGACTCAAATTATTCGGGAACGAGTGCAAGCGCCACTGAAGGTACAGCGTCCGTTTTATCCTGAAGGAAAAGAGGTTTGTCACAGTGTAATTTTGCATACGGCTGGCGGTGTTGTAGGAGGCGATCGCCTTGCGCTGAATTTTCAGTTAGAACCAAATGCTAAAACTTTAATTACCACCGCTACTGCTGGTAAAATTTATCGCAGTAGTGGTATGGAAGCAAGGCAAACTATCGAAATGCAAATAGCGGAAGGTGCTTGTTTGGAATGGTTGCCCCAGGAAACAATTGTTTTCAATGGTGCGATTTATCGGCAAGATTTGCGGGTCGAATTAGTACCGGGGGCAAGCTTATTACTATGGGAAATTACGCGGTTTGGGCGCAGTGCGAGGGGGGAAAGATTTTTGTCGGGAGAGTGGCGATCGCACGTTGAAATCTGGCAGCAAGGCAGTCCTTTATGGATTGACAGACAATTGCTCAAAGGTACAGAAAAAATGCTCGAAAGTCCTCACGGCTTGGGGGGATATCCAGTGGTAGCTAGTCTCGCTTGGGTGGGCAAACCAGTGACTACGGAGATTGTAGAAAAGGTGCGTAGGCTTAGCCAGCCGCAGGCATCGCTTTGGCGAAATACAGGCATTTGCAATGACGGCGAGGGTGGAAAAATTCAAGCTTCCGCAGGAGTTACGCGCCTTACAAATGGGTTATTGTGCCGATATCGTGGTTCATCCACTGCTGAGGCAAGAAGCTGGTTGATTGCAGTTTGGCAATTGCTGCGGCTGGAGGTGCGCGATCGCCCTGTTTGTTTGCCCAGAGTATGGCCAAACTAGCATTATGTTTTGAAATTTTGACACAGCTTTTAATTATTGTCAAGAACCAGATGATATAATACCATCAGATAATTATTAATAACAACAATATGCAAATAATACCCCAAGAAAAATACCAGCAACTTCCGATTAAGATTAGTCAGGAGAAGATCGCTGATTTTTGCCAGAGAAACCACATTAGTAAACTATCACTTTTTGGCTCAGTTTTGCGGAGTGATTTTAGACCAGATAGTGATGTTGATGTGCTGGTAGAATTTATGCCAGGACAAAAAATCGGTTTGCGGATAGTAAGTATGGAAATAGAACTAACAGAAATGTTAGGACGGAAAGTAGATTTGCGAACCCCAGAAGAGTTAAGCCACTATTTCCGGGAAAAAGTTGTTAATTCAGCAGAGGTAATATATGTTTATAGATAATGAGACTCGTCTGCGTCATATCCTAGATGCAGCAAGAGAAGCTGTCTTATTTGCTCAAGATAAAACTAGGAGCGACCTTAATACAAACCGAATGTTAACCCTATCTTTGGTAAAATGTATTGAAATTGTGGGTGAAGCTGCTGCTAATATTACAAGAGAGCGTCAAAACGAACTCCCGCAAATTCCCTGGCCGCAAATCATCGGTATGAGAAATCCTCTGATTCATGCTTACTTTGAGGTCAATTTAGATATTGTTTGGGATGTAGTCACCGACAATTTACCGCCGTTAATAGCCGAACTTGAGAAAATAATTCCATCGGAGCAATAAAGATGCAACTAACACCGCAAGAAAAAGACAAATTACTGATTTTCACCGCTGCTCTAGTAGCAGAGCGACGGAAGGAAAGAGGTGTAAAATTGAATTATCCAGAAGCGATCGCCTATATTTCTGCCGCCATCTTAGAAGGCGCGAGAGACGGTCGCACTGTTGCCGATTTAATGAGTTATGGCACAACTCTTTTAACACGGGAAGATGTGATGGAAGGCATTGCAGAAATGGTACATGAAGTACAAGTTGAAGCCACCTTTCCTGATGGCACAAAACTTGTCACCGTCCACGATCCAATTCGATAATAAATATAAGGAGCTTGATTATGATTCCAGGTGAAATGATTGTTGCCGATGGAGAAATTGAACTAAATGCAGGTCGTTCTGTTGTACGGCTACTGGTTGCAAATACAGGCGATCGCCCCATCCAAATCGGTTCTCATTATCACTTTTTCGAGGTGAATGAAGCTTTGGAATTTAACAGAGATTCGGCTAAAGGAATGCGTTTAGATATCCCTGCCGGGACAGCAGTTAGATTTGAACCGGGAGATGAGCGAGAAGTGAATTTAGTACCTTTTGTTGGTAGTCGTCAAGTTTATGGATTCAATGGTAAAATCAATGGTGAATTAGATAGATGAAACTTTTACCAATCTCAAAATAAATGATTAGTAGGAGTGTAATGAGATATGCCAGATCAAATTAGACTGTGGGAAATATCAAAGGATCAATTAAATGAAATCACTCAATCTAAATTAGACTTAGAATCTCGTTTAGAAACATGGTTAGATAATGATATCTCAATCCTAGCAGACGATCTCTTGGTGATTGGCAGGCAAGTGATTACCGATTATGGTGGAAAAATTGACCTTTTATGTATAGATAGAAACGGAGATTTAGTCATTGTTGAGTTAAAGAAAGATAAAACAGCAAGAGAAGTAACAGCACAAGCCTTGGATTATGCCTCATGGGTTAAGGATTTGTCAAACGAGAGAGTTACAGAAATTTCCAATACTTATTTACTGACTAAAAATGGCAGTAATTTAGAAAATGCTTTCCGTGATAAATTTAGCTCAGAATTACCCGATCTTTTAAATGCTCAGCACAATATTATAATTGTAGCCGCACAGATAGATAGTAGTTCTGAAAGGATTATTCAATACTTATCAGAAACTTATGGTGTGAGAATCAATGTCGCAACATTCCAGTATTTTCGTGAGTCTAGTGGTAGGGAGTTATTAGCCAGAAAATTTTTGATTGATGCTGAAAGAAAGCCAAATACAGGAGGAGGCAAAAGGAATCCTAACTTAACCCTGAACCAATTAGCTGAAATAGCAGATAGTAATGAAATTGGTGGACTGTATAGATTGCTTTACAACGGACTTATACCAAAGGTATTTTGGATCAATACAACACAAAAAGGTCTTGCATTGAAAGGGGCTGTTCAAAATAGCCAAGTCATCTTAAATCTCTTGCTAACTGAAAGCACACCTAACGATGGTCTAAAATTTAAGGTGTACACAGATCGACTTTCAGACTATTTGAACATTGAGGTAGAAAAGTTAATTCAACTGTTACCTAACTATCAACAAATAGGGCAAGACGATCGGTCTGGTGTAGTCGCGGAAGGATTCTTTGAAACAGAAGAACAGGTCAACAAGTTTGTGGCAAAATTAAATGAAGTAAGGAGTGTATTAAAATGAGTTACAGAATGGATCGCCGCGCTTACGCAGAAACCTTTGGCCCAACAACAGGCGATCGCATCCGCCTAGCAGACACAGAATTATTTATCGAAGTCGAACAAGACCTCACTACTTACGGCGATGAAGTCAAATTTGGCGGCGGTAAAGTCATCAGAGATGGTATGGGACAATCCCCCATTTCTAACGCCGATGGAGCCGTTGACACCGTAATTACTAATGCTTTAATCTTAGATTGGTGGGGAATTGTTAAAGCAGATATCGGTATTAAAAACGGCAAAATTGATAAAATTGGTAAAGCCGGCAATCCCTACATTCAAGACAACGTAGATATTATTATCGGCCCCGGCACAGAAGTCATTGCCGGCGAAGGAACGATCCTAACTGCGGGAGGAATTGACACCCACATTCACTTTATTTGTCCTCAACAAATTGAAGTTGCGATCGCATCAGGAATTACCACCATGATCGGCGGCGGTACTGGCCCCGCAACAGGCACAAATGCGACGACTTGCACCCCCGGCCCTTGGCACATTTACCGAATGCTACAAGCGGCCGATGCTTTCCCCATCAATATCGGATTTTTAGGCAAAGGTAACAGTAGTCAACCTCAAGGATTAATTGAACAAATTAATGCCGGTGCAATGGGTTTAAAATTGCACGAAGATTGGGGAACTACACCCGCCACAATTGACACCTGTTTAACTGTTGCTGACGAGTACGACGTACAAGTAGCAATTCACACCGATACTCTCAATGAAGCCGGATTTGTGGAAGCAACAATTGCCGCTTTCAAAAATCGCGCGATTCATACTTATCACACCGAAGGTGCCGGGGGCGGACACGCACCAGATATTATTAAAGTGTGCGGTCAAGCTAACGTTTTACCATCATCAACTAATCCCACTCGACCCTACACTGTCAACACATTGGAAGAACATTTAGATATGTTGATGGTGTGTCACCATTTAGATCGAGGCATTCCTGAAGATGTGGCTTTTGCTGAATCAAGAATTAGAAGAGAAACAATTGCTGCTGAGGATATTTTACACGATTTAGGTGCTTTTAGCATGATTTCTTCCGATTCTCAGGCGATGGGAAGAGTCGGGGAAGTAATTATTCGCACTTGGCAAACAGCACACAAAATGAAAGTACAACGGGGATATTTACCCCCCCTAACCCCCCCTTACCAAGGGGGGGAAACATATTTACTAACCCCCCCTTACCAAGGGGGGGAAACAGGGGGGGTTAATGATAATTTCCGGGCTAAGCGATATATTGCTAAATATACGATTAATCCAGCAATTACTCACGGTATTTCTCAGTACGTTGGTTCTGTGGAAGAGGGGAAATTAGCAGATTTGTGTTTGTGGCGACCGGCATTTTTTGGTGTGAAACCAGAAATAGTGATCAAGGGAGGTGCGATCGCCTATTCCCAAATGGGAGATGCTAATGCTAGTATCCCCACACCTCAACCCGTGCATATGCGGCCGATGTTTGGCAGTTTTGGAGGTGCGATCGCGGCAACTTCTTTCACATTTATTTCCCAAGCTGGCATAGAAAATGATATTGCTAAGCAGTTAGGCTTGCAAAAACAAACTTTAGCTGTTTCGGGGACGAGACAAATCACTAAAAGAGACATGAAACTGAATGATGCTTTGCCTCAAATGGAGGTAGATTCAGAAACTTATGAAGTGAGGGCAGATGGGGAATTGTTAACTTGCGAACCCGCAACAGTTTTGCCAATGGCACAGAGGTACTTTTTGTTTTGATGGGTGGTTGTTATTAATTCCTGGTGAAGGGAATTCGCGGCTACACAAACAAAGTTTTTGGCCCAGCTACTTAGCATTTATCAAACAGCTACTTAGCATTTATCAAAATAAATGCTAAATAGCTGGGTGTCAATAAATGTAGCTATGTAAATATTTTTAAAGAAAACTGTTCAATCAAACCGATCGCCTATAGTTAAATGGTAAAGTGTGATGCACGATCGCTGTTCAAGAATTTTTTTTGTTACTCGTACTTAGCGCAGCGTGAAATTATAAATTATCTGGGAAAATGAGAATAATCCTTATTATTTGCTGTGTGTATGAAAAAGAAGTTATTTCTGCGTGGGCAAGGCGAAATCCTGCATACAAAGTTATCATAGATGTAGTTGAAGAGTACGTAAAATACGGTTTACATCAGCAAATATTAGACCGTATTCAGAAGTATAAAAACGGAATTGAAAGATTTGATGGTGTTGTTGGAACTAACGATCTACCTAGTCTAGTGGCTTCGATCCTAGCTGATAGACTACACCTTCGTGGACCTTCTCCTGAGTCGATAGTAAGAACACAAAATAAATATCTCTCTCGTCTCTCTCAGAGGGAAATCGTTCCCGAGTCTACTCCGAAATTCCAACTTGGTAGTGAAATTCAAAGAGCTGAAGATGTAATACTTTCTTTTCCTCTGTTCACAAAACCGATTGTGTCTAAAGTTTCTAGATACTCTTTTTATATTGAAAACTACGCTTCTCTTCAAAAACTTTTAAGCCAGGCATCTAGCGTCCTCAATACACAAAATGAGCGTTACTGTTGGTCTTTTGAGGAGATGATGACGTTTGGACTGGTAAGCCCTATCGAAATGCCGTCAGCTACTTCGATGATCTGTGAAGAACTACTTCATGGCGAGCATATTACTGTTGATGGATGGATCTGTGATGGCAAAGTAGGTTTTTTCGGCAATACTCATTGTGTATTTCTTCCTAATAAGATTAGCTTCGAGCGCTTTGACTTTCCATTTCCTTGTTCTGCTGTACTCGAAGATAAAATTTACCAGATCAGTGAGAGAGTAATTAAAGGAGTTGGATTAAACAATACACTCTTTAATATTGAAATGAAGGTAAGAGAAGAAGATTGCACGGTATCAATCATTGAAATCAACACCCGTTTGAGTATGCAGTTTGTTTTTCTAATCGAAAAGGTAACAGGTATAAATCCTCTCGCTCGACTCATTCAGGTTGCATTAGGAGAGGAGATCGCTGATACACCACAAGAAAGCTTAGTACTTCAAAAGCTTGCAAGCTCATGCGTGCTTCGTAAAACTTCCGATGTAATTGTGACAGAGATACCAACTAAGTCGTATATTGATGAACTAGAGTCTCGATTTCCTAATACTCAAATCACTTCTTTAGTTGCAGCAGGAAGAAAACTTTCTGATTATCCCCAGGATGCTTTTACTTATAGGTATGCTTTTGTCGATATCGCTCGAGATTCTTTAACTGAGATTCTTAGTGAACTTAAAGAAATAAAACATCTGCTAAACTTTCGCTTTGAGATTTCCCAGAAATAAATTATCCAAAAGACATAATAATAATTGTAATAAAATCAGAAAGGGGTTGTCGTTGGCAACCCCTTTCTGACTCTAAATGATGACTGAAGAATTGCAGCTTGTGATTTTTCAATCAGACGTTCAAAGTGTAGATTTTAATAATTCTATTGGGTAGATGCACCCGAACTGAAGGAGTGCTTTTGTGATTGCAGGTGCTTTGCAAAAATACTCAACCTCATGCCTATTTTTCCAGCCTGACTAGAAATTCCCAAGGATAGATATCTGGATCGTCAATGTCATAAGTTTCTTTCATATTAGCGACTAAGATATCAGAATCACTTAAATAAATCTCAAAACTAAGCCGTTTGAATCCTATTTCTTTAAAGATGCGATTCAACCGCAATGGAGTGTAAAATATCTGGCGATCGTTCCATTTCCGATCGTAGATAGCACTATCGGCTAAATTAATTGTTCCGTCTGTTAACCAGTGAGCTTTAGCTTGACTTAAATAAGCAACTTCTAAATCCCAAAAGATAGTTAGAAAAAATCCGTAAAGCCTTCCCCCTGGCTTGAGAACCTGATAAAACTCTTTAAGCATCTGACGGTTCTTTACATCGTCATTTGATAGAACTGAATTAATAACGAGGACGTAATCAAATTTATCCTGCCAGTCAGGTCTTTGTTCTGTTAATTTTGTAGAATCAGCCTCAGCAAAAACTAATTGTTGATTGTTGAGTCTTTCATCTCCATGAGCTTGTTGCCAATTGCTTTGAGCTTTATCGATAGCTATTTTTGAAAAATCTGTACAGTAAATTTGACCAATTCGGGGACAAAACTCGATTAATGTCTTCTGAAGAGAAATCTCAGAGCCACAGCCCGGAATCAGAACTTTGATTTCAGGAGAATTGGGGATATCAAAGTTAGGAGATTGGCTAGAGGGACGTATCAGTGTTTCACTGATTTTAGGATCTGGCGTTAAGCTGAAAACATTTGTTGAATAATCTTTGTGAATTTCATCCCAATTTCCTTTCTCTTTTTCAATAGATTTTGAGATCGGGCAAGAGGGGATGAGCCATTTGCCATCGTTTATGTTCGTCATAAAATTCAACTCCTAGAGACTCAGTAAACGTCAAGTTTGTTGTGTTAAAGTGTGAAGACTTTCTGATTGTCACCCCGTTAGGAATTGTATATCAAATTCATGGAGCAAATAACCTCAACAGAATTTAAGTCAGAGCTTCTAACAGAAGCACGAGTTAGTCTGGGATTGGCTGTACCCTTAGCAATTGCTCAACTAGCTCAAATTGCCATCCCTGTGGTGAATTCGGTAATGATGGGTTTGCTTGGCACTCAAAATTTAGCCGCGGGTGCTTTGGGTGTAGTCACCTTTTTTACTCTGTTATCTATTTGCTTTGGTATTCTCACAGCAGGAGGGGCGCTCGCTGCTGAGGCTTTTGGAGCAAACAATATAGATAGAGTCAGCCGTATTACTGGTCAGGGACTGTGGCTGGTAGTTGCTCTATCCTTATCCGCGATGCTTCTGTTATGGAACTGTGACTATATACTGCCCTTATTAGGTCAAGAAGAAAGCACTTTAGTATTGACAAAAAGCTATTTACACGCTCTAGTTTGGGGATTACCTGCGGCGATCGGTTTTTTCTATTTAAAATACATTGCCGCTGCCATTAATTTCCCCCAATTCGGCATGGTAATTATAGTTGTCTGTTTACTGTTTAATGTGCCTGTTAATTACGTGCTGATGTTTGGGTATTTAGGTTTTCCTGCCCTTGGTTTAGCCGGAATAGGGTGGGGAACTAGCCTCATTTATTGGGTGAGTTTCTTAGCATCAGTTAGTCTGATTTATTTCCACCCCAACAGTAGGGATTACAAGCTTTTTCGCTATCTGCATCAGTTTGATAAAGAGGTATTTTTCAAAATTTTTATGACCGGATGGCCGATGGGAATCCAGTTGGGAATGGAACTGGGGCTGTTCGCCGTCACAGCAATGCTAATGGGAAAGTTTGGGATCGCCAGTTTGGCAGCCCATGAAATCGCTATCCAGGCATCAGATATCTTTTTGGCAATCCCCATGGCAGTTTCTGCTGCTACTACGGCGAGAGTAGGGCAGACGATCGGAGAAAAAAATACTGATTTATCACTAAGGATCGTGTTTGTGAATATTGCTTTGGGCGTACTCTTTGCGGTTATTGTAGCGCTGGGTTTTGATCTGTTTTCCTCACGCATTGCCGCTATTTATTTGGACATCAATAATCCTGATAATGCCGTGGCAATTAGTCAGGCAACTTTTGTCCTCAAATTAGCGGGAGTTTACCAAATTTTTTACAGTATTCAATATATTTTTACTGGGGCTTTGCTAGGGTTGCAGGATACCTATGTACCCATGCTAATTAACATATTGTCTTTTTGGGGTGTTGGGCTGGGTGGAGGTTATCTAATGGGAATAATTTTAGGATGGGGAGGCATCGGTTTATGGTACGGTTTAATTTTAGCTCCGGCAACTTCTAGCATATTTTTAATGCTGTGGTTTTATAGAACCCATTTGGAAAAATTCAGCGATCGCAATATTAAACTCTTACATACAAGCCAAAAATAAAGCGCAATATTGACACCACTCAATAACTTAGGTATACCCTCAACCAAACTGGAAATTACCTCATTTTTCAAAGGCCAAGCTTCCGCAAAAAATGCAAAAAACAACAAACAAACTCCACTTAACAACAAAAAGTATGGAGTTGATTTTATTTGTCTCCTAAAAGCTAATCCATAAACCGCCGCAGCAACAATGTAGATAATCACAATTGTAACTTTAGGAAAGCCAGCACGTCCGAGGTGAACATGAGTGCGGAAAATTTCATTCAATAAGAAAAAGCCCATAACTAGGGCTGAACCTAAAATAAACTGATTTTCAGGACGACCAGGTTGAGTAGTTCTTAATAAAACAAAGCTAAAAATGCAAACCATCACAGACAGATAAAACAGCATTTGGAACATCAGAAAGAAAAAACCTGCACCCGGATAGGTCGCGAGACAAGGTGGAAAAAATAGCCCTTTTACCGAAATTCCCAACAAATTAAAACACGCGATCGCCAGCGCAACTAACAATAAAAACAAACCATTTATACCCAAAACAATGTTGTTATTTCCCATAATAAAATCCTAATAAGTACTAAATTAAAGATAAATTTCGGAGTTTTTTGTTGCCAAATCTGCTGGAAATTTAATCGTGAATTTCTCCATTAGGCATGGTTGCACCGCGCAATTGTACCCCTACTAAATTAGCAGTACTTAAGTCAGCTCTCGTGATATTTGCATGGTTCAGTATTGCCTCGCGCAAGTCTGTCCTCGCCAAATAAGCATCAGTTAAATCTGCTTCATTCAAATTAGCCTGACTCAAATTAGCTCGACTAAGATCGGCCCTGACTAAATTAGCTCGACTCAGATCCGCCACAGTCAAATTAGCCTTATGAAGCTTAGCATCAGGTAGGAATGCACCGCGCAATTTTACACCAGCCATTTCTGCATCTATTAATATTGCTCTCTCTAACTTAGCATTAGTCATCACAGCGCGAGATAGATTGGCTTCAGTTAAATTTGCTTCAGTCAGAAATGCACCCTCTAGGACAGCATTACTTAGATTTACCTGACTCAAGTTTGCTTCTCGCAGTACAGTTTCACTTAGATTTGCCCCAGTAAGATCCGCTTTACTTAAATCAGCGTTAGTTAGATTCACACCGCGCAAGTCAGCATCTCGCAGATTTGCACCCCGCAAATTTACAGCTTCAAAAACTCGCCTTTCGTATCGTAAATTTGCCCCTCGCAAACACGCACCCCGCAAGTCTGCACCTTGTAAATTGACCCCTCGCATATCAGCATCGGTTAGGTTTGCATCAATTAAAACTGCCAAAGATATGTTTGCTTTGCGAAAGTCTGTACCTTGTAAACTCGCACCGTGCAAGTCGGCATCAGCAAGATTTGCACTGCTTAAATTTGCTTGATTCAAATTAGCACCGGAGAGCTTTGCATTAATTAGATTGGCACGCTGAAAGTTAATTCGGCTTAGGTATGACATAACTAAGTTTGCGCCATGAAGGTCTGCACCGCTCAAATTAACACCGATTAAGTCTGCACCGCTTAGATGTACGCCCCTAAGATTTATACCTTTAAAATCTAATTCTCCTGCTGTATATCGCCTCAAAAGTTCGGCAGCATTCATAAGTAATTGGTAGTTGAGTTTTGGGTAAAAGCGCAGTTAATTCAATTGCTTTGATTGAGAATTTCTTGAGTCCAAGCGACAGACTTATTGCCTGAGATTCGACCGTGAACTTTAACATAAGTGATAGATTTTGATTTCAAGCTTGCTAGCTTGTTCTCCACAAATGTAGCTGTCACTTCTTGATTTGGTACTTCAGCAGAATCTAGTACAATATGGAAACAGCCTTCTCTTAAAAGTGCCATAGCATTAATCCCTTTTGGCTGTAGAAATTGATTTAGAAAAACTGCGATCGCTTTGGGATTTCCCTGTCTAGCGAGTTCTACAAGCCTGTGCTGATTTATCTTGCCATGAGTGGGGCTTTGGGGTTCTTCCGTAGAATTAGCATTAGTAGTCGCCATCTGAGGATTGAGGCGCTGCCTTTCTGCTGACTCTAATTCGCTCAAGATTTGTATTAATTTAGAAGTAAATTCTTCAATATTGCCAATAAAATCTCTGAGAGCTTTATATTTTTGAGCTAAATGTTCCTCTGGATTCTCAATAGAAACTTGTCTGTTCAAGGCAACTTCTAAATCGCTTAGCGTTCTTTCTACGGTGGTCATCACACCATTACTACTTTCACTTACTAAGGCTTTAATCTCTTCTTCTCGCTCCAATTTTTGTTTAATCGAATCGGTGATATTGATAACAGGCGTAGGACTCTGATAGGAACTTTCAGCAGTTTCTACTGGTTCAGGAACGTGATAGGTTTGCATCCGGGGGGGACTTAACTCAGAAGTTGCATCTGGATCGCTTGTTTCTGTCTCGTCTCCCGGAGAAAAAATTGTATGAGTTGGCCATGGCTGATTTCCCTGTGGGTTATAATAAAAATTATTTGCAGCAGCTTGACCCATCATCGTAATTTCGCCGTCCTCAAAATAACCGACATCATTAGTCAGTGTGTTTTCTTGATAAACGCTGTTGATTAGGTGTGTATCTTCGTATCCTCGATCGTTAATACTTTCAGTTTGAATTTGAATTTGCTGCTGTTGTTCTTGTATATAACAAGGTGTCATAGCTTGGATAATTACGCTGGCAGCTTGAGCATTTTCATCTGAGTTGTCGAGGTTACTAGCGGTTTTGTACAATTGAGATTCGAGTTCTGTTAGGGTTGGGCAGGTGTTAAATAGCTGTCTCAGCAATTGGTCGAGTTCTTGTGTTTTAAGTAGCGACCAGTCTCGATCGCTGTAAGTAAACTCATGGTAAAGTGTAGAAAAAATTATAATTTTAGCCCGGAGGGGGTTTGTCTGTTGTAGGATTTTCTGCCGAACATCAAACAGATAGCCTAAGCTGTTTAGTTTTTCTGCTTCGGGTTCGGCTGGTTGGGAAGAATTTAAGGGTTCTACAAAATATGTCGGTACTTGCAAGGCGAAAGAGTTGGATATGATAGTTTCAACTTCAGTTTCTTCTTCTTCTTCGTAAAGTCTGCTAATTTGAGTGATAATTGTATTGGCTATTAAAGCATATTCTGTTTTTTTGTTGACTTTAGAAACTATACTATTTAAAACGACTTCAATGTCTTCTACCTGGCTATATTTGAGACATAAGTTGCGGATAATTTCGCGCAAGTTTGTACGTTCAAGGACTGTTGGATCGTTTTCCCAAATTTCTTTGCAGGCAAAAAGTATTAGTCTGGTTATGCGCTGGGCGTTGACATCTGTTTCGAGTATGCTAACAACTTCATCTAAAATAGATAAAGCTTTCATGGTTGCCTCCTGGGAAAATGCACTGGCAGGAATATGTGCTAAATTTTAAGATTATAGCAGGTTTTACGCCACAACAAGAGTGTAGTTAGGGATACGTAGGGGTGCAGATGCACGGGTACGGAGAATAATTATGCGTGTCACCCCTTAACTGTTACATTTTGTACGTAAGTGATAAGTTGCAAATTTCCAAGGTTTTGATTGATGCAAAATTTCGATGCAAGGGTTTGCAGATTAGCAGGAGCATCAGTTGGATCGTGAAAGGAAGCGATCGCCAATGGGGTGGCAAAAGGCACACTCCCAGGATCGCACACTCCTGTCTGCGGTTTGTACTGCGTCGGCGATCGCTTCCTTTCCTAGAATTGGCGTTCCTGCTGTTGCCGCTTCTAGTATTATATGTGCTAACACATTAGTATCGCCGACTCAGACAGCACAATGTTTGTAGAGTAAGCGATCTCACCCTAATTGATTAACCGCCAGCGGCAAATGCACCCAAAATTGCAATGGATAGCGCCAAACCAGGCAATAGTAAGATTCCTAGCATTAAAACTTCATGTGAGTTCATTGAGATTTCTCCTTTTTAAGGACTTACACACATGGATTATAAACTATAAACTAATCTCTCAGGAAAAAGCGGCAACCGCCACCTATCTAAAAAGTTAGAATCGGCAGATAGACTCTGGATTAACAGGACAAATTTTGTTCGCGATCGCGTTGCTACGAAGGTCGAGCAAAGTAAGCTTAGTAAGCGCTGCAAGGGGTAGAATATCTGATATCTGATTATTGAACAAATCCAACCAAGTTAAATTAATCAGAGATTGTAGCGGACTGAGATCAGAAATAGAATTGTTGAAAAGATAAAGTTCAGTGAGGTTAGTCAAAGATTTCAAGGGACTGATATCTGATATTTGATTGTTGCCGAGGTTGAGTTCAGTTAATTTAGTCAAAGAAGAAAGGGGACTGATATCTGATATTTGATTGTCGAATAAAACGAGTTTATTGAGATTCGTCAGAGATTGCAGGGAACTAATATTTGATATTTGATTGCTAAAAATCAAGAGATTTTTAAGCTTAATCGTGTTTGCCAGAGAACTAATATCAGATATTTTATTTTTGTAAAGATAGAGGGTATTGAGGTTTGTTAATGAGGCGAGGGCGCTGATATCTGAGATTTGATTGTTATAGAGGATGAGGGTAGTTAATTTAGTCAGAGATTTCAGAACACTGATATCTGAGATTTGATTATCATAAAGGATAAGCGTATTCAGATTAGTTAAAGATGCCAGGGGGCTAATGTCTGAGATTTGATTGGTATCAATGGCGAGTTGAGTGAGATTTATGAGGGAGGAAAGCGGACTGATATCGGAGATTTGATTGACATTTAAAATTAGTGTAGTGAGATTATTCAGAGAGTTCAAAGCTCTAATATCAGAGATTTGATTGCTGTCTAGAATAAGTGTAGTAAGTTTAGTTAGAGATGAGAGGGGAGTGATGTTAATAATTTGACTGCGTTTAAGATTAAGTTCGGTTAGAGTTGAAAGAATGTTGTTTGCTTGGTTACAGTCTGAAGTTTCGCTTACTTGCAATAGCACATCGACAGTATGTTTGGCATCGGCGGCGAGATTTTCTTTTTTTAAGCACCAATCGGTAAAGCTATGCTCAGGCATGATCGAGTGTTTTTAAGAGATATATTCATATTATATTACCTTGCAATAATCAACAACTAGCAGATTGAATTTTAAACGATACGAATCTGTTAGTTTTTCCCTTCTGGGGATTAATTATTTTTCGGTTAACTGGAAATTCCGCAAGTTGAACAAGTTTAAATTGTGGCGATCGCACTTTTTTCACGATCCATTTGCTAAGCTAGAAGCTGCCCCGTCAAAAAACCTCACATTCATGCACAGGTTATTAACAGGCAAGCTGAAAGTAGAACGTTTAACAATCGCGATCGCGAACCTTCCCGCCAAACTTTCAGGTACAAAACTCGTACAGCTTACAGATTTCCACTACGACGGGCTACGGCTGTCTAGATGGTTGCTAGAAGAAGCGATCGCAGCCACAAACCAAGAAAAACCCAACCTCATTCTATTAACAGGCGATTACATTACTGATGAAATAGAACCCATTCACCGCTTAGTTCAGCAACTTAAAAACCTGCAAAGTGGAGCAGGAATTTATGCCGTACTTGGCAACCATGACTACTATTTACCAGGTGCGAAAACAGAAGTTACCAAAGCATTAACTAGCATCGGAATTCAGGTCTTATACAATGAAGTAGCCTATCCTTTAGGCTCAGAATTAGCATTAGTTGGTCTCGCAGATTTTTGGTCTCGTGAGTTCAAACCAAGCTATGCAATGGACTTTGTAAACCCCGATATCCCACGCATTGTATTATCTCATAATCCCGACAGTGCCCAAAAACTCCAACAGTGGCGGGTAGATTTGCAACTATCTGGTCACACTCATGGAGGTCAAATAGTCATCCCTGGATTGGGGCCTATATCTGCTTGGATCGATCCCATTAGCCGTTTTTTTCCTAAACCGCTGCGCCGACTAATTCCTTATTTTTCAGTGGGCGAGAAAGTAGTTAAGCATTGGGAATGGGCAAGTGGATTGCATCAGGTTGGCAGCAATTTGCTTTATGTCAATCGCGGTTTAGGAACTTATTCGCCGGGACGGTTATTTTGTCCGCCAGAAGTCACAGTAATCACTTTAGAAAGTAAAGGTTTAACTAAAAATGAACAGAACTGATGAAGTTTGGAAAAAAGCAGAAGTTTCCCGAACTTTTATTGAAGGAGTGAGGGGCGCAATTCCCTTAGCATCTGACCAAATTGAAATCATGATCCGCATTATTCAACAAGCTAAACCCCAAATTGAAAACTTTTTGGATATTGGTTGCGGCGATGGTATCTTAGGTCGGGCAATTCTGACCAAATATCCAGAAGCGAAAGGCGTATTTTTAGATTTTTCGGAGACAATGATTCAATCTGCCCAAAACAAAGATTATCCTTGCCTAGATCGGTTAATTTTTCTAACTCAAGACTTTGGCAAACCAGAATGGATTGAAGCTATTAAATACCAAGCGCCCTTTGATGTCATTGTTTCTGGATTTTCTATTCACCACCAGCCAGATACGCGCAAAAAAGAATTATATCAAGAAATTTACCAGTTGTTGAAACCGGGTGGTTTCTTTCTAAATCTAGAGCACGTTTCCTCTCCTACTCAATGGGTAGAAAATCTGTTTGATGACTTATTTGTAGATTCTCTTTACACCTTTCACAAAAGTCAAGGAACGAACCAAACCCGTGAAGAAATCGACAAGCAATATTACAGTAGAGGCGATAAAATAGCTAATATTCTCGCTCCTGTAGAGTTACAGTGCAATTGGCTCATAGAATTGGGTTTCATTAATGTAGATTGCTTTTTTAAAGTATTTGAAATCGCTTTATTTGGAGGAATGCGACCAGAGTAACAAATACCCATTTGCTAATTGTATTTCACCAGTTAACAGTTAACAGTTAACAGTTAACAGTTAACAATTCTCAATCTCCTAATCGATACCCTCTGCCATATACAGTGTGAATCAGTGGCAAATCACCTGCTGCTTCAATTTTTCGACGCAATAAACGAATTTGAGCCGCTAATACATTGCTACTCGGTTTATCGGCTTCACTCCATAAATATTGATAAATTTGTTCGTGAGTTAACAATTGACCGGGATGGCGCATTAAATATTCTAAAAGTTGACATTCTTTTTCAGATAAATCAATTGTTCTACCACGACGATAAGCTAATTGATTATCGCAATCAAGTTCTAAATCTGCCACTCGCAAACGGTTGCTAGCTTCTGGCGCGATCGCGCCCATTTCTAATATAGAAGGTCGTCGTAATAGAGCGCGAACTCTTGCTAGTAACTCTCGCAATTCAAAGGGTTTCACCAAATAGTCATCCGCGCCAGCATCGAGTCCTTGCACGCGATCGTCTAGAGTGTCTTTTGCAGTCAGAAATAGAACAGGCGTAGCGCGGCCTTGCGATCGCAATTTTTGACAAATAGCCAACCCCGTTTGTCCGGGTAACATCCAGTCCAAAATTAGCAAATCGTAGCTGTTTTGTACGGCTAAATTACTGCCAGTAGTTCCGTCAAAAGCCACATCAACAATATAACCCTCACGGGTTAATATCCGACTCAGCGGCTCAGTTAGCTCAATTTCGTCATCAACTAAAAGAATCTGCATTACAATTTTAGATTTGAGATTTTAAATCTGGTAACAGCAACAGCAATTGCTATTGCCAATTCACCAATAGCTAAGGTTTTAAATACACAATATTTTCTGACTCATTGTATGCCGCCGCTACCCATTCCTGCATTGCCGACAATTTCCAAACAGCCTCCACATAAGCTTGTGCTACTGAATTTAACTTCACATTATAAGTGATAAAACGCGATACAACGGGGGCAAATATCGCATCGGCGATCGTGAAATTTCCAAATAGTAAATCGCCCTGGGCTCCAAATCTTTGCTTACATTCGCACCAGATAGTAACGATCCGGTTAATATCTGCTTGTACAGCAGGATTCATTCCCACACCCGGATATCGACCGCGACAGTCCATGGGCATAGATTCTCGTAAATTTTGAAATCCAGCGTGCATCTCAGCACAAACCGATCGCGCTACTGCCCGCGCTGCGATCTCAGCAGACCATAAATGCGGCGCAAAACGTTCCGCTACATATTCGCAAATAGCCAAAGATTCCCACACTTTCAAATCGCCGTCAATTAAAACAGGGAGTCTTCCAGAAGGTGAATACTGGCTAATTTCTTCGCGTGTATTCGGCATATCTAAGGGAATCCGTACTTCAGCAAATTCTACTCCTACTTGTTTCATTGCTAGCCAAGGTCGCAGCGACCAAGACGAATAATTTTTATTGCCAATAATTAAAGTCAATTTAGTCATAATTAATTTTTTCCCCTGATATCAAAAACACATTATCTAGTCGAACGCTCTTGTCTGCAATCGTCTAGATATTTACCATTATAACCCCTTAACAGCCGCCACCGGAGATAATTTCTTCTAAATATATCCCGAAAAAACTGTCACAGCAATAGCGAGAAAATTTATTTATTTGTGAGCTATCTGTGTTATTGTAGTTTCGGTAAAAGCTGCTGACGCTAAGCTGCGTAGGCGTAGCCAGCCGTAGGCATCGCGCCCACTCCAAAATTGACTTACTTGCCATTAAAAATTGTTATGCTTACCTTTGCACTTCCTAAAGGCGCTTTGTTAGTTGACAGCATTCGACTGTTGCAATCTGTGGGATTAGATTTCAGTGCTTTTCTAGATTCATCTAACCGCCAACTTCAAATTTCTGACCCCACCAATACTGCTAAAGCTTTGCTGGTAAGGGCGCAAGATGTACCAGTTTATGTAGAATACGGTCAAGCTCAAGTAGGCATTGTTGGTTATGATGTTTTGCGGGAAAAAAAGCCCAAAGTTGCCAATTTAATTGATTTAAAATTTGGTAAATGTCGGTTGTCGGTAGCGGTGAAAGAATCTAGTCCTTATCGGCGGACTGTAGAATTGCCACCTCACGGTCGAGTTGCTTCTAAATTTGTATACTGTGCTAGAGAACATTTTCAAAATTTGAATATGCCTGTGGAAATTGTGCCGCTTTATGGTTCAGTTGAATTAGGGCCGATTACAGGGATGTCGGAGGCAATTGTTGATTTAGTTTCCACAGGTCGCACTCTGCGGGAAAATGGTTTGATCGAGATTGAAGTTTTGTTTGAAAGTACGGCTTATTTGATTGCTCATCCTTTGAGTTATCGGTTGAATGTTGGCGGGTTAGATCGGTTAGTTGAGAAGGTGCGATCGCAAATTCTTACCCCAGTTTAAACTTAGTTTAAAAGGTATGTAGTTGGGCTTTAGCCCTCCCTTTAGGGCTAAAGCCCAACTACATACCTAACAATTGAGCCAAAACTGTTACACCGACATAAGTATTGACTTATTTTGACGCTCTTACCAACGTATTACAGCTTTCAACTAAACGGATAAACTCTGCACGATAGCCTTCCTTATCCTCACCTTTCGACTGATTCGCTAGCTTCAAAACTTCATCAAAATTTGCCTCTCCCTTATACTCAGAATCTCTCAACACCATTCCAAAAGCAGCAACAGCAGCCGAAAACCGGAAGTTTACAGAAGCATTTTCCAATTTAATACTGCGGTCAATTACTGACTGCTTAATGAGTTCAGAAGTTGTTTCGCTAGGTTTTTTATACCGCAACTTTACCTGCATCAATTCATCAGTTTGATAGGCATTCGGTGCTACAGTTGTCTGCTGATATTTCAATTCGTCAACCTCTGACAACTTAACATCACTCTCCACACCAACAGGAATAATTTCATAGAGTGCTGTCACCGAATGACCCGCACCTAACTCACCAGCATCTTTTTTATCATCATTGAAATCTTGATTTTGCAGCCGCCGATTTTCGTAACCAATTAAGCGATAAGCTTGGACTTTAGCAGGGTTGAATTCTACCTGAATTTTAACATCTTTGGCAATAGTAAATAGGGTTCCGCCCATCTGATTGACTAACACTTTCTTCGCTTCCAGCATACTGTCGATGTAAGCATAATTACCATTACCTTTATCTGCAAGCTGCTCCATCTTGGCATCTTGTAAATTTCCAGTCCCAAACCCCAATACAGTTAGCAAAACACCTTGTTCTCGCTTTTCTTCTATCAAGCGTACCAGTTCAGCGTCGCTAGATGTACCTACATTAAAATCACCATCTGTTGCCAAGATAACACGGTTATTTCCCTGTTTTAATAAGTTTTCCTTCGCCATTTTGTAGGCAAGTTCAATACCTGCTCCTCCTGCGGTAGAACCACCTGCTTCTAGCTGTTCAATGGCATTTAATATCTTTTCTTTTTGGTTGCCTGGTGTGGGAGGTAATACTAATCCTGCCGCTCCTGCGTAGACTACAATTGTTACTCTATCTTTGTCTCTCAACTCGTTAACGAGATATTTTAAAGATGCTTTCACCAGTGGCAGCTTATCTGGCGAATTCATTGAACCGGAAACATCGATTAAGAATACGAGATTGTTAGGCGGCAAATTTTGTGTAGAAATGCTTTTGCCTTGTAAGCCAATGTGAACTAATTTGTGTTTAGAATTCCAGGGAGTTTGGGCGACTTCTGTAGTAATAGAAAAAGGGCGATCGCCTTTTGGCTGTGGGTAGTCATAAGTAAAATAATTAATCAGTTCTTCCAATCGCACAGCGTCTTTTGGTGGCAGGACACCACTGCTGATAAAACGCCGGATATTGCTGTAAGATGCTGTATCAACATCAATCCCAAATGTTGAGAGAGCGTTGTTACTGACTCTCTCAAATGGATTTTCATAAATGCGGTTGTAACCCTCGCGATCGTATTCCTGTGGTTGGAAATTTGGGGCTATTCCGCTATTGGAGTTAGGTGGATTAATTCCGCCGAAGTTTGTTGTCGCTGCACCGCTTTCTCGTCTTCCAGGCATGACACGAGCGGGGGGTGCAAAATTGGTGTAATCGCTAATTCCAGTTCTATTGGGTTCGGGAGATATAGGCATGGGTAAAATGCCGCCAGTTGTTCTTGTCACTGGGATATTTTGAGTGCGATCGCGACTCAAGGGCGAGACAGAAACAACCCCACTGGGAGGAGCACTTGGTCTCGTAACAACAGGGGGGGTTACTTGCTGTTGACTACCATTATTAGGAGTAGTAGAAAACCGATCTGCTTCCAATTCAGAAGGACGAGATTCTAAAGCGTCAACCCGACCCCGCAGCGTCGCCAATTCAACAGCAAATTCTTCCTGTAACCGCCGCAAAGTAGTTAAATCTTCTCGGCGAATTGAGTTCGCATTACTCGCCGCTATTAGCTGATTAACCCGATCTAAGCAATTATTTAGCCCTGCTGCAAATTCATAACGAGTCAAGGCTCGATTGCTAATAGGAGTACCATCTGAATGCTGGACAACGCAACTGTACCGCTCTCCTAAAGATTTTAATGCTTGAAAAGCCCAGCTACTAGGTTCAATTTGAGACAATTCAGAAATATTTGTTTGAGGAATTACTCCCCTTGCCGGCTCTCGATCAATTTTCTCAGCGTAAGCATCGCTTGTCGCAAACATCCCACCTTTAAAACTACTTGAGGAGAAAATCAGAATTGTAGGACTTAGCAACAACAGCCGCCACAAAAATTTACGCATAAAATTTTACTCCAACTGGTAAGTTGATAATGAGTTAATAATAATATATCACATTTGCGAAGAGTTTTGAGATATAATTAGCATATCTCTATCTGCCGCATGATGATAATACAACCTCCTGCGCTACACTGGGTAAGCGTGCTTTTTTTGTAAAACTACTGCTTGAATTTTAATGACCAGCTTATCACCCCTGACAGACGGCTCCGAAAACCGCTCCCCCCGTGAAACAGACTGGCGGCTATTTCAGCGGCTAATACCTTACGCTCTTCGTAGCAAACGCCTCCTAGCAGTCTCCATTTTTTTATTAGTACCCCTCTCAGTATCGGGAGCAATTCAACCGATAGTAATCGGACAGGCAATCTCGCTAATTCGGTCAGAACCCACCTACAAATTTTTACAAGGAATGCCTTTATCCCAAGGATTAAATTTTTTAGGTGTGTTGTTGTTAA
>DATGYA010000809.1:0-2822 GCA_035298405.1 Kamptonema sp. | reverse complement strand
TTAAACTCACATTTTATGTTAACTTTTGGTCAAGCCAAATTGTGATTGTACTGGAATTAGACAGATTTTATAAGGCGTGCAACCCTAGCAAAACTCTCGTCATGGGAAATCCAGGGGATCGCCAGTATTACATCGATTTTGCTTCAGTACGGGGTGGCAAGATTATCGAATCCTTGCAACGAACTATTACCCGCATTTCACCCAACGAGCCGACTTGTCAACTTTTTACAGGGCATATTGGCTGTGGCAAATCTACAGAATTGTTTCGACTCAAAACTGAATTAGAACAAGAAGGTTTTTATGTCGTTTATTTCGAGTCTTCTCAAGACCTAGACATGGGAGACGTGGACATTAGCGACATCTTGCTGAGCATAGCTCGCCAGGTAAGTGAAAGTCTAGAAGCTTCTGGCATCAAACTCAGAGCTGGATATTTCCAAAATCTGTTTACAGAAGTAGCAGAGTTCTTACAAACTCCCATAGAACTTTCAGCGGAGGCTGAATTATCTGTCGGCATTGCCAAAATTACTGCTAAAACGAAAGATTCTCCTAAACTCCGCTCTCAGTTACGGCAATATTTAGAACCACGAACTAATAGCATTTTGCAGGCAATCAATGAAGAACTACTGGAACGCGCTACCAAGGAACTTAAGCACAAAGGATACAAAGGACTTGTAGTTATTATCGACAATCTCGATCGCCTGGATGCTACAATGAAACCTTCGGGGCGCACGCAGCCGGAATATCTATTTGTAGATCGTGGAGAACAGTTGCGGAAGTTAAGTTGTCATGTGGTTTACACTATTCCTTTGACATTGATTTTCTCCAATGACTTTGGCCGACTCTCAAATCGCTTTGGAGTTAAACCTAAAGTATTGCCGATGGTGCCCGTGCAAGTTCGTTCCGGTATTGACCATGAGCAAGGGATGAGTTTACTGCGCCAGTTAGTGCTGGCAAGAGCTTTTCCTACTGTTAATTCTAGCGATCGCACTGCTTTGATTTCTCATGTGTTTGACAGTCCCCATACATTAGATCGACTTTGCCGTGTTAGTGGCGGTCATGTCCGCAATTTATTGGTGTTATTGTATAGTTGTTTACAGCAAGAAGACCCTCCTTTTTCGCGAGAATGCTTGGAAAATGTCATACAAGAATACCGCGATGATCTCCTAGCTGCTATCAGCGAACAAGAGTGGGAATTGCTCTTCCAAGTCGTGCAGTGCCAAAATGTTACAGGGGAGGAAGAATGCCAAACTCTACTGCGAAGTATGTTTGTATTCGAGTACCGAGATCATGATGGTCGCTGGTTTGGGATTAATCCAGCACTAGCAGAAACTAAAAAGTATAAAGGATGGCAGCAGTGTCTTGAAGTTTCTGCTTAAACTTGACTCTTCTTAAGAGAAGACTTTGGTGCAAGTCTTGAATCTATATCTTCAGGTTTGCCTATACCCAAGTTGCTTTGCCTATTGCCTAAGAAGAACTTACTCTCCTCAATCTTCCCTAACCCTTCAATCGTCCTTAACCCCTCTTAAAAAGTGGGAGATAAGTAAGCCACCTTTTTAAGGAGGCGGTTGGAGGGTTAGGAGTTTGAGGCTTTAATGTGTACTTTTTGCTTAATTTAACTATTTCTCCCGCTCCATAATAGTTAATTAGTGTTTAAACTGCTATTGGGTACTACATCTCATTTTTTACTTGATAAAGAGCGCTGGTGACTATAGCTAGCTCCCTTAGCCAGAGAGTGATTCAAGTCCGAGAGTATTTTCACCTATTTCTAAAGGAATAGATAGTGAGAATGAGATAGTATTTTGCTAAATGTAATAGATAAAATTGCAAAGATATTTTGAGTAGTAATGAGAGTCTTTACCAATTTTGTCAATTCTTAGTGAGATTCCACTGCAATTTTGGAGAGGATAGAAATCATGACTAATCTGTTTAAGCTAGAGGAAGCTATTAGCTATAACGAGCGATCGCTAAAGACACTGGTACGCTCTATCACCATGTCTCAAGGGCAATTTTCCCTGATTTTAGTCCGCTGCAATTACGATCGCTTGCGCTTATCGATGGTACAACGCCTTCGGGAAATGTCGCCTGTTCAAATTCAAGATATAGTTCTTGCAAGTTCGGTCAAAACACTGTATACCACTCTCATAGTAAAAACTCGTTCTTTGGCGTTATTTAATGGTAATTCTGCTGCCGCTTTGATGGTATTTGGTCTAGAAAATGTAGTGGCGATCGATGAATTGCTAGCATCTACAAACCAAGTACGGGACGAGTTTCGCAAAAATTTTTCCTTTCCGCTAGTGCTGTTGGTCACAGATGATATTGTGGCGAAAATGATGAGATTGGCTCCCGATTTCAAAAGTTGGGCTGCTGCTACAATTAAATTTGAATTGGCTACGAGCGAATTAATTGATTTCTTACGACAGCAAGCGGATGCTATTTTTAATGTCGGGAAACTTAAGACAGAATCTGAATGCGCGATCGCGCTTCCTGAAAACCACGTTCTAAAAAGCAATTTCAATGCTAAAAATTCCATAGAAATTGCACTTTCAAATTCAGAGGAAAACTTTAGAGGAGCGGTTTCTGTACCCACTATTAGCTCTGAACCCGCTTCCATTAATATTATCGACCTCGCAACTACTTCTAAGCGGCAAGAGCTAGAATTAGCATTAAAAGATTTGCAAAGTCGCGACCAACAATTGGAACCTGCCCTCGAAGCTAGTTTACAATTTGTAATTGGTCGGGATTACTACATCAGCGATCGCCCAGAAATTGCTTTAATTCACTATCAGCAAAGCTTAGCATTTTGGCAGCAGAAAACTGAGAAA
>DATGYA010000808.1:0-6266 GCA_035298405.1 Kamptonema sp. | reverse complement strand
ATCTGGTTCAGCAAACTTTGGGGCATTCTAGTTTGGCGACGATTACTCGGTATCTCCACGCTAAGCCAACGGATAGTTCGGCTCTGTACCTGCCTGATTAGAAATGGCGATCGCTATGAATCCCTATTAACTCACTTTGAGCAGAGAAAAAGGCTTTCGCCTTGCGATCGCTGGATTTTAACCATTCTCAATAATTTATGCTTCGCAAGGCGAAAGCCTTACAAACCAGTAGTTCCAGAAATTATCTACCGAGAGTGAAAAAGAGGGATGAATGATGCAGATATGATCGTGCCAAGCACCCATCATCTATCCCACATACTCTGCCACAATGTTAGTGCCAAGCAAATCCTGCAAAAATCTATACCCAGCTTGCTCCAAGTCACCCGTTAAACAAAAAGCCAAACTGCGAATTCTAATACTACCAACCCTAATATCCAACGGCGCAACTAATGGCTTCGGATACACCAAAATCGCCTCCTGACAACCCTTTGCCACTGCATAAGCTACCACCTGAGCAATATCAATCGACGCAGGTGCATTAGGAGCTTTGTACTTAGTATCCAACACATATTTAGCTACCCCTGTCCCCAAATATTGTATCACCAAATCAATATCAAAATAGATATCCTTACCTTCACTAATATACAATCTTTCTTGAGATTTAATATCTAAACCCTGCGGCAACAGTGCTGTTTCCCGATGTGCTTTCAACCACTCTGCCACAAAGCGTTCGTAGAGTCGTGCCATATCAACCAGAAAAGGTAACATTGAGCGATCGCCTAAATGATAACTCGGCCCGCTTTGCTCTAAAAAGAATCGACAAAGCGCGTGTAAAAGTCGATAATCTTCATTCATTCGATTATACTGTCGGCCTATACAAACTTGAGGACTCATTGGCTGCAACGTCACCAATCCCTGTAACAAATGATAAGCTCTTCGCACTGAAGGCTGTACCCGTTCCGTACACAAACCACTGCGAGCAATACACCAGAGAGTCCAGGCTAAAATCTGATTATCCTCAACATCTGCGGTATGTTCTTCATAATGACATTTAACTTTAATATCCCAAGGTTTAGTAATAACTTCCCGCACGTCAATGCACCCCCGAACATAAGGTAATTTCTCTGTTTTAGGCAAATAAGCACAATAGAATCCCTGACGACCTCTATTGAGAATTCTGCGGGTGAAGAGCTCAGCCAATCGCTCATAAAAATCTGACAAAGTTTGACAGTTAAATAGCCCATCCAAAAATCGAAAACTCTTGAGATCATAAGCATATTCCAGCATACCCAAGAGATTAGTAATTTCGACTTTAGGACGAAGTGCCAAGTAAAAATCTGGCGTTAATGGAATGTGTCCCACCCAACCTTGTGCAGTCAATCGCCATTTATTGTCTGTCTTAGGAGAAGGGAAATCTACAGTCACTTGCTTGCCATAGTCTCGCCAGAAAGCCTCCCCCACCGCTGAGGGAAGTTCCTCCCGCGCCAACAGTTTCGGAACGTATTCAGTTAGCTCAATAATTCGTGGAGATACTGCACTCATGGTAACATCTGCTGCTTGACTTTATCCCAGCGAAACTGGTTAACTTTGTTAGATTGATCAAAAAAATACTCCTCCAAATACGGCTCGATTTCTAGCCTCCAAATACTCTCAATCTGCTCAGTTAAATTGGAGCGCAAAAAGAAACTATTTCCCACTTCATAGTGGGGATTGTCAATTTCTTGATTGAGTTGCTTTAATATTTTAATCAATCCATCAACCGGAAAGCCTGTTGAGGTATGATAGCGACGTAAAATGTCATAGTTTGGATAGAGGGAAATAAAAGCAAAACGACGGCGCAAGGCATGATCTACCAGTGCAATTGAGCGGTCTGCTGTGTTCATTGTTCCAATAATTAACACATTAGCTGGAATGCTAAAATCCTTACCAGTTACTAATGGAATTGTCTCGTCGCGGTACTCTAATAAATACATCAATTCACCAAAGACACGGGCTAGATTTGCTCGGTTAATTTCATCAATAATTAGCACGCAGGTATTCTGACAAGTACAAGCCTTATTACAGAATTCCAGAAACCTCCCTGGAACTAGCGGATAATCGAGTTCCCCATCTACTCGTTGCGGGCGAATTCCTACCACGAAGTCTTCGTAACTATAGGCGGGATGGAACTGGACAAGCTCAAAAAAACCGTCGCCCCCGCCGATTAAATGCTGAGCAAGTTTTTTAGCAATAAAAGTTTTACCAGTGCCAGGTGGTCCGTAGAAAATTGCCTGCTTTGTTCGCTCTAGCGCTGTTAGCCAAAACTTCAATGTATCTTCGTCAATCCCACTATCCTCTGCACATTGATCTAAGGGATATACAGCATTGCCAAAATCATATCTTGCGATCGCCACCAACCAGTAAGAAAACATATCAAACAAATCCTCATCTCTGAGAGAAGGTAAACCCGGATAGTGGAGTATTTCAGATAATTTTTCAATCAAATTGTAACCAAAATTATTGATAGCTGGATAGTCATTCAATTTTAAATTTCGACTATAATGGGTGTTACAGAAGTAGTTGATAACTGCTATAGATTGGTAGGTCATTAACAGAAACTTATCAGGGCGGAGCGCATTAAGGATAGGATTCAGCATTTCTGTCTGACAACCTCTGAAGTAGGGCAATTCCGAAAACTCCGTGCAAGCTTTTGCCAACTGAGTAGGATCATTATTGCAGCAGTGGACAAAATTTAAAATTGATGCAGCCATTTTCGACCAGTCTTCAGGATGTATCGACCGTTTTTCCCATTTTTTGAAGTCTATTGAGATAGCTGGATTGTGATGTATCCAAGCTCCTATTTGAAGGTTATCAGAGCTTTCAGAGTAAGGTAGCAACTTTAAAAAAACTCTTTCTGTCACATCTTCTCCAGACTCCCAATCTCTTACGATCGCCTCAAAGTTCCTCTTCCCTTGCAGGCGCTGCTCATCATAAGCTGCTCTGCGACGCAAGCCAGCAGGTGTGTAGGGATAGGAATTGACAAATTCCTGAAACAACCTGACAAATTCAGTTTTATTTTCCACTATCATAAGGCAATTTACAATTGTTAATAATTGAAACTATTACTCAAAAATAGATGATTTTTATTCGTGACTGAGTGCAGCTTTATTCTCTTCTCCTAAAGCCTTAATTTTTTCATACTCATTCTCGTTTAAGTAACGGTAGCTCTGGGGAGGTCGCAAATAAGATAACTGCTCTTGTAAGCGGGATAATTCAACTGGTTTTTCAAAAGGCATGACATTCTTAATTAAGATACCAACAACAATCTCAGCGCCTTCATAATAGTTGTTAAATTCGTTTTTAGTAATACCAACATGGGATTTGTATTCATTCCAAAAATTTATCAATTCTTGACGAGATGCTTGCCTTTCAATAACTTTTTCCACCTCAAATGAACCGAAAAATACTTTAACAGGCGAGGAAATGTAAACCATAACAATATCTCCTTCAGTTAAACGAGTACGAACTCTACGCAGTTCTATTTTCTTCGTTTTGTACTTGAATATTTTATCTGCGTATTCTGGTTTGATTGACAATAAAAGGATATTGCTTGGCATAATATTCAACTTATTCGTGAAGTCATAACTCCTAAATTATACACTTGCATAAAGCATTCTGTCGATATTCTCTCAGGACAATTTAGAGATAAGTTTTTCTCTGAAATTTGCATCAGTTCTTTTAAATAAATAGGAGCATCGAATAACTCGATATCACTAAATCTAATTGCCATTATGTTTCCATCCTTATCTTTATTAACTTTCTCAAGATCCCTCAAATTATATACCCCTAACCGTTGAAAATTCTGATAAAGCTCCTTGGGCTTACCAATGACAACCTCATCCACATAAGAACAGGCTCGCACAGCTTGGACTTCGCAGTATCCTTTTCCTTTTCCTTCACCTTGCGTACCGCTGACATACCAGAGAATTCGACAGGGAGCTTGTAATCCTCTTGAGTTCTGTACGGCTCGATAGTAGACTGATTCACGATTAAATGCTAGTTCGTCTTTAGCTCCAAATAGGGTTTGGTTAGCTAATCCTTCATCGAACAAATCCTGTGCCCATCTGGGCTGAATAGGAATGATAAACGTAGGAATCTCAGCATCCATAATCTTGGCAGGAAAAAGGAAACGTTCAATATCGGCTGAGGCTTGGGAATTTTGAATTAGGTTTTCTGTATTAAGACTATCAGCGAGTTGAAGGCAGAATTTGTACTCCTGTCCTAAAGTATTTCCTATATCGGTAAGACGCATTGAAAGTTGAGATGCTGTTTCAACTACTGCTAAATTTGCCTTTAACCACCCATTTTTTACTCTGATAAAAGTATCTTCTTCAATAGCGGTCGTAACAGTTTCCGTCAAACATGAATCCGTAATTCTTGTAAATTCTCGTTGCTCACAAGCTGAACGCAAGATAGACTTAAAAATTAGGTGGCGTACAAGTGTAGCTGATAGAGAATTATTCCCAACCCGAAGCATGGGAATTTCTAGTTCATGCTTTTTTTGTCTTCCATAAACGACCAAAGCAAGTAGTTGATTTTCTCCCTCTCTAACAACGCAACACTCGAATTTATCTGATTCAGTAATAAATTGGCGTAGCTTCTGCTGGAATTGTGCTTTACTTTCTCCCAGCCCATCGCAATAAAAATAGTTAGTTAATAAATCTTCTTGCCCTTTTTTAACTCGGATTTGTTCTAAGCGTGTAGTTCCCGCAAGACGTACAGGTTGATAGTTAAGGTTTCTGCGAAGTTCATCTAGATGAGTAATTAGTTCATTAGGGCGAAAAATTGATAACTTAAATTGGTCATATATTTCACTTTTTAATTCTAACAGTTGATTGTTAAGAGTCACAAAATTTTGAGAATCCGAAGCAATTGCTCTCGCTAAATTACGCACCTCAAGTTCATCTATTATCACCTGTTTTTTAGAAAATAAGCCATTTAAAGACTCAATAATATAATCAAATTTTTGATTACTTGGTAAACAGGTAAAACTTTTCTTAGCAAAATTGCGCTGCTGGTTTCTCTCTTTATTTTGTGGTATTAAATTAATTTTATTAAATATTTCATCTGTTATACACAATTCTATTTCAGGCTGTAGCCAATCGGCAAAGAGAGACTTTGATTCTGCAAAGATATCCTCCTTCTCAGTATAAATTTCACCAAAAATTTCAGTGTCAATAATTACACACAATCTTGAGGCAAGTTTTTGCTTAGGAGCAATATCGAATAAATCTGTATGACCATGATCAAACCACCAATATGTAAGGAGCTTCCCATTCTTACTTTTTCCTACTTTATCATGTTGAGCAACAAAACCTAGCCTAGACCACATTGTTTCTAATTTAAAATCTCGACGGCAGTGTAAGCCAATCCCCTCAGATTCTTTAGTTATTTCTTTTAGATAATCGACAAGAAGTTTTGCTACCCCTTTACCACGATGTGCTGGAGCAACGCACAGATGAACTAAGCGATAGCGCTTGTGTCTTTTGACATAGGCATATAACACATAACCGATGCACCCCACTTGAGCATCAACAGCTACAAAAATATTCTTGCGTCTGGCATGATCCATAAAAGCAGTATCAGCAAGAAAGCCAAGAGTCTTTTTATTGGCATCCCCCAGTTTGATAACATCTTGCAAATAATGGGAGTGTTCGTTAATCAATTCAATTTTTACTTGCATATTCATCGTTTATTAAGTGTTGAGATTAGTTGAGAATGGACTATTGGCTTTCTTGAGCCTGCCCCAGAAATATGAACTTTAGATTTTCTTTGTCCACATTACTCCGACTAAGTGTTCCCCCTTAGCGGATGAGGAGTTAAATTACTTATGGATTAAACAGTTGCCACCTCACCGATAAAAGGCTGATATTCATCACTTGAAAAGGGGCGAAAGCCATCATAGCATTGAGCAGTTATATTACACAATAGGCGAAACTGAAGCGGTGTCGGTGGCTGATTGACACGCTCTACGCGCACCTCTACCAAACTGGGATTCCTCAATATAAGTCCCAAAATCTCACTATTCAAATATCGCGGACAGTACCCAACAATATAGCGATCATCTGTATTTAAAGTCAATGCTTTAGAATCATAATGATTTTGAAATTCGTGAGCTAACCATAACCTTTCTCCAGTCTCTAAGCGGTTAATTCGCTCAATTGCACATTGTGGCAAATACCGCAGTCCGTGCAAGAAAAAATGAAGGTGATACCGCCCTTCTGAAT
>DATGYA010000807.1:0-7918 GCA_035298405.1 Kamptonema sp. | reverse complement strand
TTAATTGTTTTCCCTCTTCTTCCAAAGCATCAATAGCATTAATCATAATGTACATTAACACCTGGTTTAGTTGCCCTGCGTAACACTCCACAAGTGGCAGTTTACCGTATTCTTTAATCACCTGAATCTCATTGCGAGAGCCGTGCTTTTTTAGCCGACTGTCCAAAATCATCAAAATATTATCAATACTTTCATGAAGGTCAATTGCTTTAATATCCGCTTCATCTAGACGAGCAAAATTCCGCAAAGAATAGACAATATTGCGAATTCTCTCTGCTCCTGCTTGCATAGAAACTAGGAGCTTAGGCAAATCTTCCTTAATAAAATTTAAGTCAATATTTTCTATTACTTCATCAATTTCTGGAGCAGGATTTGTATAAAATTGCTGATAAATTTCTACCAAAGTCAGGACATCTAAAAAATATTTAGAGGCGTGGGGTAAGTTACCATAAATGAAACTAACAGGATTGTTAATTTCATGGGCAATACCAGCAACTAAACTACCAAGCGAAGACATTCTTCCGCTTTCAACCAATTGAGTTTGAGTTTGTTTTAGTTCATCCAAAGTTTGCTCTAATTGCTGTGCTTTTTGTGTCAACTGTTGAGAAGTAAGCTCCAATTCTCTATTAGCCTTCAGCAGACGCTCTTGAGCTTTTGTTCTTTCAATACGAACTCCTAAAATACGGCAAGCAGCTAGGATTAAATCTTGTTGGGGGCTGTCTTTAATTGGTGGGAAATTGTGCGAATTTAAAGTCAACACGCCTATAACATTACCATCTGTAGCCGAAATCGGAAAAATACCGATTCTGTTAATTTCGGGTTGACCAAATGTCGCGACAGAATTTGGATTACTGTCATAATTTTTGACAAATATGGGTTCGCCAGTTTTTACTACTTGCCACAGCATTCCTTCACTATTAAGGAGAAGATCGTGGTTTATTTCTTCTTCTATTTCCTGGGGTTTGCGGTAGGCTGCTACCAATTCAGCAGACAGATCGTTACCCACAGGACAAGCATGAGAACTTTCATCAATGCTGTTAATTACTTTGACATTTCCATAAGTAGAGTTTGTAGTTTCAACCAGGTGTTGGATCGCAAATTCAGCAATCTCATTTAAGTCAGTGGAAGTTTGTAGGCGTTCGGTCAAACCTAACAAAAAAGAAAGACGTTCAACTTCCGATTCTAACTTGTAGTGGCTGGTTACATCTACTAGCAAACCATTCCAGAAAATATTTCCGTTTGCTTGGCGGGAAGGTTGAGCATCCCATTGAATCCATTTAGTGTTTCCTGAAGATAAGATAAACCGCCCCGCCCATCTCCATGATTGCAAATTACAGGCGGCGATCGCTATAGAATTATGAAAATCATCTATGTCTTCTGGATGAATCATAGCTAGAAGACTTTCTGTGTCCAATTCCATCTCCCAAGAATCCAACTCAAAAAATTCGCCAAAACTAGGAGTTAAGAATAAGAAACTTAACGAACCGTCTTGACGGAGTAAGAATTGATACATCAATCCCGCCATACTTGACAACTGCCACTGAGATTTAGTACGGAAATGATACATAGAGCCTGGTATTTCGTAGCATTTGTGGCGGTGTTGTGTAGGCTTTCCCTGCCGTTGGCATCGCTCAGTATGCAAAGATGCTTGACTCAGGAAGGCTGATGGTGTCATAAATTTACAGGGCTACCTGACTCTAAAGATTTTGCTTGATTGAACAAGAATGTAAGCTAAAAGTAAATTGAAAATAGGTTTTATACAGTCATAAAACAATAAGAGTATGTAAGCAGTTAAGACTGCTGAGCATAAAATATTACAATTATACTAGCTATTTTTAAGTTTTAGCTCATATTTAATAATTATTAACTCTATCTATAGGTTGAAACTTAAAAGCTGAGTTCGTTTAAAACAATTGACTAATGTAAAGCAGCGCCGATCAGATTTTAACTGTTAAAAAAATATAAATTATTTCTCACTTAAGTCACTTTGATGATATGAGCAGTTCCAACTCTTATACCAATGCTATGCTTCTGTAGATAGATCGGCTACAATTTTAATATGTTTAAATTTCTAATTGACAAGAAATTTTAACACTAACCCTGAGTTCAGAGGAAGTTCTCATGTATCAAAGTGGCAAAGTTTTCGGCTCCTGCACTCGCTGCGAAACCCTGCCGACCAAAATTGAAGGCAGTGGCGGTTTATACTTGTGGTTCCCTGTAGGACATACGTTGAACAAGGTTATTTCTGTTTTACAAAAAGCTGGACTTAAATCCCAATTTCTAGAAGCTGAAAAATGTTTGTACATTTTCCTAGAAAAAAATGAAGCAGAAACTTTGAGTTCCCTAGTGTCAACTAAACTTACGCCTAAAGAGTTGAAAGAAACGCAAGTTTTATGGATGGTAGGAGATACCAAACCAGAAATTAGCGATTTTTACCGCATGACTTCACTGCATAACTTCACTAGCCTTAAAGAGTCGGAATGGTTGGTGGACTTGTTGGCATCGGAGCGAATTACCAGTCATTTTCAGCCGATTGTTTATACCTCAGATACTTCTAAAATTTTTGCACACGAGGCGTTACTCAGAGGTTTCGATCTCGAAAAAAAATTAATTTTTCCGGGTCCTATCTTCTCTCAGGCGGAGTCAGCAGGTATGGTTTTTCAACTAGACGCTTTAGCTAGGACTTGTGCGATTCGGGAAGCAAGCCATCATGGAATTAAAGAGTTAATTTTTATCAATTTCTCTCCTACTTCTGTCTACGATCCAACTACGTGCTTGCGAATGACTGTGCGTGCCATTGATGAAGCTGGGATTCCTCACGACAACATTGTTTTTGAAGTGGCAGAATCGGAACAGCCACCGGATATTGCTCACTTGATTAAAATTCTGAAATTTTATCAAGAAGCTGGGTTCTTAATTGCGCTAGATGATTTTGGGGCGGGATATTCTAACTTAAATTTAATTCATCAGTTGCGCCCAGATTTTGTGAAGTTAGATATGGACTTGATTCGCAACGTACATCAAGACTCTTACAAAGCTCTAATTACTGAAAAACTCTTGGAAATTGCGAATCATTTGAATATTAAAACTGTGGCGGAAGGAGTGGAATCTTTAGAGGAATTGCATTGGGTTCGGGAACGGGGAGCAACTTTTGTGCAAGGTTATTTAATCGCTAAACCAACTACCCCACCTGTAACGACTACGCCCTACTTTGAATGATTTATACAAACTGGGTTATATTGCCTTATTAATAAAGGAGTAGATAGGGGATTTAGGGGCGGGTTTGCTAAAGTCTCTAATATAAAATCGAGAAGTCTAAAAAACCCGCCCTTAATGCTACTTTAAAGATCCCACATTAAAGCGCGATATTTCTCCGCATATAGCTTTCTAGAGATTCCATTTTTAGGTCAAAAATAGATTCTAAGTTCTGGATTTCGGCGGGGGTACAGAAAAATTCGTTACCCAGCAATACTCGCAATGTGCCTAGACCTTTTTGAGCTTGAGGGTTTAATAAACCCACTGCTCCGCGTAGGCCGTCAAATACAAACAAGGGTGGGTTAATTATGACAGGTTCCCGATTGAAAATGCGCCCAAAAATGCGAGCAATTTCCTCTCGCGTCAGGATGTCGGGCCCGCCTACTGGTAAAATTTGGTTGCGAGCTTCGGCAATATTTACCGAGTCTACGGCAATTTGTGCTAAGTCATCAGTACTGACAATAGATGTGCGATTTTTGGGGTCGCCTATCAATAAATAAACTCCGGTTTGCCGAAATTGTTCGGCTAGGGGGATTAAATTTGAAGCAAAACCGGCTGGTCGCAAAATTGTGTAATTTAATCCACTGACTTGCAGGTATTTTTCTACTTCCCGCTTGGCTTTAAATACTGTAGAGTCTTCATATCCCCGGTCTACTCCGAGTACGGAAATGAAGACAAAGTGTTCAACGCCGGCATCTTTAGCGCGGTCAATTAATTCAATGTTGGCGCGGTAATGTATTGCTTGAGCATCGCTACCTGCACCATGCGTGCTAATGACGTATTTAACGCCTTGACAAGCTTTTTGAAGGTCTTTGTCTTGCTTGAGGTCGCCGATGAAAATTTCTGCGCCTCGGTTTTCTAGTTCTGAGTAGCGAGAGGTGAGCCGAACAAATGCTCTGGTTGCTATTTCTCTTTCTCTCAGCAGCCGTACAATTCGGCGGCCTAGTCCGCCTGTTGCTCCAGTAATTAGAAACATGATAATTAGTTGTGAGTTGTCAGCGGTTACAAATCTTTATAACTCATATTTCAAATTTCGACAATGACGGGGGCGTGGTCGCTGGGTTTGGGTAATTCTCTAGGGGTTTTATCAATTGTGCAGCTTTTGGCGCGATCGCACAGACTCAGACTGAGATAATGGTGGTCAATGCGCCATCCTCTATTTTGACGGAAACCACCAGTACGATAGTCCCACCAGCTAAAATGACCACCTTCATCGGTGAATTTGCGAAAAGCGTCGCTGAAGCCTAATGCCACAATTTCTTGTAAGGCTTGACGCTCTGCTGGTGAAGCCATGATTTGATCTTTAAAGGCTTTGGGGTTATGAATATCGCGATCGTCGGGGGCAATATTAAAATCACCGCACACACACAAATTAGGGGATTTGTCAATAATTATTTTGAGATATTCTTGTAGTAGTTTGAGCCAATTTAATTTGTAAAAATATTTTTCGCTACTAACTTCTGAACCGTTGGGAACGTAAAGATTAATAATACGAACATCTCCAATAATTCCTGTAATTAATCGTTTTTGTTCGTCGAATTCTCCTACTAATTGATCGCCAAGAATGGGGGTGAAGCCTGTGCTAATATCAGTCATGGGTACACGACTGAAAATCGCGACACCGTTGTAGGATTTTTGACCGGAAATGTACAGATTATAGCCGATGTCGAGAAAGGGCTGTTGGGGGAAATCTTTGTCTACAACTTTGGTTTCTTGGAGGCAAAGAACATCGACATGGTTTTCTTGCAACCATACTAAAACTTGTTCTAGACGGCTGCGAATTGAGTTAACATTCCATGTAGCAATTTTCATTTTTGTTTGTTAGTTGTTAGTTGTTAGTTGTTAGTTGTTGGTTGTTTCTTGCTATTGTGAGCATATCGCAGCAATTCTAAATTCTTGAGATTGCTTAGGGCTTAGTTTGATTTATGCCTCGCAAAACCCTCAGATTGTTTTATTATGACTTAGCTCCTGATTTATATCTCAGTAAAAATGGGTAATCTTTCAGAAATTCCGGTGGTGGCGATGTTTGAAGAAGGTACACCTCAATTACAGCTCGAAAAGGTGAGTGTGACTGCACCTTTGGCTTCCAACTATTTACTAGAAGACATTTCTTTTAAGGTGGCGAAAGGCGATCGCGTAGGAATTTTTGGGGCTTCTGGTGCGGGTAAATCTACGCTATTGCGCCTACTAAACCGACTTAGCGAACCAACAAGCGGCTCCATTTACCTAGAAAATCAAGAGTATAAGCAAATTCCTGCGATCGCGTTGCGGCGACAAGTAACCCTAGTGCTGCAAGAATCGAAGCTTTTAGGGATGTCGGTGCGAGAGGCTTTAGCTTATCCTTTGAAGTTGCGGGGGATTTCTGCTTCAGAAATTGTACAGCAGCAAAACTACGCGATCGAGAGGTTGCACATTCCCCAAAAATGGCTGGATCGAACGGAGTTGCAGTTGTCGGCGGGACAGAAACAATTAGTCGCGATCGCTCGCGCTTTAGTCATCAAACCTAAAATTTTACTCTTAGACGAACCTACAAGCGCCTTAGATGCTGGCAGAGCCCACCAAGTTTTGGAAGTATTAGCACAGTTAGCTAGCGATCGCATCACGATCCTGATGGTTAATCACCAATCCGAATTATTAGAGCAATTTTGCACGCGAGTTCTGCATTTACAAGGCGGAAAACTAATTCAAAACGCCTCCGCCAGCGTGATAGACTGGGCAAATTTGCGGCAAAGTTTAATACAAGCACAAATACAGGAATCACAGGAATGGAGCTAAAGAATTAAAAATTAAAAATTAAAAATTAAAAATTAAGAAGTTATTTTACTTCTTCCTTTTTCTATAACTCATCGAGCTAAAAAAAAGCGCAGGTTGAGCAATTTTTGCCAGCTCATCCTGCACCGGTAGCAACTAAATCTGAAAGCGATCGAGAGATAACTTAAACCGAGAAATTATCTCAAGCAGTTTTGTTAGCGCGGCGGCGACGTGCGGCGATCGTACCACTAATACCCAAGGCTAAACCTGCCATTGTCATCGGTTCGGGTACTGGTTCAGATTCACCTATAACTTTAAAGTCAGGGCCATTATCGCCTAGTGAGCCAAGGGTGCTGATTTGGATAGAACTGATTGGGCCACTAACTCCCAAATCTGCTAAGCTAACACCCCATGCACCCACTTGTTGAGAACCGCCAATTTCTTGGGTGTTAATACTATATCCAGCCTGTCCCCAACTGCTGGAATTAAGAGTCAGGAGCTTTCCAATCAGGTTTCCCATAGCATCTAAAGCTTGAACTCTGATGGTGCTATTCATGCCCCGTTCCCAGAAGAATAAATTCGCGACTGCTTTCGTAAATGATAGGTTGAGTTTAAAGGAACCCCCATCTTCAGTGTCGATGATATTGTTAAGGTTATTGTTGCCCAGATAAGCAGCCATTTCGCTACCAGTTGGGTTATTAATTCCCGATACATCTACGGCTTTTCCATTTACAATTGGGGAACTGGCTTTATCACCTTTATCTGTACTGGCCGCGCCGCTGTTGTCGTTACTTTTTGTATTATCTTCAGGGTTGCTTGTTTGCGTGTTCGGGTTTAAATCACTTTTAACTGGCGTATTGTTGATGATATCTACAGCCTTGACAAAGGCAAAATCGCTAGTTGTTTTACCGCCGTATGTAACTGACTTGAGCCAAATATCACTTTTAGCATCAGGAACGCCGGGAGTAGTTAAGTTAGTCGTGAAATTAAATGCCTTAGCAGGTGATTGAAAAGCAATCATGCCTAAAGTGGCAGCAAGAGTAGCTAAGGTGGGGAATAGTTTGGTATTCATGGCAATTACTTTTCAGTGAGTGACGATTCGCTATATTTTGATTGTCTCCTACTTTTGGATGATTGTCACCTATAGCTGGCAGTTTTAATCAAATCTTTATTAATGCTTTACTGTAGCTTCACACAGACTAGATTTATAATCTTTTTTCTTGAAAGCCTCTTTTATTAAAGGGTTTACAGACTTTTATACTTACGTGATTTCCTCACCATGCTTAATTTCACGAATGAAAATGTATTGTTTTTAAGTAGTATCACTTAGAGGGTAAAATTGAGGGATATATAAATAATAAAACGGAAAGCAAGATTATTTTGGCTAAAGAGGGGTGAAACCATTGCGGGGTAAGACACTGAGTTTATATTGAGGTGCTTCTGTGCCTGCACCTGTGTACTTAGGTATGTCCGCGACTACTGGCTTTGAGACTCCCATGCCTAAAGAGCGATTGCTACAAAAGTAACCCTGGACTTACGCAACAGTCGAGACATTGTTAACAGGGTTGTTGGACTTGAAGAAAAAGTATCTAAAGAAACAGTCCAAAAAATTGTTTGGGATAACCCTTGTCGATTCTACAATCTATGATATAATCCCGAAATTCACCCACTAAAGCCTGGCAAAAGACTTCTATTTGAGGATATCTATAAATATGGCAATTGCTACTAATCTGACCAAACCTACGATATCTCCCGACCCTAGCCTGTTAACTAAATTGCTCGAAATTGAGGAAAACTCTAAATCACAGAGCCATTACGATCTGCACTATTTTCAAGTGCTGATCGTCAATCAACACGAAGACGGGAGTATTGAAACAACATTACTCACCAAACAAAAGCAAGACTTCAGGGA
>DATGYA010000806.1:0-5187 GCA_035298405.1 Kamptonema sp. | reverse complement strand
TATTAGTACAATACTCCGGACACTTTTTAATGGGCAACGGTAGAATGCGGGTTTTGGACTCCAAGTTCGCCGCGATCGCCAACGGTAGAATGAGGGTTTGGGCCGTTTCTCTAAAAACTGTCCGGAGTATTGTTCCACAACTTAACTAAATTTTAAAAGCGATCGCCCGACAGTTAGATTGTAGGGTTAGCTTGTAGGGTGCGTCAGATTTGGGTTATGGATTGAAAAAATAATGGTTTAGCATCTGACGCACCCTACTAATTGTGACCGTTAGCAACAGAGCGATCGCGCCTAAATCACCTTAAGATTAATCCGCCAGATCGGGAAACACTTCTCGCACCGCAGGATGCACCAAACGGCCATCCTGTACATTCAATCCCTTTGCCAAAGCCGGGTTCATTTCTAGAGCTTTCATACCATAATTCGCCAATTGTACGACATAGGGCAAAGTGCTATTATTCAGCGCTTGAGTAGCCGTCCAAGGAACAGCCCCCGGCATATTCGGCACACCATAATGCACCACACCTTCCTCAACATAAGTAGGATTAGTGTGAGAAGTTGCCCGCAGAGTTTCCACGCAGCCACCTTGATCCACAGCTACATCTACAATCACAGAACGGGGGTGCATCTGGCTGACCAAAGAGCGAGACACTAGAATTGGAGCTCGGCGGCCTAAAATTAAAACCGCACCGATCAGCAAGTCTGTATCTGGGACAACCGCCTCAATTTGAGAAGAACTGCTGTAAAGATATTCGACCCTGGAACCAAAAATAGTCTCCAAATAAGCCAAACGCTCCACATTTACATCCAAAATCTGCACTTTAGCGCCCAAACCCACAGCAATCCTAGCCGCTTCTGTACCCACGATGCCGCCGCCCAAGATCGTAACTTGACCGGGTTTAACTCCAGGTACGCCGCCCAAAAGTACGCCTCGCCCTCCTTGCTGGATCTCCAGAAACCGGGCTCCAAATTGCACAGCTAAGCGCCCTGCAATAATACTCATGGGAGTCAGAAGCGGCAATTTTCGATCTGGGAGTTCGACAGTTTCGTAAGCGATCGCCTGAACTCCCGAAGCGATTAAATGTTCAGTAAGCTTTCGATCTGCCGCCAAGTGCAAATACGTAAACAACAACTGCCCTTTTTGCATTAGCGGGTATTCCGCAGACAAAGGTTCTTTGACCTTAACTACTAATTCTCGATTCCAGGCATCTTGAGAGCTAGAGATAATCTTCGCCCCAGCGTGAACATACTCTGCATCTGTAAAGCCGGCCCCATCGCCAGCACCCGTTTCCACAAAGACTGTATGACCATTCTCAGAGCATACCCGAACGCTCATCGGACTCAGCCCAACGCGAAACTCCCGATCCTTGATTTCCTTGGGAACGCCAATTTCCATCTACTACCTCAACTATGACCAGTGCCGCGATCGAATCTAACTCACATCTTGCACCAATCAATGTGTAGGGTGCATCAGATGCAGCGATCGCTCGATATAAAATAATTAAGTTTTGGCTTTCGGGGCATCCTACAAATGCGCGTTAGTTGGCTAAGTAATATAAAATTGTCTTAAGATATACATTTAGCTGACATAATTCTGAAAATCAAGGCTTAAGCATTGATTTGTGTTCTCACAGCCCGTTATAAGGACAGCAGACTACCGTGTTCCAACGCTTCAAGCAGGACTTAAAAAATGACCTGATTGCAGGTCTGTTGGTAGTGATCCCCTTGGCTACCACAATTTGGTTAACAATCACCATCGCCAATTGGGTCATTAATTTTCTTACCAAAATTCCTCAGCAGATCAATCCTTTTGACGGACTTCACCCGATCTTGGTAAATCTGCTAAATCTCTTGGTGGGTCTAGCTGTACCCCTGTTGAGCATCTTAGTAATCGGTTTGATGGCTCGCAACATTGCGGGGCGGTGGCTGCTAGATATTGGCGAAAGGCTGTTGCAGGCAATACCTTTAGCAGGCTCGGTTTACAAAACCCTTAAACAACTATTAGAAACCATACTCAAGTCTAATGATAAATTTCGCCGCGTGATTTTAGTGGAGTATCCCCGGCGGGGAGTATGGGCTCTGGGCTTTGTTACCAATACTGTCAGTGCCGAGATTGAGTCTCACCTGCAAGGTTCAATGATTAGTATTTTTGTCCCCACTACGCCCAACCCTACTACTGGGTGGTATGCGATCGTTCCAGAGGATGAAGTTGTTAATATATCTATGTCTGTTGAAGACGCATTTAAGGTCATAATATCTGGCGGTATTGTTAACCCTACTGTCTCTGTTCCACTACCATTACCAACTCTTTCAGCTCAGAAGCTAGAACCCGTAACCAGTGTGGCGACAGATTGTGTAACGGATTTAACGGATTAGAAGGGTTTAACTTTTCCCATTTACCAATTAACCACAACTAAAAACTAACACTAACTAATATGAAAAAAGCCCGCGAAACGGCTCGCGAATTAGCTCTGTTGGGCATCAGCCAACTGCCAGCTAATCCAGAACGCTTAGAAGCGCAACAATTGCAAGATGTCGTGTTAGCTGGTGTCCGGACTCTAGCGGGGGAAGTTCAAGATGCACTTGAAACAGCGGCTTCTGAACTACAACGGGGCAGCGATCGCCTCCTTGCTAGCGAGATTCGCGCCCCTGACGTGCAAACCGCTAGAACCATGGTACGTGAAGCCGTCGAACTTACCCAAGCTGCAATTAACCGTTTAGGAATAGCGATCGAATTACCAGAAACAATCCACCTAGCTAACCAACAAGATGTTCGCGACTATGCTTTACAGATTCTCGCTCAGGTAAGCGCCAACCGTGCTGATATTGACCAATTGCTAAGCGCGGCGCTGGTAGATTGGCAATTAGATCGTTTGCCGAGAATTGACAGAGATATCATGCGGATCGCTGTTGCCGAAATTATGTTTCTAGGCGTTCCCGAACAGGTAGGGATTAATGAAGCTATAGAATTGGCTAAGCGCTATAGCGGTGATGAGGGATACCGATTCATTAATGGAGTGCTGAGGCGAGTGATGGAGAAAATTAAGCCTGAATCGAGCTTAGCGTAGATAGGAGTGGCTCATTGAGTGGACATATAAGGCGATCGCGATCGCCAATTGGTAATTAGTATTGGGTAACGGTAAAGTGTGAAGTGTGAAGGTGAAAGGCGGATTTTTCCATTCTTGATTCCTCCTTCATACTTTCAGCACTACTTCATTCTTTCCCTTATTATGGTTTTTAATTGGTTTCGCCGCCAGTATAGCAGTCCCGATCCGTCGAAAGACGAGCTAGCAGAACCAGCACCCGCTGATTCTCAAGCTGATTCTACCGAATCAACACCCACAGAGGAACAACAGCCTGAACCCATCGCTGATGACTACCTCAGTTGGGCCAAAGCTGCCTACAAAAATATTCAGCAACAGCAAAAAGAGCAGATCCAAACAGCAGAAGAGACAACCCCAGCAGTGTCCGAACTTGCTGAGGTGGAAGCTGCTAGTGAGGTTTCCAAAATTGAGGAATCTGCAACGCCAGATGTTACTACTCCCGAAATTACTGAACCTGTTGCTGAGGTTTCCGAAATTGAGGAATCTGTAACGCCAGAAGTAATTATTCCAGAAATTACTGAGCCTGTTGCTCAATTAGAAGTTGCTACAGAAACTTTAGAGATTTCCACACCTCTAACACCCATTGAAGAGACGGAAATCATCCCGCCAGTAGAGGCAGCCGCAACCACAAAAACATCGGAAATAGCAGGGGAAACTTTGCCATCGCCAATCGCAGTTTCACCAGAAATTCCAGGTGAGGTGACAGTTCCCACACTTTTAAATCCGCCACAACAGACAACTGTTACTACACAGGATGTTGCAGCATCAGTGGATGAACCGCTGCCATTTTGGGCAAGGGCACAAGCTGAACGGGAAGAACGGATTGAACGTTTGAAAGAAACGGCAATTGAAGAACCAGAAGAAGTTATTCCTACTGTGACTTCAACTGCTGTCGAATCGCCAACAGATATCGCAGAATTGCCACTTGCTTTCGATGAAGGTTTTGTTTGGTCATCGGAAATTTTAGCTTCTCAAGGTCGCCGTCCCGATCAAGTTTCTTTTGAGGAAATTACTTGGCTGCAAAAATTGCGGCAAGGGTTGGAGAGAACTCGCCGTAGTTTGATTAACCAGCTTAAGGCGATAGTTGGCCAGGGCCCGCTTAATCAAGATGCGGTGATGGAAATTGAGTCGCTGCTATTGCAAGCTGATGTTGGGGTTGAGGCTACAGATATAATTGTTAATGCCCTTCAACAAAAGCTGCGAGAGGAGGTGCTACCTCCCGAACAGGCGATCGCTTATCTTAAAAAACTTTTACGCGAACTCCTCGATCGACCTTGCCAAGAAAGCGCCTCTGGCAATCCTGCCTACAGCCTAACTTTTGCCCCAGAAAAAGATACCTTAAATATCTGGTTAATTGTTGGCGTTAATGGCGCTGGCAAAACTACAACTATTGGCAAAATCGCTCACCTTGCCCAGAAATCCGACTACCGAACCTTAATAGCGGCTGCGGATACTTTTCGGGCTGCTGCGGTAGAACAGGTGAAAGTTTGGGGAGCACGTAGCGATGTAGAAGTGATTGCTAATCCTGGTAAAAATACCGATCCTGCTGCTGTGGTATTTGATGCGATCGCGGCCGCTCAATCACGAGATACAGAACTTTTAATTGTTGACACCGCCGGCCGTCTCCAAAATAAGAAAAATTTGATGGACGAACTTAGCAAAATCCGTCGCATTATAGACAAAAAAGCTCCCGGTGCTGTCGTAGAATCTCTACTGGTTTTGGATGCAACCTTGGGTCAGAATGGTCTGCGACAGGCTGAAGTTTTTTCACAGGCCGCACAACTTAGCGGAGTAGTCTTGACAAAACTCGATGGAACTGCTAAAGGTGGTGTTGCCCTTGCTGTAGTACAGCAGCTAGGTCTACCTATCCGCTTTATTGGTGTTGGGGAAAGTATCGAAGACCTCCGTCCTTTTTCCAGCTACGAGTTTATAGAAGCGCTATTGAGTGGTTAATAGTTAGTTGTTGGTTGTTAGTTGTTAGTTGTTGGTTGTTCATTAGACAGCTACAATAACTCCTGTGGAGCAGGCATCTTGCTTGCCTTTGACAGCCTTACTTTCAAATTACTTCTGGCTAGTAAATTAA
>DATGYA010000805.1:0-12473 GCA_035298405.1 Kamptonema sp. | reverse complement strand
CCCATCATCCCTGGTTTTTTCGCGATCGCCCGCCAATCGAACTCACGTTATGAGCTAAAATTACGGTGTAATACATGGATCGGCGATTATGAAACGTGATATCCAGGGAAAGTTTGCGCTGAAAAACGAAGACTATCGTTTAGTTCGCTCATTGAGACTAACTGATTCCACTTGGGTAGCTTTGGGTATCAGGTCTGAATGCTTGGGTCTTACTAGGGCTGACTATTTAGAGCATATTATTCGTGAAAATGCTCTGCCAAGTACAGTTTCTCCAAGTAATACACGGGGCAAAGATTCCGTCTCCCCATGTAATACACGGAAAAATATGGGGTCTCTGCCGAGTAATACACGGTATGAGGAGGAAATAGAAGTACTCAAAGCAGAAATACAAAATCTCAGTCAAAAGAATACTGTGTTGAGTGAACAAACAGCAATTGCTTTCTCCCAAACAGTAGAACTTGAGCTTTTACGGGATAAGCGAAGCTTGCTCGCTGCGCGAGATCGCATTTTGCTTGAGTTGAAATTAGGCAAGCAAGCCCCTGGATACAAAGCTGTTCAAAAAGCTCTCAATCGTTTCATCGCTGAATTGACTTACCAAAACACGAGCATTTTTTGACTTCGCCAACAGCATCAGGTATCATACCAGCACACGGTATGACATTCATCGGCAATGATTAGCTCTATGCCTTGGGGAAACTTTCTCCGGGCAAGTGTTTGGATTGAGGCAATTTGAATAGGGCTCGCGCGTTCTTCTTTGTAACCTGCTTTCAAAATGCCAATGAGTTCAGCCGCTATGCCATCCCGAATCAAAGATGCTCGCGTTTGTTCAACTAGGGGGTCGCGATGAATTAGGAACAAAATCCGCAGCCCCTTAGTCAAAGCCTGAAGCATGACGCGGCAAGCGATCGCTGTTTTACCCGAACCAGTTGGTGCATAAACGAGAATTCGTTTAGTCCCTTTTCTGATTTGATTGTAAAGCTCGTTGATGATGCGTTGTTGATACTGTCGCAGCTCAAAAGGCTGACTTATTTGCTCTGATAAAAGTGTGAATTGTTGCCCGAATTCTGTCATTTGCGTTCCCTCAGTAGTTTTATTATAACGTAAGCAGTTTGCCAGAATATATTAAGTTAAAGATTGATTGAAAGTGAATAAAATGTTATTGGTAGAGTTGTTTGATTAAATTTAGGGTAGCGAGCGCGAACGATCGTCAACTCTCAACTGTCGGAAGTATTGTTTAATGATTGGTCTTAAATAATTGAATCAAGCTTTTGAGCAGATTGATTCAGTTGCTGTATGCCTATTTGGGTTTGACTAATACCACTAGCTGTGTCTCTCGCTGACTGATTAATCATATTCATCGCATGGACTACTTGTTGAATGGCGAGCGCCTGTTGTTGGGCGGTTTGAGAGATTTGTTGATTATTTGATAACATATTGTTAACAGCATTGGCGATCCCATCAAAAGCATTTGCTGTTTTTTCAGCAGTTTCGCTACCTAATTGTAATGTATTAGTACCTTCATTTGTCACAGTTACGGTAGAATCGATCGCATTTTTAATATCAACAAGAAGATAGTTAATTTCCTCAACAGATTTTTTACTTTGATTTGCTAGTTTGCGTATTTCTGTAGCGACGATCGCAAAACCTTTCCCATTTTCACCTGCATGCACTGATTCTATTGAGGCATTGAGTGCCAGCATATTAGTTTGATTAGCTAAATCTGTCACCGCACTAGAGATATTACTAATCTGATTAGTTTTTTCATTCAATTGCTCAATTTGTACAGCGATCTCCTTAACTTTTTGTTTCACAATTATCATCGATTCTAGGGTTTCCTGTACAGCAATATTTCCGAATTCAATGCTAGTTAAAGCTTGCTGTGCCGATCTAGTCGCAGATTGAGCTTGAGCGGCCGATCCTTGGGAACAAGCACCCAACTCATCCATTGCAATCTTAGTTTGATTCACAAAACTAGATTGCTCTGTAGCGTTGCGTTCTTGCTCTTCAACAGTAGTGGCAATTTCTGTAGAAGAACTGGCAATTATATTTACTATCTGATTGATGGGCAGGATAATGTTACGATAAATAAATAAGACAATAAATACACCAAATACTAAAGTAAAAACTATCCCCCCAGTAGAAACAAACATTGATAATTGCGCTGACTCTTTTGCTGATCTCGACCGTTTTACTAGGAGATCGTCTTCTATTTTTATCATTTCTGCTAGATTATTTCTGAGTTCATCCATGAACATTTTGCCTTGACCTGACAGAACTATTTTTTTTACATCTTGGTCTTTTCCAGCTTTTTTAAGCGAGATAGTTTCAGCTAATTCATCTATTTTTCTCTGGGCTATCTTTTCAACTTTTTCCAAATTTTTGACTTGTTTTGAGTTATCTTTGATTAATTCCTTTAGCTGATTGATTGATTTCGAGAATGCAATTATTCCCTTATTATATGGTTCTAAATATTCCTGTTTATTAGTGAGCAGAAATCCACGCTGTCCTGTTTCAGCATCCACTAAATCTTTTTCTAAGGCTTGCAAATTTGTCTTAACTAGATAAGTATGGGTTTGCCAATCCACAGCTTCAGCTAATTTATTCAGACTCAATTTAGATAAAACTCCGATGCCAATCATTAGCAAAAAAATAGAGCCAAATCCTAATGTTATTATTCGCCTAAGCCGAAAAATATTTTGCGACATTTTGTTTGCACCATTTTGATTGTGGCCGTCATCAGCGATCGCAATAATCCAATCACGCCATCACCAGTTAATTTACCTCGTCCAGTGTTACAGGCACTTAAACCACTAATGCTATAGTATGGATATGGATTCTACTACCACAATAGTAACATAAGATGAATAATTACATCGATTAAGAGAGAAAAAGGGGAACCAGTGATTGTCAATTTTCCCCTGGCTCTGTGTCCCTATTCCCCTGCCGAAAAACGGGAAAGCCCAACCATTTGCCACAACTGCATAAAGTAATGGTCAAAAAAGAAGAAGACACATCAGATCCACGTAATTATGAGGTTCTTTACCAATTGGATCTGGAGCAACTTAGGTTTTTTGCCGCTCAATACAAGGTTAAGGGCTGTCAAACAATGAGTAAATCGGAGATAGTTGCAGCAATTAAGGAATTGAGCCGCATCAGAGACGAACAATACAGAAAATCAAAGCGAACGCGCCGTAAATAATTCCGCTAATTTATTAGCGAACGCTGCTGATAATCACCACCACCCAACAAAATTGTTAAAATCCAGAAAGCGGGTGCATCTTCACAACCTGCTTTAAGGAGAATTTTCAGGGTAAACGCATCTAAATTAATTTGACAAAAACGTAAATTTGTGCAGCACTGAATAACTAACGCAGTTAACATTTAACCATTATTGGACTTACGCAAAGAAACCAGGTTTATATGAAAAATTGTTGGTTTATTAACGAGAAATTTACAAAGAAACCCGGTTTCTAACCTCGGTTTGCGTAAGTTAAGTCATGTTTTAAACGCTTCATCCCTAAATCAAATTTTATAGGTTTAATACACACAATCAGCAATCTGTCAACAGCCAAAACTAATAAAATTTTTCCTAATCTTTTACCTTGCCATCCACGATCGCGTTAACCCAGCGTAGGCATAACCAGCAGTCGGCATCGCAGCTTCTCCACCATTTCCCGAAAAAATGTAACAACTTGTAAACTATAATGAGACGGAATCAAACACAGAGGGCAAAGCGTCAAATGCGAGTTGCGATCGCGGGAGCAGGTTTAGCAGGACTTTCCTGCGCCAAATATCTCACAGACTCAGGGCACACCCCCATCCTCCTAGAACGGCGGGACGTGCTCGGCGGCAAAGTAGCGGCCTGGAAAGATGCCGACGGCGACTGGTACGAAACCGGCCTCCACATCTTTTTTGGTGCCTATCCCAATATGTTGCAGCTATTCAAAGAGCTCAACATCGAAGATAGACTCCAATGGAAAGATCACACCATGATCTTTAACCAACCAGAAAAGCCGGGAACCTACTCGCGTTTCGACTTTCCCGACATCCCCGCACCCTTCAACGGCGTAGTAGCGATCCTGGGCAACAACGATATGCTCACCTGGCCAGAAAAAATCCGTTTTGGCATAGGCTTAATTCCCGCCATGCTCAAGGGTCAGAACTACGTCGAGGAAATGGATAAATACTCCTTCTCTGAGTGGCTAAAACTGCAAAACGTCCCCCCCAGAGTCGAAAAAGAAGTCTTTATCGCCATGTCCAAAGCTTTAAACTTCATTGACCCCGACGAAATCTCTTCAACAGTAATTCTCACAGCCCTCAACCGCTTTCTGCAAGAGAAAAACGGCTCAAAAATGGCCTTCTTAGACGGTTCTCCCACCGAGAGATTGTGTCAGCCAATGGTAGACTACATCTGCGATCGCGGCGGTGAAATTCGGCTCAACGCCCCCATCAAAGAATTTTTACTCAACAGTGACGGAACCGTTAGCGGCTTCCTGATTCGCGGCTTAGACGGAGCCCCCGACGAAATCCTCACCGCCGATGCCTACGTTTCCGCCATGCCAGTCGATCCTCTGAAAGTCATGCTCCCAGAACCTTGGCGGCAAATGGAATACTTCAAAAAGCTCGATGGCTTAGAAGGAGTACCCGTAATCAATGTACATTTATGGTTTGACCGTAAACTTACTGACATCGATCACTTGCTATTTTCGCGATCGCCCCTACTCAGCGTCTATGCCGACATGAGCAACACCTGCCGCGAGTACGCCAACCCCAACCGCTCAATGCTGGAGTTAGTCTTAGCACCAGCCAAAGATTGGATTAGTAAATCTGATGAAGAAATTGTCGCCGCGACAATGGGCGAACTCGAAAAACTCTTCCCCGACCAAATTCCTGAACCCGCAAAACTGCTAAAATTCCACGTAGTCAAGACTCCCCGCTCAGTCTACAAAGCAACCCCCGGCTGCCAACAGTGCCGCCCCGACCAAACCACACCTATAAGTAATTTCTATCTAACGGGGGATTATACGATGCAACGTTATCTTGCGAGTATGGAAGGGGCCGTACTTTCTGGTAAGCTGACAGCGCAGGCAATAGATAGCGATCGGCGCATCCCGGTAGGCGGTCAGCCCAAACCAGTGCTGAGTGAAACTCTTGCAAGCTGATAGCTAGATCCTGAGCCTGAGAGCTGAAAAAAGAATGCTGCAACTGTCAAAATCCCAGTGCATGAGAACTCTGGCCTCTGTGGAGGACTCCTACGAACTCTGTCGTCAGATCACGGAGAAATACTCCAAAACCTTTTATTTAGGCACTCAGCTAATGCCCGAAGCCAAGCGTCGGGCAATTTGGGCTATTTATGTCTGGTGCCGCCGCACGGATGAACTCGTAGACGGGCCGGGTGCTAGCGAAACCACGCCTGACACTCTTAACGAGTGGGAAGCACATCTGGAGGCTCTATTTGCCGGTCACTGTCTAGACGACTTAGACGTTGCTTTTGTAGATACCATTTCCCGCTTCCCGCAGGATATCCAGCCATTTCGGGACATGATTGCAGGCCAACGTATGGATCTGTACCGTTCCCGTTACGAAACTTTTGAAGAGCTTGAGCTTTACTGTTACCGCGTAGCGGGAACGGTGGGTTTGATGTCAAATGCTGTGATGGGAGTTGAGAAAACTAAATCGGCGGCTAGCTGGAATTGGCACTGGGATAGTAGAACTCCCTCTGAAGAAGCGATCGCCCTGGGAATTGCCAACCAACTCACCAATATCCTCCGGGATGTGGGAGAAGATGCCCGTCGCGGTCGGATTTACATTCCCTTAGAAGAGTTAGCCCTGTTTAACTATACTGAGGAGGATTTATTTAAAGGTGTCGTTGACGAACGCTGGCGGGAGTTAATGCGCTTTCAAATCAGCCGCGCTCGCAAGTTTTATGCCAGTGCGGAACGGGGAATTAAGGTTCTCAGTCCAGATATTCGCTGGCCTGTGTGGGCGGCAATGATGCTATACAGCAAAATTCTGGACGCGATCGAGCGCAATAATTATGATGTTTTTAATCAGCGAGCTTATGTTTCTACTGCCCGGAAAATGCTTTGTTTACCTCTAGCTTTCTTAAGGTCAAAGGCGCTTTAGTTATAAGTTAAAAATCCTGAAGATCGGCTGTTGAACATTTAAAATAGATTGTAGGGTGCGTCAGTCCGAAGTGTTGCCCGTTTAAGCGCAAGTGTTCGCTTTACTCGCACCCTACAATCTCCTCAAGCAACGCCATATTGCTTAAACCAAGCTTGTAACCGTTTCCATGCGTCTTGAGCTTCTTTTTGCCGATAAGTCGGGCGATAGTCAGCATTAAAACCGTGCGGCGTATCTGGGTAAAGCACTATTTCTGAACCACTACTTCCTGTTTTAAGAGCCTGCCGCATTTTCTCTACTGTATCATTTGGAATATAATCGTCTTTGCCACCATAAAGTCCCAAAATAGGTACTTTCAAAGCAGGGGCAATATCAATTGGATTTTTGGGAGTTAAAGGCTTAGGAGTATCAATTAAACGTCCGTACCAAGCTACACCAGCTTTGACTTTAGGATTATGAGCAGCGTATAACCAAACGATGCGCCCGCCCCAACAAAACCCTGTAATTCCTAGTTTATTAATATTTCCTTTTCCAGTTTTTTCTACCCAATTTACTGTTGCATCTAAATCCGACATAACTTGGGCATCGGGAACTTTAGAGACAACTTTGGTGATGATTTCTTGAATGTCGCTCATTTTGGAAACATCACCTTGACGGGCGAACATTTGAGGTGCGATCGCTAAATAACCCAATTTAGCAAAGCGGCGGCAAATATCCTGAATATGAGCGTGAACACCGAAGATTTCTTGTACTACTAATACTACTGGGAAATTGCTACCGCTGGCAGGCATTGCCCTATATGCTGGAATTGAGCCGTCTTTAACAGGGATTTTTACTTCTCCCGTCACTAAACCAGTCGTATCTGTGGTAATCACTGCGGCGGAAATCGGGTGAGCGGCTAATGCAAAACCAGCCGCTAATGCCGTGACTGCAATAAATTTTCTACGAGTTAAATCTATCATGGTAATTGTTAGTTGTTAGTTGTTAGTTGTTGGTTGTTAATAGTTAACAGTTAACCGTTAACCGTTAACTGTTAGCAGTTTCCGATTTTTGACGAAATAGATGAGTATGTTCTGGATGGTAGAGGCGCGATCGCGCTAGGTCAGGCGTAGCTGTTCGTCCTTCTACTTTCCCCAAGGCAGGACTAATCACATACATCGTCGTTCTAATTAACTTATTATCGCGGGTAACAACTGCCATTTTGTCAAGAGAAACTAGCCAGATTTTTTCATCAGGCCAGCCTAAACGATAACAAATTGCTACAGGAGTATCGCTTGGGTAATGTTCGGCTAACTTAGCTTGAGCGACTTCAACGTGGCGGGCACTTAAGTAAAGACACAAACTAGCTTGATGTGCAGCTAAACTCCCCAATTCTTCGCGATCTGGGACTTCTGTGCGGCCGCTGATACGGGTGAGGATAATAGTTTGCACTCCTCCAGGCACAGTTAGCTCAACTTTGAGTTTAGCGGCTGCGGCTTGGAAAGCGCTAATTCCTGGTATTACTTCAAAAGGAATGCCAGCTTCAGCTAAAGCTTGCATTTGTTCGTGTATAGCGCCGTAAAGACTCGGATCGCCAGAGTGAAGGCGGATCACGGAGAGGTGCGATCGCACCCGTTCTAGCATTAATGGCAAAATCTCTTCGAGAGTTTTATTCGCAGTTTGAATAATCTCAGCATCAGGGCGAATACCCTGTAGAATTTGCTTAGGTACTAGGGAATCAGCAAATACAATTACATCTGCTTTAGCCAGTAGCTTTTGAGCCTTAACTGTCAATAATTCCGGGTCGCCTGGGCCCGCCCCAACTATATAAACTCCTGGTGTCAGAGACTCAGTAGGATCGATCGTGCTCATTGAAAAAATTTCTACTAATTTTGGCAATTGATCCGGGTTTAAGATACCCGAACAGAAAACAATAGTGGTAGATGCACCCTGGTTTGAACCCTAGAGATCGGTCTCTAGGGTTTTTTTAATTGTTGGCATCAACATCATCCTGCGATCGGCTAATATCCATTTGTTGGTTTGCTGACACCACATCTGGCAAAGCGCGATCGAACCAATAAAGCCAAGCCAACCCAAGGAAACCAACAACAATACCTGTCAAGCTTACCACCTGAGCAATCCTCAGTGGGCCCAGCATCAAACTGTCAGTTCGCAGCCCTTCAATCCAGATGCGACCAGTGCTGTAAGCTGCCATATAAACTAGAAATAATGTGCCTATTTTCAGGCGGCGTTTCCCCTGCAAATCTCGAAAAAATAATGTTAACAACAACCCAAACACCATTAAATCCCAGATGGACTCATAGAGAAAAGTAGGGTGAAAATACTCAAATTGTCTGTATTCTGGAGGCAGTGCGCGGCGATTTTCGGGGGGAATGTACAATTTCCAAGGCAAATCTGTAGGGCCTCCAAAAGCTTCTGAGTTGAAGAAATTTCCCCACCGCCCCATCGCTTGACCCAAAATTAGAGAAGGTGCGACTAAATCTGCTAATTGCCAGAAAGAAATTCGCTGGATTTTGGCGAAGATTAATGCTGCTGCTAGTCCACCGAGAATAGCCCCGTGTATAGCAATTCCTCCTTTCCAAATTGCAATAATATCCCCTGGATTTTGAGCATATTCTTGCCACTGGAAAAGGACGTAGTAGGCTCTAGCACAGGGAATGGCCCCTACAACTAGCCAGATCGCGAGATCGCCGATGGCTTCGGGGTTGATGCGGCGGCGTTCGGCGAGGTATTGAGAAAGGCTAACGCCAATCAAGACGGCTGAGGCAATTAAAAGACCGTACCAGCGGATTGCTAGTGGCCCCAGGCGGAATACGATCGGGCCTGGGGAGGTAAATTGAAAGGCTAAGGGTAGGGCTAGATTGTGTAGCAACATGAAAATTTAATCGAGAGTGGTTGAAAACAGTAAGAGATCCGCGCACCCTGTACGAAACTACAGATTTGATTTTATGTTGCGGTGGTAACACGAGTGCAATTTTTAATCAGATTTCTGCTTAATGGGGGCTGAGTTTTAGCATGGTGGTCGATGACGGTGGGCTAGTAATATTGAAATTGCGATCGCGCAGTGCAACTAAAAGCAAGTTAAATTAATAGTAGTGCGTTTTTAGTTTTCCTCATCAGTCCTATGCCCCTTGCCGAATTCCCCAGACCTCTAGCAACTTCTTCTTCGCCTCTATTAGGCGCAACTCTCGAAGATTTAACACAATGGGTGCAACAGCAGGGACAACCTGCTTACCGCGCTAAGCAATTACACCAGTGGATTTATGAAAAAGGGGCGCGATCGCTTTCTGAAATTTCTGTTTTCTCGAAACAGTGGCGCGAAACTCTGGCAAATGTTCCGATTGGCCGCTCAATTATTCACCGTCGTTCTGTTGCTCCCGATGAAACTGTAAAATATCTGCTCAAGTTGGCAGATGGTCAAATTGTGGAAACTGTTGGTATTCCGACAGAAAAGCGGCTAACTGTTTGTGTTTCTTCACAAGTTGGTTGTCCGATGGCTTGCGACTTTTGCGCTACTGGCAAAGGCGGTTTTCAGCGTCATTTAGCTAAACATGAAATTGTCGATCAGGTTTTGACAGTTCAAGAAGATTTTAAGAGGCGCGTTAGTCATATTGTGTTTATGGGAATGGGGGAACCGCTACTGAATCTTGAAAATGTGGTGGCGGCGGTTAAGTGTTTGAATGAAGATGTGGGAATTGGACAGCGAAATATGACGATTTCGACGGTGGGAATCCGCGATCGCATTCGCCTCCTAGCTGAACATCACTTACAAGTTACTTTGGCTGTTAGTCTTCACGGTTCTAATCAAAAGTTGCGGGAGAAGTTAATACCAAGCGCTCGCAACTATCGCTTTGATGAGTTGATGGAAGAATGTCGCGAATATGTGAAGATTACGGGACGAAGATTGAGCGTTGAATATATCCTTTTAGCTGGCGTTAACGATCTCCCAGAACACGCCGCTGAATTAGCTGACCATTTACGAGGTTTTCAATGTCACGTTAATTTGATTCCCTACAATCCGATTCAGGAAGCTGAATATCAACGACCAAGTGACTATCGAGTTAAAGTTTTTGTAGAAGCTTTGAAAGCGCGACACATTGCTGTTAGCGTGCGCTATTCTCGCGGGTTAGAAGCCGATGCAGCCTGCGGTCAATTGCGGGCATCACGGGTTTAGGGGGTAGTAGAGGCTTTTGGAAATATGCCTCTACAGCCTTTCAATAACTACAGCAGTTTTCAATTGAGTGATACTACTTGTTATTAGCAATTAGCAATTATCGGGTAGTACATAATGCAACAAAAAACCGCTATAACTACAATTAGCGGCGGGAATAAAAACCAGGAGCATAGGCTTCTACAACTTTGCCAGTCCGAGAACAAGTAATCATTAAATAGTCACAGGCGGGGCATTTAGTTTCGGTTAGCTGACTGTTAGAATGATAGTTACGTTCGGCAGGGCTGCCGCAATTGGGGCAGCGAATAGCTTGTGTTGTCTGCATTTTAAATCCTTTGAATTTAAGGGTTTTTAAGGGGGTAACAAAATGAGAATTAGAGCAATTTAGTTGACTAACCTCAAAATTAGACAACAAGAAGTATCTAATTTAACCAATTGCTTAAAAAAGTATGAGTAAAGAATTGATTAAACTAACAATTTTATTATGGCAGTATTTAAGCGGATAAACAAGTGGCTGGCTTGGCGAAATCATCGATCCCTGTTAAAAATGGCTGGATATAGCGTTGCTCCCCACTAGCTGTAAGCTTTTTTCTTGATTCGATTCAGGCTTTTGTCAACTAGACATGGAGCAAACATACAGTCAAAGGCTATAGGATGCTTGCCCCAAAGTGAGTTTTTAGGTGCGATCGCGTTTATCTATGGTGGCGGCAAAGTTCCGAGCAGATTTTCAGCTAAAGCCAAAAATTGCTCGGCACGGGTAATTTGTTCAGCAGCTTGATCGGCAGTTACAGCATCCAGCATTCCATAATCTCCAGTATTTCGTAAGTCTTGAGCATCGATTAAAAATCTGTGAAACTCAGTAGGGACTCTCCCTGTACGTGCAAATTCTCGACCGAAAGCGCCAATGACTGCGGCATGGCTAGAAAATGACATCCCTTCACCATCTAAAAATGTTTCAGCAATGTAAAACATGGCATAATAAGCGCGAGATGCTGCATAGTCGGGGAAGCCATTATTTAATAATAACTTTGCTGCTGAGATACTTTGACGAGCTTTCAGAAGTAAGTTTAATTGTTCGATTTTCATAGGGGGATGCCGTCTTTACGAATGTTCCGCAGTAAGGGGCTGTTATAGTTAGTAAAACGCTGTTCGTCGATGAAAAGACAGCTAATAACTTCATCGTTTTCTAGGGATAAGTTAGCGCGAATATGGCTGGTTTTTTGAATTTCTGCGCCAGGGTTTACTTCTCCTTTAAGGACGACTAACACATCTATATCTGAGTCAGGATGTGCATCGCCTCGCGCCTGGGAACCATAAAGTACCATTTGGGTGAGGCGATCGCCATATAGTTGCTCAAATTCTGAGCGTAATTGAGTGAGAATTGTCTTGAGTTTAGTACTGTTCTTCATATTGTTTAAAAAACTGATTATTCTATTATAATATTTTTGTAGGGATCGCTCTTATCGCCGTCAAGTAGCTGAGGTAGTAATAAATGGCTTTAGGGAAGCGTTGGACACGAGATACCAAAAAGTCAGCCCACTGGCGATACAGAAGTAGAAGCTAGTGTAAAAGCACGAGTCGGACAAACTTTTTTTCGCCAAACTATTCTGGCTAACTACAAAAGCCGTTGCTGTATTACTGGTAATCCAATTCCACAACTTTTGATTGCAAGCCATATACTACCTTGGGGCGATCACCCAGAACATCGACTCGATCCTCATAATGGTTTGTGCCTTGCTCGTACTCAGGATGCAGCTTTTGATGGGGGAATGATTACATTTGATGAAGATTATAGACTGGTTCTTAGTTCATATCTTGAAAGTTTCTTGCCAGAAGACATATTAGAGCATAACTTTGTTGCCTATCATGGAAGGCAAATACGTTTACCTGAAAAATTTCAACCTAATCCTAACTTTCTCCGCCGTCATCGAGAAGAAATTTTCCTTGACAATTAAATTAACAAACGTGAGTTCGATGGAGTCCGAGGGTCAAGCTGACTCTAGTATAAGCTTGGCGCTCGTGAAAAAACCAGCGACTTATAGAGAATTTCTTGTCTGAGACTGAGTAGCAATTCTGTTCTGACTGACATGGCGTTCGATGCCTGCTAAACTATTATCTATGATTCAAATCCGCCGCCGTTCCCCCAACCCCGCCGTCTCGGTGCTCTCCATGAGTTATC
>DATGYA010000804.1:0-9493 GCA_035298405.1 Kamptonema sp. | reverse complement strand
AGGAAGCATTTAATTATTCTGGGGGTTGTTGAGAACGATCGCCCATTTTTTTTTACCACAAAACGTCTCAAATCTCTATAGGTAAGGCTTTTGACGGGGTTGTCACCCCGTCAGCAAAGTAAGTCTTTTGTTAGCAAGCTGACAGTTCCTAAAGCGACAAAACTAAGAAAATGACGGCGATTTAGTGTAGAATTATTTGGTTGAGACATGACTAATATCTTGATCTTTGTGTAGTTAATGGAATGCTAGTAAGGCTGTGACATTAAGAGTTTTATAAATAAGAACACCAATCACTCCAACTACCAGCATAAAGTTTAGCGTTATGAATACCTGCTATTTCTAAAGATAAAAGGTTAACGCAGGCGGTGACACCGGAACCGCAATATACGATAATTTCTTCTGCCGATCGCATTTGTTGCCACCGTTGTTGCTGTTCTACTTGCGATCGCGCTTTTCCTCCCTCTCCTGTCACTCCTTGCCAAGGGTAATTAACCGCACCGGGTATATGTCCTGCAATGGGGTCTATGGGTTCGCTAAGTCCTTGATAGCGATCGCTTTCTCGCGAGTCTATTAATACTACTCCCGCTTGGTCTTTGCGTGCTTTTACGGTGTCAATGTCTACTACCCATCCTGGCTGTAGCTGGGGGATAAATTTTCCCGGATGGGGTATCGGTAGAGCATCAGATGTAGGATATCCGGCAGTTTGCCACGCGCTGAAGCCGCCATCAAGAACAGCGACGCGATCGCACCCCATATAACGCAATAGCCACCACAAACGCGCAGCAAAGGCAAATCTGGAGTCATCATAAGCGACAATTAAGGTTTTGTCGGTAACGCCGATCGCGCTTAATTTTTCCGCCAATTCTGTTGGGTTAGGCAAGGGATGTCTACCACCATGTTTGCTAACTGGACTGGAAAGATCGCGGTTGAGGTCTAAATAAAATGCTCCGGGGATATGATTTGTTTTATATTGTTGTTGTCCCAATTCTGGATCTGCTAGGGAAAAACGGCAGTCAATGATGATAACTTTTGAGTCATCTAGATGTGCGACCAGCCATTCTGGAGAAACGATCGAGTTTGTGTCTTGCATAGTTGATTTGTCAAAGTAAATGATGATTTAATTTTAAAATGCTGTGGTTATAAACTATTGCTGAAACTGGGATAATAACCAGGTAACTACCTGACTTTGATTCATCTGGCGAGTGCGCTGTAAAGCTTCATTTAGAAGCGAAATTGCTAATCCTGGTAACACTTGAGAATCAGTAATTCGCCTACTCCCTCCCTCAGCAATGGCAAAGGCAGTAATTTCAATTCTTTGCACGTCTAATATCCAGTATTCTTTTACCTTTAAATCTTCATAAAGTAGCCGTTTTTCGCCTTTATCGTCAGCGATTGAGTGGTTGGCTACTTCTATTACTAGAGTTGGCGGTGGATATATGTCTAGATTGACTACCGCTGTTCCCCAAGGAATTGTATCTGCGTTTTCGCCAATATAGTAAGACATATCGGGTTGAGCATCTCGATAGCCTATTTTCCTATAGGTACAGTTAGTTAGACCTTTAGCAAGAATGCCTTTTACTCCGCAAAAAAGGCTAACAGCTAAGGTGATAATTGTATTATCGCAGGCATGGTCGTGTCCCAGTGGTGTCATTTCGATCCTCATTTGTCTATTATGATAGTAGCCTTGGGCTTTTTCGTAGGCTGGATCTTCAAGGGTTTCTAGGTATTCTTCCCAAGTAGCTGCTATCCAAGTATCTGTAGTTAGTTTTGTTCGTAATTCACTCATCGTTGTTTCTTTCTATTGATAGTATTATTTTCTGGTGGTTTTGGTTTTGCGGATTCTTGAGCATAGGCAAGATTTTTTTGATATTCAAGGGCTTTTTTCTGAGCTAATGCGTAATTAGCGCTCTCTGGGGGTACTTTTTTCATCATTGTCACTGCTTCCTGCCACTGACTCGCTACTAAATTCCATTCTTCCTCTGTTTGCGCTGATTGAGCTAATTTTGAGGCATTGATAGCAATGTTAACTGCGTTTCTGAAAGAATGAGACTGTGATGGCTTTGGCGAGTTGGTAGCAGTTGGCTGGCTATTATTATCTGCTTTGATTGCGGTGACAGCCACCATCTTATTTACAAATACAGCGACGGAAATCCCTAAAATCCCGATGACCAGACCTACTATAATTGTAGTAGTTCTCATTCTGTCTTCACCGATTGGTTCTGGCTGTTTTAGCTGGGGATAGCTACTAGATGGTTCTGTAATTGGTTCTGGATTTTGGGCTGGTTCGGCGGGAAATGTTAGCATTGAATAGCTGCTTACTTCTAAGACAAATCCTTGACTCCATGCTGGAGCATCGCTCCCGGTTTTTTTGCCTTCAACTTTTGCTCTTTCAATTGAATCTGGTTCTAAGTTTGTGAGTTGGTTGCGGACAAAATCAACAAATTCATATCGGTCGGGGACTTGCTCGGATTCTAGCATTACTTCTAAGCATCCATTCGTCAAGTTAGTGGTGACGGTGATGCCTTGAGGTTCTAGCTGTTGGTTGAGTAGAAATGCGATCGCTTCGGGGTTTCCCTGTTTGGCGAGTTCTTGATAATTAGTTTCCGTCATGGCTAGGAGTTTGGTAATTGTTAATTGGTAATGGCTAATTGGTAATTGGTAAGAAAGCTGGGATTTAGCAGTCCTCAATCCCTAGTGCCCAATCCCCAGTTCTCGTTACCCTAGTTTTTACTATGAGATATATATAGAAATGTTATAAGATATTAATGCAAAATAAAAGCTCAAGAATGCAAAATACCAGTGCCTTTATACCACAACTAACGGCTGATGGCTCTTTTACGTTCTTTTCACTGGAGTTTGGGGAAACTTTTCATAGTAATCAAGGTGCTAAGGAGGAGGCTGAACTTAAATTTGTGGGCCCTCTACAACTTAGACTCAAAGCTACAGGGCCGACACTGGTTTTGCTTGACGTTTGCTATGGCTTGGGGTACAATACGGCGGCAGCTTTGGAGGCGATTTGGGAAGTTAATCCCGATTGTCGGGTAGAGTGGGTGGGTTTGGAGTTAGATCCAGAGGTGCCAAAGGCTGCGATCGCGCATCATTTGCTTCAAGATTGGTCAGATCCGATTCCCGAATTGCTAGAGGCTGTAGTTCGCGATCGCGACTTGCAAACCGATACATTCCAGGCTAAACTGCTGATTGGCGACGCTAGGCAAACCCTCCAAAAAGTAGAAAAATCGGGATTCCAAGCAGATGCAATTTTTCTCGACCCCTTCTCGCCACCACATTGTCCACAATTGTGGACTGTTGAATTTTTGGGGTTGCTGGCAAAATGTTTAAAGCCAGATGGGATCTTAGCTACTTATTCTTGCTCAGCGGCGGCGAGGACAGCCTTGCTTGCAGCAGGTTTGAAAATTAGCTCAACTCCCCCTGTGGGGAGGCGATGGCCGGGAACAGCAGCGAGCTTTTCTGAGACTGATTTACCGGCACTCTCAGAGCAAGAGCGAGAGCATTTAGAGACAAAAGCGGGGATTCCTTATCGCGATCGCACTCTGTCCGATAGTGCTGAAATTATACTGCAACGCCGTCAGGCAGAGCAACAAGTTTCGCCCAAAGAACCCTCATCCCACTGGAAAAAACGCTGGTCTCAATAGTGTAATTCTTTTGATTTTATAAAGATTTGGTGACAATGGGATCGTCTATCATCTTAAAATATGTAAACGCTACATCTTTCATCATCTACCAGAAATAGTAACATCCTCCCATGATAGCAATAGCAATTTTAGCCGCTGGGCGCGGTACGCGCATGAAATCTGACTTGCCCAAAGTTTTGCACGAATTGGGGGGGCGATCGCTACTCGATCGGGTACTTTATAGTTGTACTGATATTCACCCATCGCGGCGAATTGTGATTGTTGGCTATCGGGGTGAAATGGTTAAAGAATCCCTGAGTAGCGATCGGCAATTGGAAACAAGTCAAGAATCTTTATTATTACCGCCGCTGGAATTTGTCGAACAAACCGAGCAATTAGGTACTGGTCACGCTATTCAACAATTGTTACCTCATTTAGAGGGATTTACCGGGGATTTGTTGGTGTTAAATGGGGATGTGCCTTTGTTGCGATCGCAAACTATCAAACACATGATGCAAATTCACAAAGAACACCAAAATGCAGCAACTTTGTTGACCGCTCATTTGCCGAATCCTCAAGGGTATGGGAGAGTATTTACTGACAGTCAAAATTTTGTCAAACAAATAGTAGAAGACCGGGACTGTACAGCAGCGCAGAAACAAAATCACCGAATTAACGCGGGTGTTTACTGCTTTAATTGGCAAAAACTAGCTAAGATTCTACCAGATTTGAAAGCGGATAATGACCAAAAAGAATATTATTTGACAGATACAGTTAATCACCTCGATCCAGTGATGGCAGTAGATGTCGATGACTATCAAGAAATACTGGGGATTAACGATCGCAAACACTTAGCAACAGCTTATCATATCTTGCAAACGCGGGTGAAAGATGACTGGATGGCAAAAGGAGTAACGCTGCTCGATCCTGATAGTATTACCATTGATGATACAGTAAAGTTAGAAGCAGATGTAATTGTAGAACCGCAGACGCATCTCCGCGGAAAAACTGCGATTGGATCTGGTAGTCGCATCGGGCCTGGAAGTTTAATTGAGAATAGTCAAATTGGCAAAAATGTGACTGTACTTTATTCTGTGGTTGCAGATAGCACTGTAGCAAATAATTCTCGGATTGGGCCTTACGCGCATTTACGGGGTCATGCGGAGGTTGGGGAAAATTGCCGGGTGGGAAATTTTGTGGAGTTGAAGAATGCAAAATTAGGCGATCGCACTAATGCAGCTCATTTATCTTACTTAGGCGATGCTACTTTAGGAGAGAAAGTAAATATCGGTGCTGGTACAATTACAGCTAATTACGATGGGGTGAATAAGCACCGGACAGAAATTGGCGATCGCACTAAAACAGGTTCTAATAGTGTGTTGGTTGCTCCTTTAACTTTAGGTGACGATGTTACTATAGCAGCCGGTTCTGTAGTGACAGAAGACGTACCCGATGATTGTTTAGTGATTGCTAGGGCTCGGCAGGTTGTGAAACCGGGTTGGCAGCTACATAAAGAGGAATAATACTAAATCTGATTTTATGTGCCAGACTTGTAGGGTGCGTCAGACAAAGTTTTACAATAATTATACCACTTCTCTAAAAGTTCGCTACAGTTTGGGTAGGGGCGGGTTCGCGATCAAATTTGCCACCCACAAATAACATTAATAAACCCGCCCCAAGACTGTAGCATTAATTTAGAGAATTGGTATTATCTAGAGTTTTGACATCTGACGCACTCTACAAATAGAACATAAAAATCTTATTAAGCAACTAACCACCAACAACCAACAACTAACAAATAACAATTACCATTATTTTCGCCGTTCTGCTAATTTCCGATAAACTGCTCTCAAATCAACTTGATGGTAAGCTAAGGCAACTAAAGTGTGATAAAATAGATCTGCAACTTCAGACGCGATCGCATCCCGATCGTCATCCTTACAAGCCATCACCACCTCCGCCGACTCCTCGCCAATTTTCTTAAGAATCTTATTATCCCCACCCTCAAATAACTTGCAGGTGTAAGATGTTTCTATAGGGCGATCGCGGCGATCGCAAATCACCTCAAACAACTGAGACAGCGCATCCGCAGGCGGCGCGACAACCTCCCCGTCAACCCGATGAAAACAACTCCGTTCCCCCGTGTGGCAAGCAATATCTCCCACCTGTTCCACCGTAAACAGCAAAGCATCGCTATCGCAGTCATAACGCACAGACTTAATATTCTGAACATGACTCGAAGTAGCCCCCTTATGCCACAACTCCCCACGAGAACGACTCCAAAACCAAGTTTGCCCAGTTTCCAGAGTCTTTTGCAGCGATTCCCGGCTCATCCATGCCATCATCAACACCGTACCATCCAAATAATCTTGAACGATCGCAGGCACCAAACCCTGCTCGTTATAGCAAATTTTCTCAAGCGGGATAGATTGGCTCAAAGCAGCTAAATCGGGAGCAGACATATTTAAAGCTTCAAAAGAGAGGGCTAACCTTCTAGAATATCATTCTGATTAGAAACCTTCATTAAGGAGAAAACATTGGTTTCCACAACCTTGAAAACCACCAAATCCGAAGAAATTTTTGCCGCCGCCCAGAAATTAATGCCAGGAGGCGTTAGTTCCCCAGTACGCGCCTTCAAATCAGTAGGCGGACAACCCATAGTCTTTGATAGAGTCAAAGGAGCCTATATCTGGGATGTCGATGGCAACCAATACATCGACTACGTAGGCACTTGGGGCCCCGCCATCTGCGGCCACGCCCACCCCGAAGTCATCAACGCCCTGCGTGACTCCCTAGAAAAAGGCACCAGTTTCGGAGCCCCCTCAGCATTAGAAAACGTGCTGGCAGAAATGGTAATTGATGCCGTTCCCAGCATTGAAATGGTGCGTTTTGTCAACTCTGGCACTGAAGCTTGCATGGCCGTTTCCCGCCTGATGAGAGCTTTTACCGGACGCGATAAAATCATTAAATTTGAAGGTTGCTATCACGGTCACGCCGATATGTTCTTGGTGAAAGCCGGTTCTGGCGTAGCCACCCTGGGCTTACCTGACTCCCCTGGCGTACCCAAATCTGTCACCAGTAACACTCTCAATGCTCCTTATAATGACTTGGAAGCTGTTAAGGCACTTTTTGCAGCAAATCCTGGTGAGATAGCAGGGGTAATTTTAGAACCAGTTGTCGGTAATGCCGGATTTATTGTACCCGATGCCGGCTTTTTGGAAGGCTTGCGAGAGATTACTAAGGAAAACAAAGCACTGCTAGTATTTGACGAAGTAATGACAGGTTTTCGTATTGCTTACGGCGGAGCTCAGCAAAAATTCGGCGTTACTCCCGACTTAACAACTTTGGGTAAAATCATCGGTGGCGGTTTACCAGTAGGTGCTTATGGTGGCCGTAAAGATATTATGGCAATGGTCGCTCCTTCTGGGCCAATGTATCAAGCGGGAACGCTTTCGGGTAATCCTTTGGCGATGACTGCTGGGATTAAGACTTTGGAATTGCTACAAAAACCAGGGACTTATGAACAGTTGGATAAAGTTACTAAAAAGTTGTCAGAAGGATTGCTAAAAATCGCGAAGGAAGTAGGAATTGCTGCTTGTGGTGGCCAAATTAGCGGGATGTTTGGCTTGTTTTTCACTGGCGGCCCAGTTCACAATTATGAAGATGCTAAGAAGTCTGATTTAGGCAAATTTAGCCGTTTTCATCGCGGAATGTTAGAGCGAGGAATTTATCTTGCTCCTTCGCAATTTGAGGCGGGATTTACTTCTGTTGCTCACTCTGATGAGGATATTGACCGGACTTTGGCCGCTGCTCGTGAGGTGATGGCAAGTTTGTAATTGATCCCTCCCCCCTCTTTTTGCTTTCTTAAGGAGGGGGGAGCGAGAGTTCAAAGTCTCCCTTTTTTAGTAGCAGTAGGGGGAGATCGTTATAATTATTTTCCCCAAATTCTATCTGCAAAACCATGCTCCAAGCCATATCCAAAACAGTCACTTTTAATGATTTCGTGGCCTGGTATCCAGAGAACTCTGCCAGCCGCTACGAACTACACAACGGAGTAATTGTTGAAATGCCTTTAGGAACTGGCGACCATTCCGATATTACGGGTTTCATCTCCAGTGAAATCAATTTTGAAATCAGGCGACTGCAATTGCCCTACTCCATCCCCGGTGATTGCCTACTTAAACCCGCCCGTAACGAATCAGGTTATCAGCCAGATGTAATTGTCCTAAACCGAACCGCGCTCTTAAACGAACCGCGTTGGCAGAAAGAATCTATCATCACGATGGGGGCGACCGTGCGACTGGCTGTAGAGGTAGTGAGCACGAACTGGCGGGATGATTATTTTTTCAAAGCTTCTGACTATGAGGAAATGGGCATCTCCGAATACTGGATTGTGGACTACCTCGGTTTAGGTGGTCGCAAGTTTATCGGCAATCCCAAACAACCCACTCTATCAGTTTGCCAACTGGTAGACGGGGAGTATCAGGTCAAACAGTTTAGGGAAAGCGAGAGGGTTGAGTCGCTGGCTTTTCCAGAGTTGAACTTGACACTTGAACAGATTTTTCAAGCAGGCTTAAACACTTAACTCTTTCCCAGATAGCTGACATTGAGGAAATTTGCTAAGGTTTTTAATCCTCTTCAGAGAACTTTCGCTATTAGACAGGGATTTCAACTTCTGTCGCACTCTTAACCAGATTCTCTTCCCACTTACGAGGTGCACTAGCGCGACGAATATTCCGCCAAATTTGAGTAGCAGCCAAAGTGCCATCAGCTACCGCAATCGACACCTGATTTAATCCCTTTTTCAAATCACCAAGCGCAAAAATTCGGTTATGGCTAGTTTGCGCCATCTCATTAGTAACTAAATTCTCACCATCCCACTCTAACCCCTCAATTCCCTTTAAATAATGGTTATAGTAAACCGAACCCATACTAATTAAACCAGTCGTCGCCTCAACTACCGTACCATCTTTTAATTCCACGCCACTCATTTGATGTTTTTCACCCAAAAAACGAGCAATTGGTGACTCATATAAAGGATATCCATGATCCGCAAGCTTCTCTCTCATTGTATCGCTAACCTCACACAAACCATGAGTTAGTACCGAAATATAAGGAGTAAACCAATTCAACACAAACGCTGCATTGATTTGAGATTCGGAATTAACAATCAAAACTGCTTTCTGATCCCACATATCAAAACCATCACAAATCATGCAGACGTGCAGCGTATAACCTGCATAATTATAAAGATTCTGCATATCCTCAACTTCAGGTAAATTATCCATTATCCCCGATGCGGCGATTAGATATTTACTCCGAAATACAGGATAAATACTATCTTTTTTTCCTACCTTTACCCGTACCGCAAATGTTTCTCCTTCATCGGTTACTTCCTCTACATAACCTCGGAGATGATCTGCACCCCAGTCTAATGCTTGTTCAGTTCCATGCTTTAATATATCTCTACCGGGTGTATGAGGATCGAGTCCTAAATAATTACGTAAATCTTGCATCCATAGGGATCGCCCTTTGCCTTTTTCTATGACTAAGCATTTGAGACCGTAGCGGCCTAAATAAATTGCTGCGGACAATCCACCCATACCACCGCCAACAATAATGGCATCATAAATAGTTTCAAGGGAAGCCTCAAGATTTTTGCTAGATAGTTTCATAAAATTTTCTTGGATGAGGGACAGGTAAGAGAGATTAATTGCTAATTGTTAATTGCTAATTATGTACAGATAAAAATAATTACCCAATTAACAACTAACAATTAACAATTAACCATCAACAATTAACCAATAAATGCCAGACGAGGTGCAGAGATACCAGTAGACTCAGAGCCTTTTAGATATGCC
>DATGYA010000803.1:0-3197 GCA_035298405.1 Kamptonema sp. | reverse complement strand
AGTTCTATGATCGCCCCGTACCAAAACCCCAACCTTCTCCCGCAATCCAACAACTAGAAACACAAATGAAAGAACTTAAAGCTGACGTATTGAGCTTGTTTAAGATTACACCTTTCGATCCTAGTATTTTGCCGGTTGACGCCGATGAGTCAGAACAATCGATAGAGCAAGTTGAGCCAGAAGGTACTATTTATTGGCACTCTCCCATTGCGGGAACTATCGTCGGCAAAAAAGGTGCGCTCCGCAACTTTTATCTCAGAAAAAGAAACGCTTTAGTTAATTTGGATATCAGCAATCCAGCTACTTGCGAAATCATGGTTGTCATTAGCGCGGATTTTACGGCTTCCGAACGCAAGAGTCCAAATATCCATCACCAAAGAATCCGAGCAGCCATTGAAACAGGTCGCACTTTTGATCCCAAAACTTTCAAGAATTCCCCACAGTTTTTAACCGACACTGAAGACTATCGCGGCATCGGTCGCATCAAAGAAGGTGCAGACGGTCGCTGGTGGGCATGGGTGAACGGCGGCGTCACTGGACACCCTTTTCTCTACGAAAATCTCGCGACACAATATCTCGAACGTGTGGCCGCAAGTAAGCAATCGCAAACACCTTGCATTAAATAAATACCAGCGCTCAGTGCCGGCGGGAGCTTTATAAGGGCTGGCTAATCCAACTCAAACGGCAAATTATGACATCAACTTACGGTTGGCTTGAAAATGCAATTAACTCTGACTACGAAATCTTGCTCGAAATCCTTAGCGAAAAATCACCTATTGCTTTGCTCCAAATAGCTAGTGATCTGAGACGAATTCAGAACGCAATTGCCAAAGTTCAAAACAATGAACAATCTGAAAAAACTGAATCAAGTCTTTATGTCTCAACGCTGGTGAACGGTATGGCAACCCATCAAAACCGACAATTGCGTTTGTCGATTGCAACACCATTACTGGCTGCACTTATATCATCTGATATAGCTTCTAACGATGTTGATCCAGAAGATGGTACGGCCCCAAGCATTTTAGTCAAATTAGCAGTAGATTACGCAGACTTGCTTGTTGGCGAGATTCAAAGCAAAAGTTAAATAGTAATCCAAGATCGCCAATTTGCGGTATGGCTGAATAGAACCGCCAACAAAACTAAAACCAAATCAACTAAACTCAATCTAAAACCATCATGACTAAGCAAACAGAAAATCAACAACGTCCAGCATTTTCAGTATTCGGCGCAAAAGCTGCTGATGCTTTGTTAGTCCCAGAAATTCCGATCGCAGTTCGCAACAACTGCCAGTCTGGCCAGTGGTGCATAGGTGACACGGACTACGGATCGAAATGTTCAATGACTATCCTCAAATTTTCCAAGTTTTTCGGTTCTCTCGGTCAAACTTCTAACACTCTCTGGGGTCAACTCTGGTTTGTTAACGAAAGTGGTGAATTGCCACAGGGGACAGTGATGGTTACTTACATCAAAAATCGCACGTTGAACGACTTTAACCGTTTGGTTGCATCAGTTCAGTCTCGCGGCATTGAGCCAGCAACCGGGATTTTTATTCCTGAATTTGTCAAGCACAGTGGTCAGAAGCCAGATGACAGCGGAGTAGTAAAACCAATTAATTACTACAGCTTGAAATGGTCTTGGATGGAGCGAAAAGACTGGGCTGTAATTGACCAAGCCGCAGCGGTGTTGTCAGACCCCAGTAACCTGTCTCGGATGGTTGATTGGGATGGAACAAAAGCAATGCAATGTCTGGACAACCTTTCGCCACAAGAGGCTGCGTACATTATGCGTGGTGATATTTATTCCCAGCCAGCATTTGCCGCCGTTGACGATGCGCTAGATGTCAGAGCGCTACCGTCCGCCAGCTAGTTTTAACCCAAGGCTAGGTGGTTAATTGCTGCCTAGCCGATCGCAATTCACAACCATGCAATATCCAACTATCGAAGTTCCCGACAATTTACCAGAGGGAGTACAGGAGCAGGTCGCTTATTTTCTCGCCGATTACCCAAAAAGCGGGCCAGCGGTAACTCAAAGATATCTACAACTGATCACAAGTCACGAATATCGCTCTCGCTCAATGGGGCGATCTGACAGCCAACAATTTGAAGCTAATAGAACGAAAAATGAACCCAAGAAAAATCGCCAAAACACAAGCAAGAGTTCGCGCACTAGAAAAACTAATTAAACTGAGAGCAAAGTAATGAAAGAATTTCCCGATTGGTTTCCCTCTGTTCCAATTTTTGAAGCAAGTGACCCAAGCTTTTTTCTACTTGGTTACTTTTCAGGAAGAGATGACGATGCTGATTTAAGCGCCGAGTTTTCCACAAAAAAATATGTTGCCGATTCCTGCGAAAACTACGACATAGAATTCATCTGCGAAGATAAAGGTTTTTGGATTCTATTTGACTGGAGCAAGCAAGTTATTCTCGTTTCCGATCAGTCGATTGGGCAAGCGTGGGAATCGATGCCTATCAATTTCAACCTGTTCTTAGATGCTTCAAAAACTAGCAACCAACTACCTGACACTTGTGTTGTCGTAGAACTTGCTCAAAAGTTTATCACTGCGTTAATTGCCACAACAGCTTTTTGCCCCGGTCAACTACAACTGGAGTTTGCTTAATGTACGCACTTGATGACAAAACCGGGCAACTCAAACTAGCAATTTCTCAGCAATTACTGCCTAACCTTCCGCCGATTCCGGTTGGCAATTATTCATTGATAACGATCGACCCGCCCTGGAATTACCAGCTACGTGAAACTGATGCTACCCATCGCGGTCGCTGTCCCTACCCTTCGATGACTGACCAACAGATTTTAGATATGCCGATCGGCTCGATCGCACAGCAGGACGCTTACCTATTCCTGTGGGTAACGAACAATCATCTACCACTCGGATTTCAATGTTTGCGGTCTTGGGGCTTTGAATATAAGTCGATTTTCACATGGGTGAAAACCACTAAAGCCAGCACAGAGGAAAACCCAAAAGTCAACATCGGTATTGGTCACTACGGACGCAACTGCACCGAACACTGGCTGGTTGCAACAAAAGGTAAGCCCGGTAGCTTTACCTCACATGGGTTGACTAATATCCCTAATGTGATACACGTCCAACGTGGTAAGCACAGTCAGAAGCCTGAAGAGTTTTGGACGATCGCCGATCGGCTTGCCGAAAAGTTGGGCGGCAAAAACATAGAGTTATT
>DATGYA010000802.1:0-11418 GCA_035298405.1 Kamptonema sp. | reverse complement strand
CGGCGGTTCTTGCGCGTGATACATCCAAGCAGGCAAAGTCTTGCGGGCTATTGTGCCTGATAAAACCATAGCTAAAACAGCTATTCCCCGCAGTGCATCCAGTGCATCAGCGCGTTTACTAACAGTAGGAGTAGAAATATTTTGAGAATTCACGATGTTTGCTACCTTGAAACTTTTTCTTTTCTATTACTGAAAAATCATCTATTCAATCACTCTAAATTTATTTCTTATTAAATTTCTTAGCCAGCCGCCTGCTGCCATCCTTGTCAGTCGTGTCACTGATTGTTTCTTGTTAGCAGTCAAACGCGGAATATAATACTTATTTGTCGGGAAAAAACCGAATTTTAAAGTCAAACTATTATATAAGTATCCCGATAGATAATATTTTGCCACATATTTTTCAGCCACTTTATTAACAGCACCGTAGGGGTAAGCGATGTGCACTCCAACAGTTTGAGCAGCATCTAAACCCTGGGTGCATTTCCTTAATTGAATTTGAGCCTCCCCCAATTCCCGATCTAAAGATTTAACAGGAATCATAATTAAATTTTCATGATTGAGTCCGTGAGATTGGAGGTCATAAAAACCTTTTTGAAAGCCTTCTCTCAATTCCTGACAATTTGCCTTATCTAAAATTGTACCGTGATGCCCTATAAATCCGGGATTAATAAATAAAACTACTTTGGCTTTTTTTCCGTATTTTGCCTCAAGTCTTTCTAAGATGGGTAGCAAATGTGTATAGACACTTTTATAACCATCATCAAAAGTAATCATAACTTTCTTTTGGTAGCGGTGTTCAGGCGGCAATGGTTTTTTGGGGTTGCTTAAATAGTAATCATAAAGCTCTTGAGCCGACATAAACCAATAATTTTCACGGACTAAGTTATCTAAAAAAAGTTCTAAGTCTTGTTGGGCGTAGTCGCTTTGAAATGCTGGTCTTAGGGGGGGGAGTTCCTTAGTATTGTAAATATCTACTATGTCGTGAAAACCAAAAATAGAAATTTTGACTGTGACAATTGCTGCGACTACCTTATTAACTATCAACGTTAGAATAAACGCTAGCACAAAGCTAATTAAACGTTTTCTTTTGATAATAAAAGCTGTGGCAAAATAGGCAGGCAATTTATTAAGCAAAAAATTTCCCATTGACAGTCAGAACCTAATTATGTTTTGTAGATTTCACCGCGTGGCTACTCTGTAAAGTTAGCATGATTTGTCCGCAGGATACAGCTTGCATTTTGGGCTGTGATTTTCCTCAAATCTAGTTTTACAGTTAGCACTTTAACTTAGAATAAACTTGAATAGCGCCGCTTCACTCAACACTTCTGGCCGCCAGACGCGATCGCCGCGACAACCCCAAGCCTCCATCCTGAAGTATCCCGCAGATCGGCGAGTAATATTTTACAAGATTGTAATGATTAGACAGCTCCTAAACACACTGGACGCGATATACTCCAGAATATAGAGGCTTGTTTTTTGTTTGAATTTTCCTGCATACCGGAGCTTATGACATCCTACGCAACCTCAACAGCTAGAGCCGAGATGAGTGAGATCCGGCGATTGAAAGGCATACTGCCGCCAGAACTGCAAAGCTGGGTCACAGTAGAAAAGACCGTAGAGGTCAATCCACCCCTGATCCGCAGCGAAGAAATAGGTAAAGACCAAGTAGAGATTCAAATTGACCTGATCCGCTGGGAACAACTAGCAATGGATCAGCGTAACCTACTATTTTGGCACGAAGTAGCCAGAGTTCAAAACGACACGATCGCCAAAGACGGCTGGGAAATGGCCGCCCTCGCCATCGGCTTAGGCGGAGCCGTCGGGGAACTGTGGGTACAAGACGGTTTACTGCTGCTGCTAGCGCTAGCCCTTTGCGGTGTATCAGGTTGGAGACTATACCAAAAAAATAACGGAGACAAAAACCTCAAAGAAGCAGCAGAAGCCGACGAAAAAGCGATCGCTCTTGCCACTCGCTTCGGCTACACCCTCCCAAACGCCTACAAAAGCTTAGGCAGTGCCCTCAAAACCCTCGTCGAACAAACCCCCAAAAAGCGGCTCAGAGCTAAATATGAAGCTAGGCTGCAAGCCCTCAAACGCAGCGCAGCCAAAGCTAAAGCCAAAGTCAAAGGTAGCAGTAGTGCGATGGAAACCGATAAGTCAGAAAACGTCTACAACTTATAACTCGTAAGGGGAAAGGAATAAGTTTCAGGTTGCCTCAGACACCCAATACCTGAAACCTCTGTGGCTCATCCCCACAAAGCCCAAATTTCCTCTTAGCTTCAGCGTAATCAATTTGTAAGTAATAACACATTGATGAACTTAGAACTATTAAGACAGAATAGGCTATAAGATACTAGCTTGAAAATTGGAATCAAGACTTCATGGTCAGCCAAACCCCAGAGGCAGAATTTCGGGTAACATACATGGGCGAGATTCCCTCCGTTCATTTACCCGTTCGCTTGAGCGTACTTGAGGCAGTAGCCTTTAAGACCACCTGCCAGCAGTTTTTCTCTGGGAACACCATTCCTAGCGAAATCATCCTTGACTTTAGCCAAACCACATTCATCGATAGTAGCGGGATCGGTGCTCTCATCAGCAATCTGAAAGTAGCTAAGCTAAAAGGTAGCAAACTCATCTTGCGAAGTGTCAACCCCCAAGTCATGGCAGTATTTGCCTTAACTAGCCTAGACCAAGTATTGACCATAGAGCTACCTGCCCCCAACGCCACCCCAACAGAAAGCGATCGCTCTAAAGACAACCAACTACCAATTACCCATCCCTCAATACGCTCTTGGGTAAAGCGGCTCATCGATATAGTAGGAGCTTTAGTCGGTTTAGGCATTACAGGGCTTTTCCTCCTACCCATAGCCATAGCCATTACCCTTGACAATCGCGGCCCCATTTTCTTTGGGCAAACCCGCTGTGGGTGGATGGGAAAGCGGTTCCGGATTTGGAAATTCCGCTCCATGTGCGTCAATGCCGAAGCCATGAAATCTCAAATTACAAACCAAGCCTCTGGAGCCATCTTTAAAAACGACAACGACCCCCGGATTACAAAGGTAGGTCGCTTCTTGCGGCGGACAAGTATCGATGAACTCCCTCAATTTTGGAACGTACTTAAAGGCGAGATGAGTCTCGTAGGCACTCGACCCCCAACCCCCGATGAAGTTGAGCGTTACGAGGTTCCTCAGTGGCAACGTTTAGATGTCAAACCAGGGATGACCGGGGAATGGCAAGTCAACGGTCGCTCTTCCGTGCGCGACTTTGAAGATGTGATTCGCTTAGATTTAAAATATCAACAAAACTGGAGCCTGATGTATGACCTGAAATTAATTTTCAAAACTATAACAATCCTGTTTCACAAAAACAGCGGTGCTGTATAGGATTAATGAAAAATGATCGACTAAGGGTAAAATCGCATCTTCAGGTTGAGACCGACCTGACAGCTTTAACAGCAGTTTTGGAATGGTTAGAGAAAACCGCACTCCCGCTGCTGCCTCAAGACCTATGGTGGCAGTGCCGATTAATTTTAAATGAAGGCTTTACAAATGCTGTGCGCCATGCTCACAAGCATTTACCTTCGGCTACGCCCATTGACTTGGAGATAAAAATATTTGCTAATTCTTTAGAAATTATGATTTGGGATCGAGGTCAACCATTTAACCTCGAAGAAAAGCTACAATCCATCTTACAACAACATTCCGACCCCTTGGAACCGGAGGGAGGAAGAGGGCTGATCTTCATAGACAAGCTTACTGACGAGCTTTGCTATATCCGTACTGCTGACCACCGCAATTGCCTAATTATGCGAAAAAGCATAACTTGAGAATGGCTAATTGCTAATTGCTAATTGACTTCGGCGTGAGGGCTCAGTCGAACGCTAATTGCTAATTGCTAATTGCTGGCACCCGGTCGCCCCGTCCCTCCATTTCCGCGTTACAAGCTCACAGGAAGCAGGGTATATCCGCAATGATTAACTGGGTGCATTTGTATCAGTTGATTAGGCAGGAAACATTTGCTTCAAAATTAAATTATGCGTATTCTGATCTATTCCTATAACTACTACCCAGAACCCATAGGTATTGCTCCCTTGATGACTGAACTCGCAGAGGGTCTAGTAAAGCGAGGCCATCAAGTTCGGGTAGTTACTGGTATGCCGAACTATCCGCAGCGCCGGATTTATGAACAATATCAAGGCAAGTTTTACCTAACTGAAGAAAGAAATGGTGTCAAAATTCAGCGCAGCTATGTACGGATTAATGGCCCTCATCCAACACTGTTAGATAGACTCTTACTTGACGGGAGCTTTGTAGCTTCTAGTTTTTTCCAAGCTTTCAATGGTTGGCGGCCCGATGTGATTTTCTCAACGGTGCCTCCGTTGCCAATTTGTGTTCCCGTTGCTCTTTATGGAGGATTTCGTGCTTGTCCTATTGTTCTCAATGTTCAGGATATTGTATCGGAAGCGGCAGTGCGGGTTGGTTTGGTTAAAAAAAATAGTTTGTTGATTCGCATAGCCGATGCTTTGGAAAAGTTTGCTTACAGCACAGCTACTCATATCAGTGTTATTGCTGATGGATTTGTAGAAAAGTTGCTTTCTCAGGGAGTATCTCCTGAGAAAATTGTTTGTATTCCTAATTGGGTTGATGTGAATTTCATCGGGCCTTTGCCCAAGGAAAATAACCCTTTTCGAGAAGCACATCAACTAACAGGAAAGTTTGTGGTGCTTTATTGTGGTAATATTGCTCTTACTCAGGGTTTGCAAACTGTGGTGAAGGCGGCAGCTCGTTTAAAACATATTCCTGAAATTGCTTTTGCGATCGTGGGAGAAGCGACAGCTTTAGGGGAATTGAAGAAGGACTGCGAAACTTATAAGGCTTCTAATGTTCTGTTGTTGCCATTCCAGCCGCGAGCAAAATTGCCACAGATGTTGGCTGCTGCTGATGTGAGTTTGGTAGTACAAAAGCTGCGGGTAACAAATTTTAATATGCCATCCAAAATCCAAGTAATTTTGGCTTCTGGTCGTGCAATTGTGGCTTCTGTGCCTCTGACCGGTACGGCGAATAAAGCGGTGCAGGAAAGTGGGGGTGGGGTGGTGGTGCCTCCTGAAGACCCGCAAGCTTTGGCAGAGGCAATTCAAGAGTTGTATTTCAATCCTGCTCAGGTGGAGGCGTTGGGTCAGCAAGGGAGGAAATATGCTGTTGAGCACTATGGCTTTGAGGAAGCTTTGAATCAGTATGAAGCTTTGTTCGCAACAGTTGCAGCTCGCAATGCTCCGATTTTGGAGCCTTTGCCAAAATAGAGGCTGAGCGTTCTCAGGAAATAAAAAGGTTAGAATAAGAGAGATTGTTCTGTTGCGGTTTTGGCTAATTGGCGATTGGCAAATGAGTTATCAATATGCTATGGGCGATTCTTTGACAAGATCGATGCTGCGCGATCGCGTTTTAGCTTGGCTTTCTGAGCGCGTCCCTGCTGCTCGGATCAGACATATTCTGGGCGTAGAGCAGATGGCCGCTGAGTTGGCCGATTTCCATAGCATAGATGTTGCTAAAGCACAAGTGGCTGGATTGATGCACGATTTAGCTAAATACTTTAAGCCGCAATTGCTGTTGGAAATGGCACGGGCGGAAGGTTTGGAGCTAGACTCGGTGTTGGAGGGGACACCACATTTGCTGCACGCTGATATCAGTGCGGTTGTTGCTAGAGAGGAATTTGGGGTGCGAGATGAAGAAATATTGCAGGCGATCGCGAATCATACTCTAGGACGACCTGGTATGAGCCCGCTCAGTTGTATCGTATTTGTAGCAGATGCTCTAGAGCCGAGCCGGGGGAATAGTCCAGAGCTAGAGGCAATGCGTTCCTTAAGTCGGCAAAATCTTCATGCAGCCGTTTGGCAAACTTGCGATTATTCTTTTAAACATTTGCTAGAAACTCGCTGCTCGATCCACCCCCGCACCATATTAACCCGCAACTGGGCTCTGCAAAAAGCTAAGCTTCGTTAATTGTTAGTAGTTAGTAGTTAGTAGTAGAAAAGTGCAACTAACAATTAATAATTAACAACTAACAACTAACAACTAACAACCAACAACTAACAACTAACAAATCTATTAGGAAATTAAAAATTTGATGACAGATAACGCCCAAGTTAAATACTCCTCTGCTCAAGCTACAGCGATTGCTGGTAGTTCTGCCGATGAAACCCGCGCTTTCGCTTTTACAATTGCTGAGGCTGCGGAAGACCGCAAGGGGGGTAATATTGTATTGCTCCGGGTATCGGAAGTATCTTATTTGGCGGACTACTTTGTAATTGTGACAGGGTTTTCCGCAGCACAGGTACGAGCTATTAGTCAAGCGATCGCTCACAAAGTCGAAACACAGTGGCAGCGAATGCCGGTGCGAGTTGAAGGCGAAGGAGAGGGGACTTGGGTACTGATGGATTACGGCGATACGATCGTCCATATCTTGATGCCTCACGAGCGCGAGTTTTACAATTTAGAGGCATTTTGGGGTCATGCCGAACGCATTCATTTTTCTGCGGCCCTAAGAGGATAGCAGCATGAGGGATGTTTCTGTTTCTAGCTGCCCAGTTCCAGCAGATCAGCAACCTGTCAATGAATACCAAGAACTCAAAGAGTCTTGGTGTTTTAGCTGGGTTACTCTAGAGTGGCCTCAATATTTGGCGAAATTGGCTTGGCTGTGGGGATGGAGTTGGCTGGTATCTGGCCCTGTAGCTGCGGCTAGCTTTGCCCCTGTGAAATATCCCGGTCAGTTTATACTTAGTGGGGCCGCTGGTGCCAGTTTTATTTTGGGATTGGCATTGCTGCGGCTATACTTGGGTTGGTTATACGTGCGATCGCGCCTTGCAAATGCTACCGTTGTTTATGAAGAGTCGGGCTGGTACGACTGTCAATCCTGGCCTAAAACTCCTGAAGTTTTGCTCCAAGATCAACTAATTGTTACCTACCAAGTTCTACCGGTTCTGCAAAGATTGCGGCAGACTTTTTACGGTTTGATTGCATTTTTGTTTGTGGGCGGCATAATTTGGTATTTTTTATAATTGTTAGTAGTTAGTCGTTAGTTGTTCGTTGGTGGTTAGTCGTTATCTGAAATTTAGCTCTATTAGGCTTTTTTTTATAAACCGCAAAGGCGCAGAGGACGCAAAGAGAAGAGGAAGAGAATAAAAAGGGTAGCGAACGATCGCAGATTTGCGATCCGTGGGAAAAGCAAACTAACAACTAACAATTAACAACTAACAATCAACAATTAACACCTAACAACTAACAACTAACAAATCTAAATATGACAAGGGGAAAACGAACGCAAGCGCCAGGATTGGAAGTCAGACTACTGCGGGATGGCGTAGTTGAATCAACGCACCGCGTACAGGCCGCTGTTTGTGACAATCGGGGCCGCGTTCTATCTGTGGCTGGCAACTCAGACACGGCTACATTTATTCGTTCAGCACTTAAACCGTTTCAAGCACTGGCAGTTACTACTACGGGGACTTTGGAACGTTATGAACTTACAGATCGAGATTTAGCGATTATTTGTAGTTCCCATCAAGGAACTATCGAGCAAGCACGACAGGCTTTTAATGTGCTGTGGCGGTGCGAAATTGACTCGTCGAAACTCCAGTGTCCGATTCCAGAAGGGAAAACGAGTCCCCTGCAATACAACTGTTCTGGGAAACACGCGGGGATGTTGGCGGTGTGTCAGCAGCGACACTGGCCCCTGGAAACTTACTTGCGGCGCAAACATCCCGTGCAGCAGTTGATTTTGACAAAGGTTGCGGAGATGCTGGGGATGCCTGCTGAGGAGTTTATTAGCGCTCGCGATGACTGTGGAGCTCCGACTTATTTTATGCAGTTGGGGCAAATGGCTTCTCTGTACGCCCAGTTAGCTTCTGGTGACAATTTGGATATGGAGCGCATTGTCCGCGCTATGACTCATCATCCGGCGATGGTGGCGGGAGAGGGTGAATTTGACACGGAATTGATGCGAGCCAGTGAGGGGGAGTTGGTGAGTAAATCTGGTGCAGAAGGGGTGCAGTGTATTGGTCGGGTGGGTGAAGGGATGGGTTTGGCGATTAAGGTGACGGATGGGGCGAAGCGGGCTAAGTATGCGGTGGCGATTCATTTGCTCAAGCAGTTGGGTTGGATTAGTCCTGCGATCGCGGAAACTTTGTCGGAAACCTATATGACTCTAAGCGACTTCAAGCGCTTAGAGGTGATGGGCGAAATGTCGATGCTGTAATTTAACCCAGAGTGTGAGGGGGGTTTGGCGATTCCTAAGTCGAAAATTAAAAAAAATTAATTTATTTTCGATTTAGGGGTTGCAATTTTTAGAAGGTCACGTTATAGTAATTAAAGAAAGCGACGCGGGATAGAGCAGCCTGGTAGCTCGTCGGGCTCATAACCCGAAGGTCAGTGGTTCAAATCCACTTCCCGCCACCATTTTAAGCAAGCTCTGTAATCTTTAAGGTTACAGGGTTTTGTTTTTTGAAGACACTACTAGCTGGTTTCTTTACCTAGCCTCTTTCTCTCAAATTTCTCTCAAACTCATTCCAAACTATCCTCAAAATAGCAGGTCAACCTAGCTGATAAGCAATTTAAAACAGTATTTGCATAAATATAACATTTGTCTATCATCACTAATGCCCTTTGAGTTATCAAGAAGTAGGGTAGTAAATAGTGTGTTAAATAAAACTATAAAATGAATAACAGAAAAAGAGATTTAATTTAATGGAGCTACAGAGATAAAAGATTTACACTATAAGCAAACCCTAACCTTTCAATTCGTCTGCTTGTTGAACTTGAAAAAATCCCCTGCCAATAAACACTACTGATAGGGGATTATTAGACTATCTACTTACAAGTGAACCTATTTATTAGAGCTATTCCCTCCTTTATCTTTATCTTTATCTCCTTCTTTATCTTTCTTAATTAGCTTCCCTGTTAAAGGTTCTACATTTACATCTAGATTATAGATGCTTAAATAACTATCTTTGGATATAACTTAGGTAAACAATAACTCATTTAGAATCAAACACATCATTACAGAAGCATATTCCCCCATCAATTAACTTTCCACAAATAGGACACCTTTCAAAATCAGTCTTGTTAGACTTTAACATTTCTTTAACTCTTTTGTCTATTTCAGCTAAAGCATCTTGTAGCCTCCTTTCTTTCTCTTCTTTTTCATCATTCTCATTACTTTCTTGATCATTATCCTCAGCACTCATGACACACTCTCCTATTTTATGAAGGTTATTGGTGTTACTAGACAGCCATCAACCATAATCTTTGTGTAGAGACAAGCCATCTCTAAGATTTATTCATCTGGCTGGTTAAGAACCTGGTTAATTTAGTTTTCTAGGTTCTTACTGGCTGGCTTTCTTTCTTTCTTTCTAATTTAGTTGAACCAAGCAAGGAGAGTCAAGTAGTAATCAATTCAAATAACTTTATAGTCATTCAGTAATGATTAGAGCAGCTTATAGATCAAATTAGTGCTAGGAATTGAGAGAGCAGAAACTACCATTTGCAGATTCCAACATCCCAGAAGCTTGACTGATTTAGAAAAGTTGCCTTCTGTTTCCGTGACTTACCTGCAAAATGGTATAACTCCTCCTCTGATTTCCTGCCACTCCCCTTAGAAAGGAAGTTTGGCTACCCTCCCGCAGCAGTAATAAAGCAGTTTATTAAGACATTAAGAGTTAGAGGAGATGAATTTAAGTAGATATAAATTAAAGGTTTATTAATTAAATAGATAGATAATAAGTAAATATAATAACTCTATATTATATAGAGGCAAATCTTATACCTCTAGTTTATAAGTATTTATTTTATCTAACTATATAATCTAAAATAGTAAATTATAGTAACTTATAATATAAGTGGTACAATACTGGATATAATATATTAAGTTAGCTAATAAATATTTATACATATTGACTCTTAACTCAGATTCTTAATAGATATTTAAGTATCCCAATAAAATAAATACTTAACATTAACTAGATAACTTTTATATAGTTATAGTTTATTAGGTTATTACTTAAAGTAGTATAAACAATCTGATTATTATTTTAATAGTCTATCTATGTATTTTTAGAGGCTTATGCAGATAACGAACCATAAAAATCCTCATCTAATATCTGCTCAATAGAAAATGGACAAATATTAGGATATTCACTAGGATCGGGAATTCGCACCCCCAAAGCTGCAAATTTACTTTCTTTAATTGCTAACTTATAAGCTTGAGGATATGCCTTATCAATTGCTTCAAAAAGAAAATTTTTTAAAGAAGGTGTATCCTCTAAACTTGTCAAAACTCGCTGACGATGTTCAATAATTGAATTATACCAACTCATTTTCATAGTATCGGGAGCAGCATCAAATTGTACTTTGACTTTCAGTAAGTGAGCTAACAAGATCATTAAATTACTTTTTAGTGCATTCTGCTCCGATTTACCCAAACCAGTTAATTCCTCAATCAGATGTTCAATATCAAGGGATTCAAATTGACGATTTTTTAGATGCTGAATTGTTGAGTTAATCCAGATTTGAAAATCTTTTTCATAGAGAGGTTCAAGCATTGCTATCAATCAAATAATAACTAACAGCCATCAGACTTAATTATATCGCTCGATGAGAGGGAAGCGCGATCGCATCAACGTCCTGTTTTTCTACATTAGCATAAAAATACCAGCACGGTATCCATAAACTGAGTTCAATCCCTCGCTATATTAATTTATATTACAATTTCAAAATTTGCGGACTCATGCGGTAAAGTTACATATCAAAATTATCTCTAATTCCGCCTTATCCAACAAGACAATTTATCTACCATGCCTCAAAGTAAAGTTTCTCGTATAGGTTTCTTGGCTTTGCTCAGTCTGGGTTTAACAGTGGTAACTCCGGCTGTTGCTAATAAACCAGTTTTACAGAGTCAACTCAGGACAACTGAACCTGATGTAAACAACCCAACTCTAAGAGATACTGCAAATTTTATTCAGGAACAACTATTTTTTGGTTTATCCATTCCGGGTGGGGGAATGGTGACAGAGGAGCAATGGCAAACCTTTTTAAATGAGGTGGTAACACCACGCTTTCCGAAAGGGTTAACGGTGATTTCGGCTAATGGGCAATATTTAGAAAGTTCGGGTAATTTAGCTAGAGAAACAAGTAAAGTTATATATATTTTATATGAAAATAGTCCCAATAGTCAAGAGCAAGCTAAAGCGATTGATGAAATTATCGATGAATATAAAAAACGGTTTAATCAAGAGTCAGTGCTACGGGTGACAATCCCAATTAGAGCGCGTTTTGAATAAATAGTAACAAGTAGTATTATCGTTTAAGGTGAGTTTAACTCAAGGATTGGTCATGGTGCGAATGATTGAGATCTGAACTCCTTAACCTC
>DATGYA010000801.1:0-15375 GCA_035298405.1 Kamptonema sp. | reverse complement strand
CTCCAAAACTTCTACAACTTCCTTGGTTTTGGCATTAGCTAATTCAATCACCACAGGCGAGCCCGGAGTCACCTTCATTGCTAACATTCCCACCTTAGTTTCAATATCGCGCGGCGTAATCAATACCCGCTCTGCTAACTTAGCAATATCCGGGTCAAAAGTTGGCATCAACTGATCTAACGCCTCAATCATCGTTACTTCGCAACCCAAAGCGGTGTAAATATCGGAAAATTCCAAACCGATATAACCACTGCCAATAATTGCCACCCACTGCGGTAGCGATTCCAGCCTCACAGCATCATCGCTGGTAAAAACTGTTTTCCCGTCAAGTTCAATACCAGGCGGAACAAAAGGGATCGAACCAGGCGCGAGAATAATATCTTTAGCAGTAATAACTTTCTCGCCTTTATCAGTTTCCACGCTAACTTTTTGCGGCCCCGCCAGCTTAGCCCAACCTTGGATGACATCTACGTTCAAGCGTTTGAGGCTATTAGTCAAATCGCCGCGCAGTTTACTGACAATATTGCCAGCATGATTCGCGATCGCGCCCCTGTCAAAATCCACATTTCCCAGTTGAATGCCTAACATCTGGAGATGATGGGCATTTCGCAACTCTCGCACCCGTCCCGCCGCAGCTAGCAAAGCCTTCGAGGGAATGCAACCCCGGTTAATACAAGTCCCGCCCATATCTGCCGCTTCGACAATCGCAGTCTTCAAACCGCAGCTAACCGCGTGCAGCGCCGCGCCATGTCCCCCCACACCAGCGCCAATTATGAGTAAATCGTAATCAAATCTTTGATTCATCTTATTTTGTTGATGCCATTTCTCACCCTCATTCTCGACTAAACTATGTTAATTAGACAACCTTGACAAGTAGCCTGGATTTTTCAAAGCCAATAATTTTCGCTCACGCCAAGAAACAAGCCGGAAGTCGCAAGTCTAGCAGCGATTAAGGTTTAAGGTCTATTACACAGCCAAGGGTGCGTACAGCTTGAGTACAATATGCAAAGTCTAAGGAGTCACTCCTCATGGATAGCGATCAGCAAAATTTACGCCGCGCCTCAGCCAGAGCTTTTTTTGAGTCACTTGACCAAATGAACGACGCGGCACGCGCCCAGGAAGCCAGTCAAACTGCTAAATCCAATCCCACTCCCACCGCCAAGCAGAGGAAACCGAAACCTCAGTTTAGTTTTGCTGAGTTGGAAGAGGCGATCGCTGATATTGACCAATTTATGCAGAGTAAAGAGCAAAAACCACCAGAATCTCAGGAAGATTGAGGAGATGCAGAGGATGGGGAAGTGAAGAAAGAAAGAATTAATTAAAAGCCATGAATATTTAGCTATTTATCAATTTAAAAATCATAAGATTCGCAATTTGTCAATAGCTAAAAATGACAAATTTGCCTCAATATTTATCCCTTGCGATCCTATTAGCGACTTAACCATGCGATCGCTTCTCGAATCCAATCTTCAGCATTACCTTTTTTCGACAAATTGCTATCCTGACTAAGCGCCTGCAATGCCTGCATTACCTCAGCCCCAGTATATCCCAAAGCGAGTAATGTCATCTCAACTTCTTCTTGAATAACTGAACTTACTCCCGCTGGCACTGATGTTGATAAACCCTCTTGATTGCGCCATTCTGATAGTTTAGTTCTCAGTTCCAAAGCAAGCCGTTCAGCAGTTTTGTTGCCAACACCCGGAGTTTTCGCCAAAATACGGGTATTACCGCCAACTATAGCTTGAACTAAATCTTGCAATCCCAGAGTTTCTAAAAGCGCGATCGCAAGTTGTGCCCCAATACCGCTAACACTTACTAACTGCCGAAATAAGTCCCGTTCAGCACCGGAAATAAAGCCGTATAATACTATTTGGTCTTCCTTAACTTGTTGGTGAGTGAAAACTTGCACCACCTCCCCCGTTGGCGGCAATTGTCCAGTCATGCGGGGTAAAATTTGGACTTCATAACCAATTTGATTGACTTCCAGAATCAAAATGACTCGATTGCTACTTTTTTGGATGTCTGCTACTGTACCTTTGAGATAGTTAATCATTACTACTAAGTCCTATTTAAAAATTAAAGTCATGGCTAAACCTCAGTTGCCATCTTGGTTCCCCCAACTTGGTTCTCAAGTCTGGATTCTTGCTTTCGGTCGATTTTTATCCCAAACTGGCACTGGTTTTACTTTATTTTATGCTCCCATATTTTTTGTCAACCAAATCGGTTTATCTGCCACTGCTGTCGGTGTAGGGTTGGGTAGCGGTCAAGTTTCTGGAATCCTTGGTCGGATTTTGGGAGGTTCTTTCTCCGATTCTCGGTTTTGGGGGCGCAGGCGCACTTTATTGCTTTCTGCAATTATTGCTGCGATCGCTTCTTTTCTGTTAGCAACTGCCAATACTTTTACGGCAGTAGTTTTAGGTAATTTATTGATGGGTTTAGGTATTGGTTTGTATTGGCCTGCAACTGAAGCAGCAGTTTCGGATTTAACCCAGGGAGAACAGCGACAAGAAGCTTTTGCTTTGACACGATTGGCTGATAATTTGGGTTTGCAGTTGGGGATTATTTTCGGCGGTCTATTAATTGCCTTAACTGGTGCTTATCGGGCGCTATTTGTGATTGATGGTGTTTCATTTTTAATATTTTTTGTGGTAGTTTACTACGCGATATCAGAAACCTATAAACCAAAGACTTCTTATGAGAAAAATTCACAAGAGGCAGATAAAATTTTACCTGCGGCAACAGGAAAAAGTGAAAATGGCTGGATAGTTGCCTTGCGCGATCGCACTCTCCTAGTCTACGTGCTAGTAAATATTCTCTTCACTCTCTATATTTCCCAAATTCAAAGCACAATGCCCCTCTATTTTAGTAACTTTATTCCTGCCGCTGCCTCTGGGAAAGGCTTTTCTACAAGTACCATAACTGCCTTATTTGCTTTACACACAATTTTAATTGTAGGTTTGCAACTGCCTATTGTTCGTGCTTTTAGGCGTTTTAGTCATCCTCAAGTACTCTCAATTTCAGCTTGTTTGTGGGCAATGGGATTTATCTTCATTGGTCTTACTGGAGTTGCTAATAATGCCAATATTCTTTGGGCAATTTTTGGTTTAGGAATTTTATCATTAGCTACTGTGACTTACACTCCTTCTGCTTCTTCCCTAGTCGCCAATCTTGCCCCAGACTCTCTCCGAGGCGTATATTTATCAATTAATTCCCAGTGTTGGGCAATTGGATATTTAATCGGCCCTCCTTTAGGTGGTTTTGCTTTAGATAAAGGGGTATTTGTAGCAAATAGTTTCTGGTTGTATATGGCTTTAAGTGTAGTAGTTGCTCTCTTAATTTTGCAGTACCTAGACCTGATGTTGAAAAATAAGTTTGAATAACTAATTAGCAATAACTAACTCAAGAAGAAGTGTTGCTAATAATACCAATTCTCTAAATTAATGCTACAGTCTTGGGGCGGATTTATTAATGTTATTTGTGGGTGGCAAATTTGATCGCGAACCCGCCCCTACCCAAACTGTAGCAAACTTTTAGAGAATTGGTATAAGCTTTTCCCTCTTCCCTCTTCCCTAGCTATATTTGCACGCATCGGGATGCCCCCAATAAATTTAACCCGCGAAGGCGGGTTTCGTATGTGTAGATGGGTTTTAATAGTCGATTCTTTCTAAGCAATAAAAATCAGAGTTCCCTGATTCAATTCCAAAGTATCGCCCATTTCCATACCATTATGAAAAGCGGCCAAAAGTACCTCGCTAGTTTTACCACAAGCGATCGCACCAGTAGCATCAATTGCGATCGCACCAAAATCCCGCTTATGTTCGTGGGCCTCCGCAAAAGAACGCTCAAAAGCCGCCTTCAAAGTAAACCCATCCGTCACCCGAATTACAATTCGCGGAGCCAAACACTCATCCATAATATGCTCCCCAATCCCCGTACAGCTAACCGCCGCACTCCCAGTAGCATAGTTCCCCGCAGGCATAGCAGAATCACTTACGCGACCAATCCGCTCAAAACCCTTACCACCAGTAGAAGTACCAGCAGCCAAACGCCCCTCAACATCCAACGCCACCACCCCGATCGTACCAGTACCAGCAGGTTCCGCTACCACCGTCGCCATATCCTTGTTAAAATTGCCCTGGCGTTCCTGCATCCACTCCTGTAACCGCAAATCAGTAATCGGGTCATAAATCGGCAATTGCAACTCTCGCAGCAAATCTAAGGCCCCAAAATCTGACAACACTCTGTCATCAGAACTCTGTAAAAACTTTGCTAACTCAATCGGATGTTGAACGCGAGAAACATTAATCACCCCGCTAAAACTTTGACTAAAACCATCCATCAGCGAAGCACTCATCCGGATTTGTCCATCAGATTGCAACACCGAACCCGTACCCGCATTAAATCGCGGGTCATCCTCCAAAAGTTGACAACCCCGCGTTACCGCCTCCACAGCACTCGCGCCATCCTTCAACAGCGGATAAACTGCATCCAAAACCTGATAAAGCGATTTTCTAACCGCCTCCACACCCCCCTTACCCTTAAGAGAACTGCCAGCACCGCCATGAATAACTAATTTGGGTTGCACCCGTCCAGAAACCATCATTTCAACCTCAATATTTCTTTCCTCTGCGTCAAGAGCGCCTTTGCGGTTCCCCCCTCTAACTCTGAGCTTGAGAACGGCGGCGGCGACAACGTTCAGAGCAGTATTTAACATCATCCCAGCAATCGACCCATTTTTTGCGCCAGCTAAAAGGGCGATCGCAAACCAGGCAAATTTTCGTCGGCAAGTCAGATTTAGATTGCACTCGTGCCATAGTCAACTCTAGATTTTAAATTATTAGCTTAAACTCTCCTCAATAGAAATGCTAGAGACAGCTTTAGGTGGGATACGGATCGTTTTAGTTGAACCCGCAGGCCCTTTAAACGTCGGTTCAGCGGCTCGCGCCATGAAAAATATGGGCTTGCACGAATTAGTATTAGTAAATCCTCACTGCGATCATTTAGGGGAAGAAGCTCGAAGAATGGCAGTTCGCGCCGCCGATATTTTGGAAACAGCTAAGATTGTGTCAACTTTGCCTGATGCTTTGCAGGGATGCCAAAGAGCGATCGCCACCACAGGTCTTTATCGAGCCCTACCAACTACCCTAGAAAATCCAAAATCCGCCTTACCTTGGCTCCTAGAATGCCCTTCAGCCTTAATTTTTGGCAGAGAAGACAGAGGATTAACCAATACCGAATTAGGCTATGCTCAGCGCCTGATCCGCATTCCCTCCAGTGATACCTATGCCTCCCTAAATCTCGCCCAAGCTGTCGCTATTTGCTGTTACGAGCTTTATCAAGTAGCAGGGAGCGGCGGAGGGGGGGATGGGGGAGATGGGGAAGTTAAATCGAACCCAGTCTCCGCCTCTCCCAGTCTCCCCCTCTCCCCCTCTCCCAGTCCCCAAGCTCCTCTAGAAGCTTTAGAAGGTTATTATCAGCAGCTAGAATACTTACTGTTGAGAATTGAGTTTCTTTACCCCCATACGGCAGCAAGCAGGATGGAAAAAATTCGCCGTCTGTTTAACCGCGCTTACCCTTCTTCCGAAGAAGTGGCAATGCTGCGGGGAATTCTCCGTCAAATAGATTGGGCTTTGCGAACCTACCCAACCAGCGCAGTAGGTGATAGTCTAGATGCGTCGCCGCCAGATTTGCCTAAAGACTAGCGGTGGAATTGTTGCAAGTAATCCCGGAATTTTAAATCTTAAATCTAAGTGGTGAAGGAGTAAGGTGTGGCTGAGCGGTTTTCAAGTCGGTCTCTATTCTCAATAGTATCTTCTCCAGAGTCGGACTCTAAATCTTCGAGATCCAGCAGTGGCGGTCAACCCAGCAATTCGACTCGTCGCCCGCGTCGCCCTCCTGAACAGGAAATGGCTAGAGATGGTAGGACTTCTACTCCTGTGCCAAACTCCGATCGCGCAAGTCGGCCAGAAGTTTTATCTCATCCCAAATCTAATCCTTCTGTTGCTAAGGGAATTCAACATCCCAAATCTAAAGTCGAAAATCTGCAAGCGATCGCAGATAATAACGGTCGTAAAAAGCAAAAAAGCCCAACAGCGCCTCGTTCCAATAATCGCGCTGATTCCACCCAAAGACGGAAAGTTGAGCCGGCAACTGTCCCAATTCCGAAAACTCGCCCCCAAAATTTGCCTTATCCTGGGCCTGGGCCACAGCCAAAAAATCGAGTGGCCAAAAGGCCGCGCCGACGGGGTATTTCTCCTTTGGTTTACGCTACTCGCCTATTAATTTTAGGAGTCGGTATTGCAGTGCTTGCGGGTACTGTAATTTCAGTTCTCAACTCGTTTAGTCATGCAACCAGTGCGGCCCAAGAGATCAAAAGCGCAGAGGTTGCTGAAAGTCCATCGCCTTCACCCTCCCCCATTACGTTTGCGCTGCAACTGAATCAAGAAATGGTGGGACTCAAAGCTGAAATTAATAAGTTAGCGGCTCAGAATTCTAATTTTACGCCGGGAGTGTTTATTGTTGATTTGGATACGGGGGGCTATGCCAATGTCAGCAGTGATGCTGCTTTTCCTGCTGCTAGTACGATTAAGGTGCCGATTTTAGTGGCTTTTTTCCAAGCTGTGGATGAGGGTCGGGTGCGTTTAGATCAGATGTTAACTTTGCGATCGGAGGATATCGCTAGCGGTTCTGGGGAGTTGCAGGATCAACCGCCGGGCCGGAAGTTTACTGCTTTAGAAGTTGCTACTAAGATGATTGCGATCAGCGACAATACGGCGACAAATATGCTGATTGAATTGTTGGGTGGTGTTGAAGCTTTGAATCAGCGGTTTCAGACTTGGGGTTTGACGGTGACGAGTATTCGGAATAAGTTACCGGATTTGGAGGGGACAAATACTACCAGTCCCAGGGAGTTGGTGAATTTAATAGCGCAGATTAATCAGGGGAGTTTGGTGTCGTTGCGATCGCGCGATCGCTTACTTTATATTATGCGCCAAACTGAGAATGATTCTTTACTACCTAGAGGTTTAGGCGAAGGAGCTATTATTGCTCATAAAACCGGGAATATTAATTCTTTGGCGGCTGATGTGGGTATGGTTGATATGCCAAATGGCAAGCGTTATCTTGTAGCAGTGATGGTTAAGTATGCCAAGAATGAGAAGGGTGCGGATAAGTTAATTCGCGATATTTCTCGGACGACTTATCAATATCTTGACCAAGGAGAATCTGCCGATAATTCTAAATCTTCGCCTTGATTTTTAAATTTTGATAAGTAGAAGGAAGAAGGAAGAAGGAAGAAGGAAGAATGTTTATACAGTCGGCTTTTTAGCCATCCCAATTTTATGTTTAATTAGGTGGATTTACTTAATTTTACTAGGATGGCAATAACTGTCACCCATAGGACTTTCGGAATTGTCACACTAAAATCGACTTGTAGGGTGCGTCAGCGAGAACACTTAATAGACATAGAAAACGATTATGTACTGACACACCTTACTACAAATAGGCAAAAATCAATCCCAAATCTCCCAAATCTAATCTTACAGAGGCGGTGATGGTGGGACTGAACTCTCAGGCTCAGCCGGATTGTTACTCGGAGTTGGTTCAGGTGTAGGAGTTGGTATTGGCTCAGGTGTAGGAGTTGGTATTGGTTCAGGCGTAGGAGTTGGTTCTGGCTTAGGAGTTGGCGTTGGTTCAGGTGTAGGAGACGGCTTTGGCTCAGGTGTAGGAGACGGCTTGGGTTCTGGCTTAGGAGATGGCGTTGGTTTAGGAGTCGGCTGAGGAGATGGTCTTGGCTCAGGTTTAGGAGAGGGTTTCGGTTCTGGTGATGGTTCCAGTGTTGGCTCTGGTGACGGTTCTAGGGAGGGTTCTGGTGATGGTTCCAGGGTTGGTTCTGGTGACGGTTCTAGGGAGGGTTCCGGTGATGGTTCTAGCGTTGGTTCTAGTGATGGTTCTGGCGTTGGGATTGGAATCGGCTTCGGCGTTGGCGAGGGCGTTAGTTCAGGCTTAGGAGTCGGTCTCGGACTCAGTATTGGCTCAGGGGTTGGGGTTACAAACACTGACGGTTTTGGGGATGGTCGTTCCTTCTGACTGTTCAGAAATGAACTTACCAAAGCCCAGGAGCCAAAGCCAGTCAAGAGCACTAAGACTGCACCCAGAACTGTTGCTGCCATTGGATTATCCCAAAAAGGATCGGGGGGGGGCGCGATGGGAGCAGGTTTATGTTGTTGGCCAGCACCAAGACTAGCAGCATCCGGCTTACGCCCCACCGCTACCGTTGCGACTTGAGAAACTTTAGACTCGATCGGTGCTGAAATTGGTGGTGGCTGCTGAGGTTGGAAACTAGGATTAGCCTGTCCCTCCAAAGCTTGAGCCACTTCGCTTACAGACTGATAGCGATCGCTCGGTTGGCGACTCAACATCCGATTTAACACATAAGCAAAACCCAAACTTACCTGCGTCCACCGCTGCCAATTCCAAATCAGTGTATTTTCATCCAGCAATTCTTGCGGTTCCTTCCCCGTCAGCAACACGATCGCAGTCACCGCCAAGGCATAAAGGTCACTACTTGGAGTCGCCCGTCCTGTTTGCATTTGTTCGGCAGGCGCATAGCCAATTTTTCCCACACTCGTTGCTGGCCCAGCGGGATCTGGCCCCTGCACCCTCGTAGCTAATTCTTTCACTACCCCAAAATCAATCAACACGGGCAATTGATCGCTATTTCGCAAAATAATATTGTCCGGTGAAATATCCCGGTGAATAATCCCCCTAGCATGAATGTGAGCTAGCACAGGCAACATTTGCCTTACAAACACCAGCACCTCAGCTTCTAAAAAATTTCTCCCAGTCGCCTTGAACTCTTGCAGCAGTCGGCGGTAAGTTTTGCCATCAACATAGTCCTGCACTAAGAACAAGCGCTGAGACTCCTCAAAAGTCGCCCGGAACTGCGGAATTTGGGGGTGCTGAATTTGGTAGAGTACCGCTGCCTCCCTTTGGAATAGTTCTTTAGACTTTTCTATGGCATGAGTGCCGCTTTGAATTGGAATAAATTCCTTAAGAGCGCAGCGTTCTTGAAAACGCCCTCGATCTTCTGCTAAATAAGTGCGGCCGAACCCTCCTTGACCCAAAATACTGAGCAAGCGGTAGCGGTTTTGTAAAGTAGTTCCAACGGGAATAGGCGGTTGCATAAATTTAAGTAGGCACAAAGTAAACTGATAATTCCTTGCAAGCGCAGCCTGCTAGGTTTCCTAGCATACTTCACAGTCGGATGGTACATTTACGCGATATATTTCAAACATCTTGGAGAAGTCCAACACCTGAAAACACCTCGATAGCATTATCTTTAGGGATGAAGGCTTACTCGCCAAAGCTTTTAATAGGATATTGAAAGCACCTTTGAGAGTTCTGAGAGTGTTTTTGTCTCCAATGGCTTAGTTACCTAGCTTGAGTTTAAACAAAACGCGATCGCATAAAGCTGATCGGAGTCTCCAAGAGCGATCGCGCAGCAGGTATTAAGCAAATAGTAGAATTGACACTCTCAGCGCTGAAGCGACTGAGATTCTTGAGGCATTGCGGCTTCAATATCCCTGATACCAGGGTTCCCAAACTCACCACGTTTGCACGCAGGAGTGCGTGGTGATATCTTTTGGGCGTTTAGGTGACTAACACCAAGTTTCGCGGAGTCCCCACGTACTATTTTGAAAGCTCGATCTCTGATAGTTTTAGCAGCACCAATATCGGCGTGTTCGTAATAGCCACATTCCGAACAGATGAATTTTTCACCATCTCGATTGGACTTGTCAGTATGACCGCAATTTCTACATTCTTGACTAGAATATTTGGGATTAACTTTAATTACAGTTTTGATCTGCTTCACAGCTAGATACTCAACCTTTAGCATTAAATCACCCCAACTTGCATCAAAGATAGCACGATTCAAGCCCTTTTTTCTGGATTGTCCATTCTTCAGGAATCTCCCAGTTTTCTCATCAGTTTTGACATTGCATCTACGCATCATCCCAGAGATGTTTAAATCTTCTAGAGCGATTACGTCAACGTTGCGAGACACGATCTTGTTCGCGGTTTTCCATTGATGTGCTTGACGTTTATCGCTAATCTTGTGATGAAAACGCCCAACCTTAATAGCGGCTTTTTTGCGGTTCTTACTTCCCTTAACTTTGCGACTAACCCGCCTCTGTCTAATTTTGAGAATCCGTTTAGCTTTTTTATTGGTTGAAAACTTAGGATTCTCAATCTGATACCCATCAGAAAGATGAACTAATTTAGTAATGCCTAAGTCGCAACCTATTACTTTAGGGCGATCGCCAAGAGTTTTAGGACTGTACTCAGGTACAGATTTATCCTCTATTCTGAGGGAAATATACCAACCATTCTGGCGTTTTCTAACCGTACAAGCCTTGATGGTAAACCCATCTGGGATTAAGCGAGAGTTATGAAACCGCATCCACCCCAGTTTAGGGAGATAGATTTTATTTCCCTTCAGCTTTACGCCCATTACATAAGTAAAAGATGTAAAATTGCTACGGTTTTTGAACTTGGGAAACCCCCTGCCGTCAAAGAAATTCCTATAGGCAGTGTCTAAGCGTTTAACATTCTGCTGTAGAACTGTTGAATCTATGCCGTTGTACCAAGGTCTAGAAACTTTCAATTCTGGCAAGGCTGTAATCTGAATGTCCCCCGCACTTCTACGGGGATTTCTAGTATTACCTTCTTTGTCAAGCTTAGAGTCTTTCCAAGGATTGCCTGTCGCGCCACTCCTGCTCACAAAACAAGTCAATGGTGAAGTTTCTCCTTGTGTACTGAGAGCGCAGTAATCACCTTCGATGAACTGTTGGCTGTATTGGGTAATTCTGTCATTCAAGAACCAGTTATAGTGGCTTCTGAGCATATTTATCCAAGCCGACATTTTTAAGGATTGTGTTTGATTGGGGCGCAGTTTATAGACGTAGTTTGTCAACAATTTCCTGGCCTCCTTGCCTATATTCTAATACCATTTGCTGCCTTTAAATATTAAGAATTAAGAAAGATTCACGGCGGTTAAAACCGCCCGTGCCGCTTACATCTCATGGCTAAAACCGATGAGTTTTCCGCTTGCCGATTATTCTTTATAAGTCCCAATTCCTAAAATATACAAGAAAGTGTGCATAGAGTTTTAAGCTCTCGCACACTTCATCCTGGTAATTTAGTCTTTTTGAGAGGTGAGGACAGTCTGCTGGAGTATATCCAAAACTGACCTCACCATCAAAAGCCACTTTAGAACAACTCGAAGTTGCTGGAAGTGATAGTAAGTCCACCTTGCAGTTGAGCCAAGGTTTGAACTCCATTGCCGGTGTTGTAGTACAACAGACCAGTATTTGGGTCGTAGATAACTTTGTTAGCGGTACTACCAGGAGCATTCACGTTGAAGCCAGCTTGCACCACAAACTCGCTTGGATCGAAGGTCTGACCCAGACCGCCGAACGCGGCCTTAGCAAGCGCAATCTTATCTTCTGCGGGAGTGAAGTCAGTGATCGTGTCTAAGCCCTGACCAATAGACTTAGCAGTAAAGGCAAATGTATCATTCCCCGAACCGCCAGTCAGCAAGTCAGCGCCAATGTCACCAGCGATGAAGTCATTGCCAGCACCACCACTTATGGTGTCAGATCCCTTACCACCAAAGATAGTATCGTTGCCGTCGTCACCGCTGATGAAGTCATTACCGTCGTTGCCCAAAAGTGAGTCATTGCCAGTGCCGCCACCTACGGTATCATTACCGCGATCGCCATAAAGTGAGTCATTGCCAGCGCCGCCACCTACGGCATCATTGCCTTTACCACCGCGGCTCAAGTCCTCACCGTCACCACCGTCTACCACATCATTACCTTGACCAGCATAAGTGGTATCGTTGCCAGAACCACCGGTAATAGTGTCATTTCCGGCTGCAGAGTCAACAAGGTCATTGCCAGCGCCAGCAGCGATCGCATCGTTACCACCTTCGGTTTTAATGTTGTCGCTGCCTGAGCTGCCATTAAGCCTGTTGTCTCCGGCTGTGCCTTTAATGTCAAGACCGCCCTGAGCATTAGGTGTTGAACTCTGTGGTTGAGTTGGATTAGCTACCTGTGTCATTTACACTCCTCCTTAATATTTGCAACAATCACTTTTCTACAATACACTTTTCCCTCCAGTGGGATTCAAAAAATCAAACCGGATATCGGTTGAGACCCTCATTAGCCCGGTGGTATAAGCTTTGACACTCCCAGCCCTACAGGGGATGAGATTATTAGAGATTTCCCTCTAAATATCCCTATTACTAGGGTTCTTGGGCGCAATCCTTTTGCCTTAAATAAGGTAGGCTGCTATCCTAGTCTTACAACTAGCTCCTCAAGCGTTTAGGGATTTCTCCCTGGTTTCGTAGGATCTCTACGTACCTTTATTAAAATGGTTAAGAATTTCCTTAGCCTTGTTCGACCTTGGTTTATTCATGCTCATTTTAATGAATGCGAGTCTATCATAGACACCACTAGCGCGGCTAGTGATTTTAACTACAACAAGAACTCAAACTTACGGAGAGAGGTTTTTGGTCTTGTCGCTCCCCCCAGGGTAAATCGTGCTGTCTCCCACTCAAAGGCAAGGGTTCGTAAATACTTGCTTAGAACTGGAAAGCGAAGACACTAGACTCTTTGTTGTGACAGACTGTGCAGCCTAAAAAATAGTTCCCCTCCTACGACACTTTTCCTAGAATTCAGCCGCCAGCAACTTTGGCGATTTCCTTCTCTGGTTGTTTACCTGTAAATCCACAGTTTTTTAGCTGACTTCACATTCATTAAAGGAAAAATATCAAGAAAAGTCAAGTAATATGGCTGACTGTTAAGCAAAATGTGGCTTCAGCGAAACCTGAACTACCGAATATTTAATTGTTCCGGGTTTGTCACGAGTTCATGACACGGAGCTGCTAGATCGACTTTGTATAGTCGCGATTAGAAATCGCCAGGAGTTGTATAATATTTTCGAGAACTTAGTATAAAGTTCATTTCTCTGCCTTATGAGCTTCTAGTTGTCCTGTTGCCAGAGTTGAATTTGTGGCTCTTTCATAGCTGGGAAGTTTAATATCCCCATCACTCTCGAACAGGTAATTAATTGAAGTAGCTGTATAGTATGCCAGTGCCAGAATTGACAGTGCATTAAGAATTCGATAAATCGGCTTGTCAGACATTGTATTCATTTGATCTCCTTTTGTTATTGCAACACTAAACGATTTAATTGACTACACTACCTTTGACAAGTTCCCGGAAGTCCAGCTAAAAAAAACTGGTGCTTGAGACTTCAACAATTCTCTTTCCCTATTTCATAATCCATCCTTCAAGGTTTATTGTGTATCTGACTAGGGAAAGATTTCAGTAAATGTTGTTATAGCAAACTGCTCTCTAAACTTAGGATGAGCTTAAACACTTGCAACTGTGGGAATTCGCTGGAATCAATTGTCTTAAGGTAGTCTTTGTAACTAAAGCTGAAACCTGTCTTAAGGCATACTTACGTATATAGGAATTAAAGGGTTGAGGTGCGCCCCATCCTGCTTTTAATTGTGTCCGTCTACATTACTCTAGATTAAACTGTAAAGCTGAATGTGTATCAATGCAAGTGAGATTGCTGCACAAAGTGAGAGGAATTGCGTCCTTCAGAGTAATTAAGTTGTGGTGGGATTGCGATCGGCGATCGCACGCTCATCTTCCTCCAAAATTTCTTCGCTTTCCCGATCCTCTTGTGCTATCTGTACTCGACTTTTTTTCCGAGTCAGTTCCAGAATTGATAACGGTAAAACTATCGGCCAAAAAAGAGGGCCGATCGCCAATGCTATCCAAGATATGCGGTCATCTTTTGGCGTGGTAGCATCGCCCCAAAACTTTTTGAACCAAATACAGAAAACTACCAGAGCAATAATTAAGTAGGCGAAAATGAGCATTTTACCAGCCTAAACACTTAACTCATCCATTGTAGAATTTTCTAGCCCAATCGATCGATTGATTCAACTACCCACGCCCCAGTCCTACTTATCACCAAATATCTCACGAACCCGATAAATTGGTCTTCCTTGAGACTCGTGATAAGTCCGCATCAAAATTTCTGCTAACAAACCAAAGCTAAACAACTGTACCCCAGCTAAAAGCATAACTACAGCTAAAATCAACAAAGGACGGTGGCCAATACTTTGACCCAAACCTATTTTGAGGATAGTCAAATAAACGCCTAAACCTGTTCCCAATAACATAGAAATCATTCCCAACAAGCCAAAAACGTGCATTGGTCGAGTTAGAAATTTTTTCAAAAAAGTAATCGTCAGTAAATCCATTAATACCCGAAAAGTACGCCAGATACCATATTTGCTTTTACCATAGCGGCGAGCGTGATGTCGGACTGGGACTTCAGAAATTCTGGCTCCTTCAATAAATGCTAAGGCTGGCAAAAATCGGTGCAATTCTCCGTAGAGATTCAAGTCTGCTGCTAATTCGGCTCGATATGCTTTTAATGAGCAACCGTAGTCGTGCAACTTCACACCTGTAACTTTACTAATTAACAAATTAGCTAGTTTTGAGGGCAACAGGCGGCTGATAGAATTATCTTGCCTATTTTTTCGCCAGCCGCTAACTAAATCGTAACCTTCATCTAACTTAGCGATTAACAGTGGAATATCAACGGGATCGTTTTGTAAATCCCCGTCTAAAGTCACAATTACGCGACCGCGAGCGTGATTGAAACCTGCTGACATTGCCGCAGTTTGCCCATAATTGCGGCGCAAAATTACAGCCCGAAGGTCGTTTCTATTGTTAGCTTGTTCCTTGAGTAATTGACCAGAACCATCTTTAGAACCATCATCTACGCAGATGATTTCATAACTGAGTTCAGATGCTTGGATGCTGGATGCGATCGCCTCAATCAGATGAGGCAAACTCTCCACTTCATTGTAAATCGGTACTACCACTGAAACATCAGGGATCGCTTCAGCATCCCCTGGTTGCCCAGCCATTTTTTCCAAAAATAATGCCGTACTCACTCCTCTACCACCTATTGCAAATTCATCATTAGAGCTGGACTAAAATCCCCGTCATATAGTATTATGTCTGAGGTGGGAAATAAGGGCAAATAAATTCCCACTAGGGATTGACACCATAACTTTTCACTACTCTACCTGCTCCCCGCAACTGCTGATAGTAGGCTTGACTAACGCGATCGCCTGCTGCTGACAAGATATCAATACCAATACCGTTACGTCCTTGTTCTTTCCCTGAACTGTGAATGTAACGCCCTTGTCCCAGATATAAGCCTACATGAGTAGCTTTATCCACAGTTCCGAAGAAAATTAGGTCGCCCGGTTGCACAGAT
>DATGYA010000800.1:0-2381 GCA_035298405.1 Kamptonema sp. | reverse complement strand
TTAATTTTTAATTTCTTATCCTCCTCCAACAATGGTGACGATTTCCAAGCGATCCCCTTCTTGCATTTCTGTTTCTTCCCAAAATTGCCGATGCAGTATCTCACCGTTATATTCCACGGCTACTAACCTGGGGTTTAACCCTAAATGTTGCAGTAAATTAGGCAGTTGGGTTTGTGGTGGACAATTACGGGATTCTCCGTTAACCTGCAAAGTAATTTGATTAGACATGAGACAAGGTTGAAAAACTTTGAGTTTTGAGTTTTGAGTTGAGGAGGGGAAGGGGAGACTTTTGAGTTTTGAGTTTTGAGGGGAGTGCGATCGCAATTACATTTCAATGCCTGATACTGCTTCTCTTTGTTTGCTAATTACACTTCAATGTTTTGCCTAAGTTAGAAGAGATGTTAACAACTCTTTTAACTCACAACTCAAAACTCAAAACTTCTTAAGAATTTCCAGGGAGATTTTTCTGAGCTCGCAGAGTTTGAACGCGAGTTAATTGAGAGATAAAATATTGCGTGACCAGAGTGGGTTGTTCAGCTTCCATTACAGATCGTACAACTGCGATCCGCTCTGCTCCTGCCTTCAATACTTCCTCCAGGTTATTGATATCAATTCCCCCGATCGCGAACCAAGGAACAGAAGAATGTTCAACCGCGTAACGCACATAATCCAAACCTGCTGCTGATTTACCAGGTTTAGTCGGAGTTTCGTAAACAGGGCCAACTCCAATATAATCAGCTCCCTCTTTAATTGCTTGGTGCATTTCCTCGCTATTAGTAGTAGAACGGCCGACAATACGTCCAGGGCCGAGCAACTGCCGCGCTAAACTTATGGGTATGTCTTGTTGTCCAAGGTGTACGCCGTCTGCACCGATCGCGATCGCCAAATCAACTCGATCGTTGATAATAAACAAAGCGCCGTAGCGATGGCAAAGTTCGCAGAGCTTTTGTGCCTTATTCAGCCTAACAGTATCATCAGCCGTTTTATCGCGGTACTGCACAATATTCAAACCACCTTGCAAAGCCGCTTCTACGATCGCGAATAAATGTTCTGAAGGAGAAGTCACCAAATAGAATTGCGATCGCGCTAGTTGTTGCTGTCGTCGATAAGCCAACAAACTACTTTCTAGAGTATAAACCCGATAGCGCATCTGCTTAAAAGCCGACCCCATCTCAGGATTATAAATTTTACTGTACTCTTCCACTACTCGCAGCGCTTCTTCCACACGGCTGAAATTCACCTGCAATAACTGTTCTATGCTCGATCGCTGTTCTTCTTGTGGGTGAGTCAAGTCAGTGCCGGGATCGCCAGGAGTATTCCGCGAAGTTCTGAGTTCAATGCTATGCCAAGAAGCCAACTCCTGCCGCAGTTGCTTGCATTCCTTAGCTAGCTCAGCACTATTGAGACCAAACCGACACCATTCTTCAATAATCCTCAAGCCTTCACGGGATCTGTCTAGATTTGCATCTAAAATCCGGCAGAGGGCTGGTTGCGCCAATATATTCTTACTTTGTTTATCGCCCATCAGAACTACCCTTATAATTTTTCACAACCTTACTCAACCCCCTATTCTTAAACAAACTTTACAATACTTCTGTACTCTTGCCAGCTTTCCCAGCGATGGCACTTTCAAATTGTGCCATTAACCGATATAATTTTATAAATTTTCTTACGTCCATCTACTTATTTGATTAGGTTCAAGCGCTACATAATAGATGAGACTTAACAAATTTAGAACCGTTAAACTACACCACACTTCGGAGGAGAGCCGTGAGTTTAGCAGAAGAATACAGGAGAGCAGGCTGCTACTGCCGCTTTGCGCCGATTTTTGTAGCATCAGCTTGGTTGGGACTCCATCAGCCAGTTTTTGCCCAAGAAATGCCGCCGTTACAAGAATTCCAAGTTTCTCAGGGGCAACAATTGTCTCAGACGAATGTATTGTACGTGAGTGCATCTGGGGGTAATGATGGGGGTGGCAATGGTAGCGATCGCGCTCCTTTCAAAACCATTACCCGTGCTTTGAGCGTTGCTGAACCCAATACCCTAATTTTACTAGCACCTGGTACCTACAGCCCTCAAAGCGGCGAATCTTTTCCCTTGATCCTCAAGCCTAACGTCACAATTCAGGGAGATCCCAACTCTCGCGGTCAAAATATCCTGATCCAAGGTGGAGGAGAATTTATTAGTCCGACTTCGGCTGGTCAAAATATCGCGATTTTAGCGGCTGATGGAGCGAAAATTACGGGCGTGACGGTGACGAATCCTAATTACCGGGGCTACGGTTTATGGATCGAATCGAGCGCACCGACGATCGCGAATAATACTTTTACTGGGAACACTCACGACGGGATTTCAGTAGTTGGTAATTCCCAACCGCAGAT
>DATGYA010000799.1:0-24183 GCA_035298405.1 Kamptonema sp. | reverse complement strand
GTTCTCTCGGACTGCCCCGTGTTCGTTGGTTGCCAACGGGGGGTCGATGAGTTTTTCCGGGGCGCTTTCCCGGAGGCGGTTGTGTTCCGCGCCGCTTCCTTCGGTGTCGGCCCCGGCTCCTTCGCTGCTCGTTCCGTCGCGTGTGTCCGCGCTGTCGCCGCCTCCGGTTCCGGTTCCGCTGGCTCTGGCGGACTGTGGGTGTGTTTCCCCTCCAGCGAGTGTCCGCCGGGGTTGCTTCCCTCTGCGCGTTCCTCCCGGTGTTTCTCTGGGTCTGGCTCCGGCTCCTGGGCTTCCCTTGCTTTCGCTGCTGGCTCTGGTCTCTCCTGCCTCTGCTTCGGCTTCGCCCCTCCCGCTTCGTGGGGGTTCTCGCCGCTTGGTGGTGGTTGGTGGTTCCTCGGTGCGTCGCCTCGCCAGTTGTCGCTGTTCTAGTTTCGGCCCTGGCGGGGTTGGGGCCTCCCACGAGAGAGGCGATCGCTGGCCGGGGTCGGGCGGCTGCGCCGCCGCCCCCGGCTTGTGCCGGCTGCGCCGGCGAACAAAAAATTAAGGAGAAGAAATGGAATACATCAGGACGGAAAAATTAAGCGAACACGCCTCATTAATAATGTGGGTAGACTCCGAAGGCTACAAAGTTGGAGTTGAGAAAGCAGAGATGATTTTTTTAGTTGTCACTTGCAAATCACAATCAGCGGCGACTCGGAACTTTAACCAAAGGCTCAAAGGCGAGGGTAAACAGCACAAATAAATCAAACCCCCAGATTATCTCTGGGGGTTTTTCATGAGGCCTCATTGTCGGGGTCTTTCGTTTTGGTTTTAGCCTAGTTGCTCCCTTCGGCGGCGAGGGTCGGCGGAGCGATCGCCTGTCGTTTTCCCAGGAGCCTGTCACCGCCTCCCCTCCCCTTGTCGGTCGCTGCCCACCAACCCACCCCCAGACGATGGTTTAGTTTTTCTCAGTTGCAGTTTTAGCCTTTGCCCTCCGCTGCGCTCCGGGACTCGGCCGCGCAGCGGCCTCGATCGCCTCCCCAACCAGCGATCTGATTAAATCGGAAACTGATTGATTTTTTGAAGCTGCGATCGCCTCCAGCTTCTCTTTATCCTCCGAATACAGCCGCAGAAGGATTGTTGAATCAAAAGGGCGCGATCGCCCATAATCAAACTTTTTATCAAATTCCTTACCAAAATTCGGATTACCAACCATAAAAATACCTATAGCTCAACCCATTCCATTATAGCGCGATATCACATAATTATTTTAATAAAATGCTTGACAACAGCGTGATATCACGCTATATTAATAAATAAGGAGCCGCGCTAACGACTCCCATCAAGTTAAATAATTTGTACTGAGGATCTTATCATGCTAGACAAACTACTTGCAGAAATCGAAGGCGGAGAATACTTTTCTCTCTGCTCAAAGCTCACAAAATTAGGCGAAGAATTGGAATCTTTAGCAATAGCAGCCAGCGATCATGGCTTCGAGGGATTGTGGGAAAAAGAGGGAGAGAAGATCCAAAAGCAGATTGAAAATGCTGTAATCGATCTTGCAAATCTCACAAATACAGCAGGGATCATGATCGATCTAAATATCTGCAAAGAGATGGAAGAACCAGCCGAAATCTGGACACAGTACGAGCGCGAAGAATTGGAAAAAGCCTACAATTCACGGCCATTCTAAGAGGTAAAATTTAGATAGAAAAGGGGGACTTTCCCCCCTTCTTTGGAGGAAAAATGAAGCGCGAACTATCAGCAATTCTTGAAGACTTCAATAAGCCAATCAAGCCAGAATACCTTAAGAAAAAGCCCATCTACGAGAAAAGACAGCAAGTTGGAGAAGTTCCTTTCATCCCTTGGCCAAATTTATGCAGAATCCTCGATCAATACACCGGAGGCAACTGGGAGTGGAAAATAAGAAGCCAATTTATGGGCGATCGCACACTGATCGAAGGCAGCCTTACAATACACGGCAGCGACGGATCGCTAACCCGCGAAGCTACCGGAAACGAGATGAGCGATTGCAGCGACTTTGGAGATCCAAGCTCAAATGCCGAAGCGATGGCATTCAGACGTGCAGCCGCAAAATTTGGAATTGGGCTGCATTTGTGGGATAAAAAATCAAAATCCAATCAACAAAATTCAGCGCCCAAACCAGCCACAAATCAATCAGCACCTATAACCGATCAACCTAACAAAAAAGGTGTGATTAGCCGAGAAGAATGGCTAGAGAAGAAAAAGCAACAGCAACAGCAAAACCAATAAACGCATCGAAATGCGCTTTTGAAACCATGAAAACTCTAACAATTCTTAACCCAACTGAATGCGATCGCTTAATGAACTGGTGCGATCGCCAACCTTTAGAACCCGAAGTTTTTAGCGGCCGCCAAACTTGCAGAACTAAGAAATGGTGGGGAACCGAAGCTGAATTTTATTTCACTCAATCCCACTGCTACAAGCGAGATCCAATCGAATCAGATCCTTATCTTGCAGCATTGCGCGATCGCTTCCTTCCCGAATCAGATTCAATCCTACTTTATCGCTATGAAATCGGGGGAGAAATTGGGGAACACTTAGATAAAAAGTGTTTTGAGCCGACTGTGATTATGATTAATTTGATTGATTGCGAGGCTGATTTATTCGGCGATCGCGGCACTACAAAGTTCAGATGGAATCGGCAGAATTATCACCTGAAACACGGGGAAGTTATGCAATTTGACAGCCGTGTACTTCACTCTGTACCTAAACTTAAATCAGCTCGGTACTCATTACAATTCAGAAAAATAGCTTAATTCTCTGCTCAGTACCACCAGGAGCATTAAAAGGGGTGGTGTAAATTATCAGGAGGAAACATGACAGAATATTACTGCAACAACTGCGAAGGAAAACCTGTTTATCTAACAGAAAACACAGACCCCGAATCACCCAACTTTGATAAACTCTGCTGCCCATATTGCGGTAGCACTTCAGTAAGCGAAAGAGACGACGACAGCAACGACAACTAATACAAACACCCACTCACTAGGACTAACAATATCTGGCGGTCGAAGTGAGCGATCGCCAACTAATTAAAATAATGAGAGCTGGAACTGGATACGATTGCGACGATCACAACACTAATGATTACATTTACGAGGAAAATTCAATGACTAGATTCTTCTTCTTCGACCTCGACGGCACACTTCGCCAGCCTAAAAGCGGCGCAAAATTCATTAATAAACCTGAAGATCAAGAACCAATTCCCGGTACTCAAGAAGCAGTGAAATACTACCATTCAAAAGGATTTGTATGTATTGGGGTAACAAACCAGGGCGGTGTCGCTGCTGGTCACAAATCTTTAGAAGATGCGATCGCAGAACAACTCATCACCCTAGAATCATTCCCTGAGCTTTACTCTGTAATTTTCTGCCCTGATTATGAGGGAAAATATGCTTACCGTTGCCATCGCAATATGTACCATTGTGTAGCTGAAAAATACCCAGACTTACAAGGAACTTACCGCAAGCCGGGAGACGGAATGATCAAACTAGCCTTGATTGAATCTGAAACTGAGGAAGTAGAGGACTGCTGGATGGTTGGCGATCGCCCGGAAGATCAACAATGTGCAGCCAATGCCGGAATCAATTTTATCTGGGCAGATTACCTACACGCTAAATTTCAAGAGCCGGGAATGATAGAGATAGATCCAACCCATTTAGAGCAAACAGATGAGGGAACATTAAAACTTTTCCTCTCACTCTAAAAACGCATCACATTGCGCTTTTGCCCCCGTGAAAATGGGGGTTTTATTATTCTAAAAAATACTGTAAAGGGGTTTACAGGACAAAGAAAAAGGGATAACATATAAAGTGTAAAGCATTTACAGTTACCCCAAGTATGGAACTCTCATCATATCAAACCAACATTGTTAACTGGGTTAAAACCGGGACGGGTCACGGCTGCTGTAACGCAGTTGCAGGATCGGGGAAAACTACCACATTGAGGATTGCAGCGATCGCACTACAAGAAGCTGGAATAAAACCGCATGATATCAAAGTCGCAGTATTTGGAAAAGCAAACAGCCTTGATTTAGTTAAGAAATTCGGTAACGAGTGGAGGGAGTCGATCAGCACTTTGCACAGTGCCGGATGGTCTTTGGTTAAAAAATTTCTATCCATCCAAAATTCTTACGATGTAGAAGTTAAGTCAAATAAATACAAATCGATTGCCCAAGATTTGGAGCTAATAGGACGACGAGGAACCATTGGAGATTTGAAACTCAAAGGAGCGATCGCCAGAGATGAAGACTTCACCAAGTTAATTGACCTGGTACGACTCACAAACCAAGAGCCGACAGTTGAAACGATTTTAGAAATTGGTGAGCATTTTGAAATGCCCGACCTTTTCGAGCCAAATATCATCGCCACTGCGATCGCTGAAGTTTTAGCTATTGGTGAAAATTTAGCCAATCAAAAAATCAAGTTTGATTTTACAGATCAAATCTGGCTCCCGGTGAAATGGCAACTACACAAGCAGCGCTGGTTTTCGCCCTATAAATTTGTGCTGATCGATGAGTGCCAGGATTTGAACGCCGCACAGTTGGAACTCGCGATCGCCCTAGCCGGGAATGAAGGACGACTGTTATTTGTAGGAGATCCGCGACAGGCAATTATGGGCTTTGCCGGAGCTGACTGCAATTCCTACCAAAATATTTTGGAACGAACCAAGGCGACAGAGTTACCACTATCACTCTGCTACCGTTGTCCATCAGATCACATCAAGCTAGTTAAATGGAATTTCCCAGAGATTCCTATCGAGGCAAATCCTGAAGCGATAGCGGGAAAAATTGAGGCGATCGCCACTGACGATCTCTGGAGCGACAAACACTGCAAGCTCACATTAGGCGACATGGTGATCTGTCGGAAAACTGCACCGCTGGTTAATCTCTGCATTCGGTTAATCGGTCGAGGTATCGCCGCAACTGTGAAGGGCAAGGCGATCGGGGAGCAAATCAAAGGCGACCTGCAAGATATTGCGAAGATGCCCAACTTCACCTACCCCGAATTTCACAAAGCAGTTCTGCTGTACCGAACTGCGAAGGCTGAGCGATACCGAGGCTTGGACAATGAAGAACAGTTGATCGAAATGCTGAAGGACAAGCTCGATGCCCTGACCGAAATCTACAAATCACAGCCCAGGGCAACAACGATCGCGCACTTAGAATATTACATTGACAACCTCTTTAGCGATGAATCTTCACCAATTACTCTGAGCACCTGCCACCGCGCCAAAGGACTTGAAGGCGATCGCATCTTCATCTTGCGACCTGAAGAAATGCCGATGGTGTGGCGCAATCAACAAGACTGGCAACTAGAACAGGAATATAACCTGTTATATGTGGCACTCACTCGCAGCAAATCAGAACTGTACTTAATTGGCAATCCAAACTGGCTTCCTAAATCACTGTCAACTGTAAACCCAACTGTCAATGTAAAACCAGAAGTTGAAGAAGACTTTACAGAACAAACTGTAAACCCTACTGTAAATGACACAAATACCGTTGATGTATATGCAGAATCAACCCTTTGCAACATTGAATATATTTCGGGGAGCGAACAGCATTCGAGCACTTGGTCAAAATTCTGGATTAAAGGACTAGACCAATGGGCAGTTAGAGAAACCGATGGGGAGCCAGAAAGCGATAAACACTCAAATTACTATCAATTCATCTGTTTGGACATCCCAGATGATACGGTCTTCACTATTTTTGAGCAGGATGGCGATAAGCACGGAACCAGTGATTTTAATTTCTGGATCTGCAAAACCTCACGCAACCAAGCATCAATCTCTAGCAGTAAGCGACATTGCACAGGGAATTTTGAAACCGTCTGTGAAGGAATTGGCAAAACTAAAGCACCGCGTCTTATGGATTGGTGGCAGCAAGCGGAGAAGTTTACCAATGAGCAAAAATTAGCTTTCGCTGAGCATTGCGCTCAACACATTAACAAACGTGGAATTAAAACACTGCCACCGTTTGAACCACCAACTGTAAAGCCAACTGTAAAAGAGGAAATATTGCAGCCAGTAGCAGAGGAATTGCCAACTGTAAACACCACTGTAAAGGGCGATAACCCAATCACTTCAACAATTGAAAATGAGGAAACTATAAACCCAACTATAAACAGTGATACCTCATTGATGGTGGCAGTCAAATCAGCATTAATCGCAGATCCTCTCCGCAGCGATCGCTTTCTTGCCAAAATCTGCGGAACATCAGCGCCAACTGTCGCGAAATGGCGAAAACGTTTACTAGAAGAAGGATTGATTGACTCTAACGGCAAGCGTTTAGGGGCTAATGGCAAAACGATTAAAACTGACAACATCGGCACCAAAAGTAAACCAGTGCAAACCAAAATTCTAGAATTAGCTGAAACCCTTTCTAAAGAAGAGATTGAGGAAATTATCAAATTACTTGAGAGGCTGAAATAACGTTCGGTGAACTGTTCACCGAACACACACTGAACAGGTTAAAATATGTTCAGTGAACAGACACCGAACAGTTATGAATGACCTAAAATTTCCCGTTAAAGACCTCCAAAACCGTTACGGACTAAGACGTACAGCACTTTATGCTAGGTTTGCAGCAGCAAATATTGAGCCAGAGAAAGAAGGTACACGAGCTTATATTTCCGGTGAGCAGCTGGAAGAATTAGATCGGCTTGATTCACACATTAAAACTGGTGGCAAACTTGAAGAATTTAAAACAACACTAGAACCAAAAATCAGCACAGCACTAGCTACAGTAGATAAAGATAATTTCACTGAAGCTCTAACAATGATTGAAGCGATCGCCAAACATTTTGCGTCACCACGCGACCCGCTGGCAGAATACAAGGCTTTAATCTTCGCTACCGAGCAGAACTTAATCCTCCCCAGTTCCAAAGTGCTGGAACTTTTGGGAACGAAACCACACGGTCAGCAGTTCGAGCGCGGGAGTTTCAAGTTCACCCGACAGCCTAAGAAAATTGGCGGTCAATCTGGGTGGAAGGTCGAAAAAATTTAACTTCCCGTAGTGAGTGCGGGAAGTTAAAACAGGCATCACCGTGCCCAAACGGGAAAATTGTACGCTAAGGCTGAAATGCTTACGTAGTAATGGTTTAAAGCGTTTCTTTACAAAACTTTACGTCATGTCCTATTTTGCCCGTATCTCGGCTGTAACTATATAAGTAAATCTTGGGGCGATTTTTGCCGCTGTCGGTTGCCCTATAAATTTTTGTGATGAGGGGAGTGGGGGAATCAAACCCCGATCCCCTATTATATCAATTGCGAACATTGCTGAGATTACGAACTTCAGCAGCAACCTCCTCTATTTTCTGAGCAAGCTTTTCATACTTACCACCGCCAACATTGATCGTGTTGCCCGTAACAGAACCGTTAGACATAATAACTACTAAACCAGATCCTTCAAGGATCTTATTAATCAATTCTGATTGCTGTTCCGCAGGCATCTCACGAATAATTTTATAAATTTCTTCCACAAGATTATCACCCAATAAAGTTAAAGATTCCATAGCCACATCCCCGAAAAGATAAGAAATTATATACGCACTGGGGAACGTGCGTCAGTTCGCTTTCGTAAAGTTTTTGCAATCTGATCCATAAGATCAGCTAACTCGATCTCGGACATAACAGAAACATTAGGAATGCGATCGCCATTCATCAAACTGTAAAAATGCCGCCGCACTTCCAAGGGCAAGGCATTCACCATAGCCTCCAAACTGTCGGAGTAAACTCTTTGCTTGCCATTGCGATACTGAGAAATCATCTGCATACTCACACCAGACTGCTCTGAGAGCCACTTTGCAGAGATTCCATAATCTTCCAGAGTCCGATCTAGAGCTTCACAAAACTTCATTAATTTTAATAATCCAATTAAGTAGTTACTGAAAAGTTAGGCTATAATTTCAGTATTGGCTTAAAATTTTTTACATCGCCAATTGATCTATTTATATCACATGAACAGGTACGTGCATGACAAAGACCAAAGAACGAGAATACTTTTGCCCTGAATACCACACCTGGCTAGATCGCTCCGGATTCACTGAGAAATTCTGCGGCGACTATCAAGAACAACTGTGCAAACTCTGCGGACACGAAGTTTATCACAAGTTCGATAGTCGCACTCCTCAAACCATTGAGACAGAGTGCAAGCCATGACACAGATAAAAGAGCTTTACGTTCAGATTAAAGATGAGGTTGCAGACCAAATTATCAAACACGGCCTGAGCAAAACCGAGTCAAAACTCTTCTTCTACCTGCTAAAACTTGACCGATTTGGGGACAAGCCTATAAAAGTTAAGGTTGCTGAGATTTTACTTGCAACTGGAATCGGCAAAACTGCCTACCATGCTGCGATCGCCAGATTTGAAGCTATGGGCTGGTTTGATTTTAAGCACTCAGATGTTGAAATCACCAATTTTTGTACGCCGACAAAAAAGTTCGCAAAAACGAACTCTCAGACCGAAATTCCGAACTCTCAGACCGAAATTCCGAACTCTGAAACCGGAAAAACGAACCAAAAAACCGGAAAAACGAACTCTCAAAGGCTGAAACCCTTACCAGCAAAAGGTTCTACAGCGCCTCAGACTATACAGACTTATTCAGACTTAATTCAAACTCTCTCACCCACTTTGAGAGAGGGATTTGAAAAATTCTGCAACCGAAAAATTGACGAGTGTTCATTCAAAATCGGCAGCCGCAAAGCGTGGCTGAACTCTCACGGCTTGGAATATTGGGAAGAATTTCAATCGCTTTACCCAAAAGCTTCTGGAGTTGATCAAAGTTCCGGCAATTCTCCGCCGGGGGAAAAATTCACTATTAGCGAACTCAAGCGGATGTACCCGCACGATTGGGAAGGTGCGGCCGCTCACTTTGGAATTGAAATTATGGAGGGATAAATGAACGCCTATGAATTTGCTAAAAAGTGGGCTTCTCACGGCGCTTACATAACCAAAAGAGGGGCAGAAAGAGAACTTGTAGTTTTCCTTTCACGCTGTCCCAAGTGCGGGAAAAAATTACCGGGAATGCTTTCAAGTGACGGGCTAGAAAGCTGCATCGAAAGTAAGTGCAATTATCAACGTTACCCGACAACTTTCTACTAGAGGAATTTATGCAGCTAGGATCTCCAACAGTTATAAATATCCCCCAAGGGGACAACTCTAATTACAAAATTAACCGAGAGGAATTACTGAGTCTAAGAGAGAAAAAAATCCTCAACGACTGCGCTTATATTTACTTTGCGCTAACTCTGGATTATCCCAACGGAGCCGAAGGAATGCACATCACATCATTTTGCAATCGATGGGAAATTTGCGAACCTGATGCAGTAAAAGCGATCGCACAGTTGGAGAAAAAAGGGGCGGTACGGCAGAAACACCAACAGTTATCTTTTCAATTCACCTACGAATAGAGGAAATCCAATGAAATCAACTACTACAAAACGGAGAGGATCTAATGCAGTCAGTGCTAATTCAAAAAGTAAAAAATCCACAAGTTCGGCAAGTATTTCTAAAAGTGCTAACAACAATCGAGGAGATGCCACCGCAGAACACAATGGAGATAGCAGCAGTAACGGGCATTCACTACTGGCAAGTAAAAGAAGCGCTGAACTTCTGGAATCAGGAGGAAGTGATAGTGCAGATAATGGGGCTTTGGTATCTGGTGAGGGAACTGAATTAGAAATATGGGAAGGTAAAATCGAATGGAGCGAGGAAGAAATCAAAGAAATCAACAGATTAAAAAGCGCATCGGAATGCGTTTTTGAGGTTGGCGATCGCATAAAAGAAGATTTGAATAATCCCGACTGGGGAAAATCTCTTCAATACCTTGTCAGGTACGGAGTCGTTTTAAAAACTGAAATTAGTCGAAAACGCGACCCCGGTGAGCCAAAAAGCGTAGAAATACGTTGGGATGATGGGACGGAAGGAGAAGCACAAATCAGGCATTTAAAAAAGGCTCCTGACCCAAAAAATTTCAGCAACTTAGAAGCTTTTAAAGTAGCTTGGACTGACTGGGAATGGGAACACACTGATGAAACTTCAGCAGAGGAAATATGGAATCAATCAAACAATGGCAATGGCTCGACTTGTGCAGCGGCATCGGAGCAGGATTCCCCTACGCCGGGGTTAAATTGTGGGGAAAAGAACCCAGCTATTTCTGCGAACAAGATCAATACTGTAGAGACATTCTCGGACTCAGATACCCATACGGACAAATCTTTAGAGATGTCCGAGACAGACTCAATTGTAACGCCGACATTATCACAGCAAGCCCCCCTTGCCAGCCATTCTCAGTTGATGGAAACAGACTGGGAGCAGCCGACGAGCGAGACTGTTTCCCCGCAGTCCTTGACGCAATCCGAGAATTGCAACCCCGATTCGCAATTATCGAAAATGTGCCAGGACTCATCAACTGTCCTGAGCGACCAGGAAGCGATCGCCTCTACTTCGCTGGAATCCTTAAAAATCTTTCCGAAAGCGGGTACATTTGCGAATGGCAACCTATCAGCAGCAGACACTTTGCCGCCCCTTGGAATCGGGGAAGAATCATTATTACTGCGATCGCCAGGAGCTCTATCGGGGAGCGATGGAGTCCGACCCCCTGGGAAGAACAGATTGGAGAATCAGTTAGAGAAATTGGGGCTATTGCAAGCGGGGGAAGTTTGCAACCCGGAATTCCTAGAAGCTGGCTACCAGTTGCCACAGGGGTACAGCAATCCAGCAGAGACGCGGACTGCGTTGGACTTGCGACAACTCCAGGCGCAAGATTACAGGTCGGCGTTGTCTCCGGTGACAGAACAAACCGCGATCGCCGTGCAGCCCTCGGAAATGCTCTCGATTGGAGAGTTGCCGCTGTGGGACTCAAGCGAATTGAATACCTTACAAGCCTTATCTGAGGAATTAAATTTAGGTGCTCTGAATAAGGATGAATTACTAGCCAAAGCACTCGGCCAACATCAAGCGATTACCAGCATCGAGCGCGAAGAGTTCAACCTTGCACTGATCAAGCTTTACCGAGTTCGATTAGCCGGGTTATGTTTGCAGGAATTTAAGCGCCGCTGCAAACATGGAGAGTTTGAGGGAAGTTTGGAATCTGTCAAACTCAAACCCCGCACCGCACAGAATTACATGGCAATCGCGAAGAATTGGGAGCTGATAGAGTCAAAAGCGCAACAGATTTCGCTTTTGGAGCAGGGGCAAACTTTGGGTTTAAATTGGGCGTTGGAAGCTGTGAGAGAGTCGAAGCGATCGCTCAAGTCTGCGGCCGCGCCTTCTGATCCTGATTGCTGGCGCACACCGGACACAGTAGAACAGCCGATTTTATTCCTAGTGAAAACTGCACTTGGAGGGGTAATCACACTAGATCCGGCTGCTGATGATGCAAAATCTGTACCAGCTTTAAAACATTTCACCAAAGAAGATGACGGATTATCACAAGATTGGGAAGGTTACGTATTCCTAAATCCTCCATTCTCAGATCCTCTACCTTGGGTAAAAAAACTCTGCTTTATGCGTGGACGGGGTGATGTGAAGGGTGCGATCGCACTCTTAAAAGCTGGCTGTATTAATAATCAGGGAACAGGAGAACTAATCAGCAAATACGCCTCTGCGATATGTAATTGGCGTGGCAGAATTGCTTTCTTAAATGAAGACGGCGAACCAGTAAAAGGCGCAGATTTTGATTGCGTGTTGGTTTACTTTGGTCGTGAACCGCAGAAATTCTCTGAGGTGTTTCAACCTTGGGGAACAGTTAGTTTAATTGGTAATAGCCAATTGCCAATTGCTAACAACCAACAACTAACAGCTAACAGTCAACAATTAACTAATGTTAAACAAGAACTAAAAATAGGTGACTGGGTAAGGGTTAAACGCGGTCAATTCGAGGGCGAAATTGGTTTGATTGCCTCTTTCGAGAACCACTTTTTTAAAATTCACCTGACAACTGCTGCTCCTCTACTGACCATTGACGACATAGAATTTGTGAGGAGGGATGAGCCATCGCCAGCATCATTCATCAGTGTCAAGGAAGAACAGAGGGCGATCGCCCGTGAGTTGGGGCTAAAGAATGGCAAAGCATCAGTATTGCCAGATGTGAGGGATAGCGATCGCGCAGCTTCCGAAGCTCACGATCCACACACAGTAACTGCATTAATTGATAACAATTGGTGCAAAGAAACTGCAATTGGTGTGATAAGTAATGCCAAAGTTTTTGAAGCTGACCAAGCAACAACAATCACTCACAGTCTGATTAATACTGATTTTGAAACTAAAACCAAGCTGTTAGTTCAGCGGTTAACTGATGAGGAAATCAAGTCTTTGATGGCAATTTGTGATGATGAGTTAGATCGGAGGTGCAAAGCATGAAAATGAAACGAATGGATTTCACAATTGATTTCAAACCCGGAACTCCAAAAGAATATCAAGAAGCTTTGATAAATGAAGTTAGGGAAGCTTGGCAAACAAACCCGACAGCAGACATTAAAACAGTGTTGATAATGGTTGGAGAGCTGATGATAAAGCATGGACTCGAAGGTAAGGTAAATTGTGAAATTAAGTGACTCTTATCACTTCACAACCCCCTCAAAAGCGTGTAAAATATCGCACTTTTTCAAGGGGGTTATTTTATGAAAAAAAATTATCTCGTGACATACGATCGCACAGCAAATTTGCAAGGAGCAATAGAAGGGGATGGAGAAATCCTCGGAAAAGATTGGCCAAGCCATAAACGGGGAAAGCAAATTCGCGATCGCATCATGGAATTAAAGCAGAAAAATCCTAATTTATCCATTGAGCAAATTGCTAATCATTGCAAAATTTCCACAGATCAAGCAAAGCGACACCGTACAAATCTAATCGCCTCCGGACTGTGGAAAATCTGGGGGTGTGCAATTGCTCTAGGTGCTAGCTTTATTGCTGGCGCATATTATGCGGACGCTGAAGTAGTTGACGAGTGGATCGAATCGCGTGTAAAATCTCCCATCCTTTCTATGCAGGATGAGATTTTATGGAACTGGGAGCAGAGGAAATTTCTATAAACGCTTTGCGGCAACGATATGGAATAAAGCAGGCCGCTGCATATAAGTGGCGGTCTGCATTGCGGAATTTGGGAATGGAGGAATCATGGGAAAACTACGATCGAGTGAACAACCGGGAAATAAATTTAAGCGAAGCTGCTAAAGGTTCTGCGATCGCGGTTGCGGCTCCATCAAAAGTTCGTCAAGCTAAGCCTACTGCTGTATCTGTTTCTGAGCCAGTAGCACCACAAATGATCGATAGTGGGTTTGGTTTGTCAATTGGCAGATTAAGAGAATTGAATAGTGAAGCTGAGCTTGAGGTATTAGTTAAATCAAAGCTCAGGGATTATCACGAATCCAATTTACAGAGTCAGCGATCGCAAGAACTCAAGAGTAGAATTGAGGAGGTAAAAGAAATCGACCCAAAGAATTTAGGAGCAATGTTGCTCAGTCTCGGAGTTTAAATATATGGATAAAGCCAGTAGCGATCGCCCTCCTCTCCCTTGTTTTTGCCCTGATTGGAATGAGGGCAGAGTTGGCGTGTGCAGGGGCTTTATTGCTGCTGGTTTTATATGCCGGGAGTTTGAGAAAGCGATCGCCTCAGTCAGCTCTGAATGTTGGCAGGGTTCCCCCACTCCACCATCAGGAAGTGGAGAAAATCTGTCAAGCAATTGAGCAAGGGGAATCACTGTTAATAATTGGGGAACAAGGCTCTGGTAAATCCACAATTGCGGCTGCTGTAAAAACGCATTGCGATGCGCTTTTCAGAGGGGTTGCGATCGCCAGTTACTCAGGTTCAATAAAACCATTTCTGATTTCAATCGGCAGACAGCTCAAAATCGAGTTAACTAAACCTAAGATCAATTCCAAGGGTGAAGAAGTTGGCGAAAGTCCGATGAGTGTTGACGAGATGAAGGATGAAATCGCCTGTAATTTAACCAACAACCTACTCATTATTGATGACGCTCACCGATTACCAACTTCTCTTAAACTCTGGATTGAGGAAATCCACAAAACCGGGAATCAGTTAATTTTGCTGAGCATCACCGATCCAGCAAAGGGAATTTTTCTCAGGTTAGGAAAGCTGGAACTACCGCAGCCGACAGAATTGCAGATTAGAGACATCATGCAGAGAGAGGCGATCGCATTAAATTTATCACTGTCTCCATCTCGGCTGGCAGCATTACAGCGACGAGCTGGTAAAAATTTGATGCTTTGCAAAAAAGTGATCCGTGATGAAGCGATGGGGATTTCTTCAGGAGTTGAGCACCGGGATTATATTGATATTTCACCTTTCATCATGGCAGCACTTTCCACATTAGCGATAGTGCGGTTTGTTGGTTTAGGTTTAGGCGATCGCACTATCTATATAGTCGGGGGCGTATCAATGGCCCTGGCTTGGAGCTTCAAATATATAGGGCAGGGAATGACCCGAAATAGAAAGAGGTTAGGCGCATGATGGCAATTACTCACGCCGTTGCTAGTGTTGCAATTGGATCGCTGGCTTTGCAAACAGCCGACACCACAGCGATCGCATTATTAATAGCTGGCTCTCAATTACCAGACATCGACAATACCCAGAGTACAGTAGGGCGCATGGTGTGGCCGCTGGCGAGATTTATTGAGGAAAGATGGCCGCACCGGAGCATCACTCACAGCCTTTGGTCAACAGTTGCGATCGCCACTGTGTCATTTTTTATTAGTCAGAAGTTACCTATAAATTGGGTAACTTTGCCATTGGGTCACTTCATAGCGATCTGTACCGATACCTTGACACCGGAGGGAGTGCAACTATTTTGGCCCTCACCAGTTTGGGCAGTGTGCGGGAGTAATCCAAATGCACGGATCAGAACTGGGAGCAAAGGCGAAATTATGCTGTTAGCATTCTTCGCGGCGATATTAGCTTTGTCAATTTGGACTATTGACAGCGGTGGTGTGAAACTTTGGGTGAACCAGTTGCTCGGAGTTCGCGACGGTGTGATGCAAACTATCAGCCAGTCGGGAGCATCAAAGCACATTTATGTTGATATTGTTGGGACTTGGACAAGCGATCGCAAACCTGTTAACCAACGATTCTGGGTTATAGAACAAGAGGGCAACGAGTTTGTGATTGCCGACCGCAACGGAATTTATAAAACTGGGTTACTCGGACAAATTGCAGCAACTCGACTCGTACCACAACCCGGCGAAGCTGCACAAACTCAAGTGCTCGGAGTGGATTTTTCAGAGGAAGAGATAGCGCCGAAGTTGGAGGCGATCGCCGCAGCTTCACCACAAAGTTTAATTTTCCTGAGTGGGACTGTGACAATTGATGGTGCTGAGGAAATCCAAATTTCAGTCAATCCCAAGCAACTGCAAGTTTTAAAAATTGTGGGGAATCAAGCTCAATTAGATTCTTGTCCGATTAGTTTGGCGATCGCTAAATTAAATCTGCAATTCGGGAGCGGATCGCTCAAAGCTAAAGTTGTTTACCCACCACCAAAGTTATGAGGGAATTTTTAACACAACTTGCGATCGCTGCATCCCTAACTATTGGGGCGCTAAATTTCCTGCAATCCAATAAACCACCCGCATCAATAGCCCAATCTTCACCGCAGCCGCAGCCGCAACCGATTAATGTTCCTGCTGTCGTCTCTCCACGACTCCATAAAATGTCTTTGGAAATTAGCAAGCCAGAGGATTTAAAAGTTGCTGTTGGTGACGCAGTTTCGGCAGGGCAAGTAATTGCGGATCAAAATGATGAGCGATCGCGATTAATCTTACAGAAAGAGCAATTAACTTTATCTTTAAAACGGGTTGAAGGTTCGCAAATCATCCAACCAACTGCACCGCGACCTGTACCAGAACTTGCACCCCTTCCACCATTTAGCACGGCAGAATATGAAGCAGCAATTAATAAAGCTGAATTAGAATTAAGGCGATCGCAAGCTACTTTAGATTTGAAACAGCGGCAGATTGATTATCTCAGAGGTATTCAAGGAATAGATCCAGCAATCCTTGAACATGAATCAGCACAATTATCCGAAGCGCAAACTAAATTAGAGGTTTCGCAGAGTGAATTAGACTTAACAACTGGTAAACTGGAGACAGCAAAGAATGAGCGCAAGCAACAAGAATATCAACACCAGCTAAATGTATCAAGGCGCGTTGAAGAAGAAAATAAATCTAAATCCTTCTATCAAAATCAATTAGCTGAGGCACAAAATGCACAACGAGTCAAAGATTATCAATTAACTGATTTAAAACTTAAACTTTCATCAGTTGATGACAAACTAGCCCAATTATCTGTAATTAGGAGTCCTTATGCAGGTCAAATCAAACGTATTAAATTTGTCGGTCAAAGTGGCAATAAGCTTAATGTTGAATTGTCCCTTATTGTCGGGGGTAGCGATCGCACAACTTCCAGCAATTCCAGTACCAGTTCCACCACCATCAACCCGCTCATCCCAGGCAACGCCCCCGCCTCCACCAACAACTCCGACAACTAAAGATGAAGGGGAAGAAGGGGAAGAGAAAGAGCCAGCCGAAGAACCAGAAGAACCTGCCGAAGAACCAGAAGAAGGGGGAGGAAGCGAAGCAATTAGCCCAAAGCCAAAAATCCGCTTAACCCTCCTGACTTAAGCGATATTGATAAGCTAATCCAGACTCAGATTAATGAGGATATGTTTAAATCATTAATCAGTCCTCTCCCATGTCTCGACACAACATCAACCTGTATTTCTCAGCTCCAGGGGCTAGCTGTAAGCAACAGTCCTATTAATAAGAAAATTGATGAGTCAATCACTAAAATTGAAGAGAAAATTGAGGAAGCTACTACGGCTAATAAGCAATCAATTCAGATGGCGGTATTTGAGCCAGCTTTGCAGTATTTTTTAAGGCTTAATACCACCACTGGACAAACTGCTGGACAAACTGGACAAACGCAACAACCTGCACAGACTGGCTTTCTCCAGAATGTACTAGGGATATTTACATCACCAGTTAGCACAATTAACAATCTGCTTAACGTGATTGGGATTCCAATTTTACGCAGTTTTACAGGTGGAAATCAAGAACAAAAGCAAGCAGCGATCGCAATCTCTGACCTGCGAGTTAAAGTTGAAGAGTTACGCAAATCTAAAGAGGAAATTGCTTTAAAAACTCGTGATTCTGTGCTGCTAGCTGTACTTGAATTTGATGTGCGATCGCGCGAGTTTCAAATTCAGCAAGCCATAGCAAAGCGTGAAATACAGCGATTTGAGTTGTACAAAGTTAGTTACAGATTCGGCTCAAGCACAACTGAAACTTATCTCGGTCAACAGTCAAGTTTAGACAAACAAAAAGCATCTGTGCTGAGGGAATGGTCACAGATGCGATCGCAGCTTGAAAGGATTAAATTAATTGTGCTGGCGGTGATTGAGGAAGAATAATCACGGAGCTAAAGGTCGGTAAATCACTGATTGACCACCAATTTTACGGCAAATTCTTATTTCACTAGAGCCATCATCAAAATAAATTTGCTGCCCATTAATTGTCAAATAAACCCACTCAGGAGGGGTATCTCTGGGAATAGTTAACTTGATCATTCCGCAAGCATTAGCTTTTCTATTAAGCACTCTACCAGCTAAAAGTTGATAGCTTGAAGGAACAGACGACGGAATATAAATATTATTATCATCTGTTTTAAAAATCGCAGTTCGAGGTTCCGCCAAGACACCATTTGTGCAACTTGGTAAAGTTTGTACAGGAAGAGATTCTACCTCAATCCACGACGATCCACCTAACAATCTAGCTCTAAAAATAGGAGTGACGCTAGATAATTTAATTAGCCCACAAGTAGGGCTAAGATTATTCCTTGAAATTGGATAAGCATTAAATCCAATTTGCACGGATTGACCAGGAGTGAAACCTACAATTACAGCAGTGGATGGAACTTTTAAATTATCCTTTGAGTAAATTTCGATTTGAGCGATCGCACCTTGAGCAACAATCACTCCTGCTAATCCAAGCAATACAGAGATTAAATTTTTCATTGCTTCACGTAAGTAATGTAAGAATTGCCAATTTTCCGACAAATTGGAGCCTGTACTAAATTCATTTGCCGAAAATTGTACTCCTGCCCAGAATACTCAAAAGTGGACAAAGTGGGCGGGGCAACAAAGCTAAGAAAGCCGCATTTATTAGCTTTCCTAGTGCGAGGCTTAGGAATTATAAATTGCGATTTGCTAGTTTCTCCACTCGCCGCCACGTAACGAAAATAAACTGTATTTCCTACTCTCACATTCTGATTATGGCCTAGAGAAGCACAAGTAGGAGCAGCGGAAACAGTAGATCCTATTTGAAATCGTTGACCAAAATGAAATTGCGTAGTTGTTGGAGAAACCGTAAAACTAGCAATCCCGCAAGCACTCCAAACAGAACCGTAACTTGTCTTCCAATCTGTATCCAGTAAAAGATTAGAAACCGAAGCTTCAGGAGTTAGACCAGTGATAATTATTCTAGTTTTTCCTGAAGAATCCAAAGCCTTCATCACTTCAGCGATCGCACCTTCTTGAGGAAGGGCGATCGCTGCTGCTGCTAGTGTGAGCAACGCGATCGCTAATTTCTTCATTAGGTTGCAGGTACGTAGGTGAACGAAGAATTGCCAACTTTTCGGCAAATCATTGGAGAAGTAACAGTAGGAAGGGAAGAGAGATTGTAAGAAGTTGCGCCAATTTTAAAGGTAGTCATTGGGCGGGATGTGCTAGTTGTTACTCTCACGAATCCGCAACCATTAGCTTTAGTCGTGATTGCACCGCTGGCAGTAATTTGAAGAGTTACGGCTCCGGGCCCTGTGCCTCCCTTAACCCAAAGTTTTGTCCCATCATCAATAATTGTCCCGACCGGGGAAGTGTTACTGGCTGTGTAAGTTGTGGCTGGCGCTGCATCTTTAGTGCAAGTAACTGCACTACCAGAAGTAGGCGGCCAGTTTGCGCCAGTAATATTAGTAGGAGGCGAAGTTGTGGACTTCGTAAAAGAACCCCATCCACAATTGTTTAATGTCAGTACCCGGGTTGTTGGAGCTTTCTCCGAACTGAACCCAGAAACAGCAGCATCGGGAGTTTGCCCCGGCACATATACATAAGTTTTGCCACTAGCTGAATCAACCCACTTATGAGGAGCGTCATACTGTCCCGCGATCGCTGCGATCGAACTTAATGAAATTCCGACTGCACCAATACCCGCAAATAACCTCTGAAACCTATTCATAATCAAAATCCTCTGAAAAGATAGGAGATTTTAAACGCACCCCAAAACCTTGTCAAGGGGTTTGGGGAATGTAAAGTATGTAGGAACCTCCAACCTTGGCACAAACAGAAGGCTTGGTATAAATTGGCAGATTAACTAATTGATAAGTTTGCCCGTTATAAGTAAATGTTGTCCAGGGATTCGATGCTGTAATTGCGGCTTTTGCCACCCCACAAGCATTTGCACTTGGCGATCGCGTTTTCCCTAAGCTTTCAATAGAGGATTTTTGAGAAGGCGCGTTACCTGGAAAATAAATCTTATCCCCAACTACATGAGGCTGAGTGTAGCTAGCGATCGCAGCTAACGGAGAAAAAGCCAAAATTACCGCAGCCACAATAACTTGAATATTCATAGTAAAATCCTGTGAAAAGATAAAAGATTTTATATGAATTTCGCAGCTTTAACTAAATCTCTGCCCATAATTGCGATCGCTACCCTAGTTTGGTATGGTTGGCAGTCAAAAACGCATTCCGATGCGCTTTTGCCAAATTCGGCAACGGTTGACCTAGCAGATATGAAATTTCAGACTGAGGATGGAGCTAAAGGCTTACCAGAGTTCGATGTGGTTCCCAACTCTGTACACGACGGAGATACAATTCGGGTGCGATCAGAATCTGGGCAAATTCTCAAAATCAGATTTGCCTGTATTGACGCACCGGAGTTAAAACAACCGCTTGGAATTGAATCGCGCAACTACTTGCGATCGCTCCTTAATCAGGGTGGAAATAAAGTTAAATTAAGGATTGTAGACACAGACAGATATGGTCGAACTGTGGCGGAAGTTTGGAATAGTCACGGCTTAGTTCAGAGCCAAGAAGCGATCGCGGGAATGGCTTATGCTTACGATCAATATGCTAAGAATTGCCCTAATTTTGCGGCTGTGAAATCATCAGAAAAAACTGCTATTAACGAGAAAATTGGAGTTTGGAAAAACCCCAATTTAGAGCGCCCTTGGGAGTACAGAAAAAGGAATAGGTAATTACTGAGGAGGCAAATAACCTAACTCCAATCTGCGCCTAACTTTCGCTACAATTTGCCTCACTTGCTCTCGCTGTTTGTTGAATGCGATCGCAGTTTGTTTATACTTTCCGCACTGTAAATAGTATTGATAAATCTCGTATTGCTGCTTAGTAATTTCCGGCAATTTCATACTATATAAACTCCTTTCTTAGGTTCAGGATATTTGCCCTCAATTTCTCTAGTTATTCCACCTCATCCTCAAAATGCTTCAAAATTTCCTCATACTCACTTTCAGCAGATTTATACTTCGGGCTTCCTCCTTTAGTAACACCCCAAATGTGCTCAATTATTTTTGATTTCCCCCATCCCAGAGCCTTGAGTTCTTGCACCCGTTCTAGGCGTTCTGCGTTCGGAACGGGGGCGTTCTTGCCGGAACGTTCTGGAACGCTATCCTTAGAACTCAGTGCGAGAGAGCGTTCTAGGCGTTCCACATCACTAGAACTAGCTGAACCATTAGAACTAGCTGAGCCATAGCCGATTGACTCTAAATATTTCTGATTCTGTAACTTTCTTTCCTGTTCTGAGAGGTACGCGCCCTGTGCCAATTCATCCTGCAAATCTCCAATTAGAACTGCTTTTTTAGCATTCTCGTAAGCTTCATTTTCTGCCAATTTCTTAGCAGTGTAGGAAGCAGAGAGCGCACATCCAAAAGCAGCAATTAAGCTTGTCCCCTGGATGGCACGATGCCACGATACTTTTTTATCTAGGGCATAGAGCGGCGCTATCCACAATATTAATGCTGTCCCTGATAGCGCGTAAAGTTTTAGGAGCATAAAACTACCCCCAAACCTATCAGCAACATAGCCAAGCCACTAACTAAAACTGCCTGCAAACTTTGAGGCTCAATTTTTAGCTGGGCTGTAATGGTGTCATCTAAAAGCCAAGCTAAGCCCCAAACAATCACCGCTGTACAAATCAGAGCTGAAATAACTTTAAATGCCACAAGGTGCAGGGTTGCTACCCATCCTAAAAAGGATGAGGCAACGCAACCCGCAATAAAGGAATTGAGTAGTTGCATTGCCCTTGTCATTTCCAAGCCTCCGCTACTTTTGATTTGAGCTCAGAAATGCGGCGGTCTGCGTTTTGCTCTGCCCTTTCTAACCCAAAACCCAAACGGGCGTATTGAGGGCGTAGGGCGTGTAAGTGGCGACCTAGCCGTGCGTCAGCTTGCTTTTTTGTGAGTTCATGATCGGCTACTTCCCCCTCATATTTTCTGTGGGCTTTGTGAACTGTGGCATCGTGACCTTCAATTTTCCCCAGTTTCTTGTAGGCTTTTTTGGAAGCCTTAGCGCCGATCGCTTTTTCCTTCTCCAACTGAGCCAGCGCGTCAGCTTCCTCTGGGGCAAAGTACCGAGGCGCGGGTACAACGGGAGTGCTACGGATTGAGGTAAAGTTGCCAGGGTTGAGGGGTGAGATTGCCCCCGCGTCTGTGGGTGCGAGTACCTGACTGCGGTTAATTGCATGACCGCCGCTGGCTAAATCACCACCTTTCTCACCGCTAGCCGCTTTGCCGCCGCCACCAAAAAGTAAACCTTGAATTCCCATCGTTATTTTACTTTCACTCCATTAGTTTCATTGTTCTGAGTCACATTTACGTTAGGCTGCGATCGCTCAATCTGCATCTGCAAACCCTCAATTTGACCTCGCTGATATTCCATTTTCCTCTCATTTTCAAGAGAGATGAAAATCAAGCCCACACAACAAGCAAGAAAAGCCAAACTCCATCCATTCATCGCATTAACACCTCCATAGTTGGGTCTAGCTGAAGCTGCCTACGCCTCAATATTTTTATCGAGATGGCGATAGTAACTTTGGGTCAGATTCAGCACTTTTTAAAGTCTTAACGTCCTGGTCAAACCCTTCGATAAATTCATCAAGAGAAACAAGAATTGAATCCGAAACATCGCCGAAATCACCACGCGCAATCTCAGTTAAAGCATCTGAAATTCCACCACCAATAATCTGAGCTTTTGTTGCATCGGCAACCTTTCTTCTAGCGATCGCAATCCTATCGCTAACTAATCCCTTACTCTGTTCCGCATTGACAGAAGAACGAGTTTTAGTCTTGCCATTCTTAGCCGCATTTACGGCCGCTTGATCCGCTGCGTTCACTATTAAGATCCTCCATAAATTGATTGATTGAAGCGATCGCTTCAACTCGACCTCGAACCTGAACCAATTGACGAAAATACCAAAGGCATTCCAGAGCAGGCCGCCGAAACCCCCGGCTATTAGATTGATATTTCCAGCCAGCAGGCTCAAGAGCTTGAAGAACCGCTACATCCCGGCGCAACTGTGCGGAGCTGATGAATAGCAGTTCCATTGCTTGCCGTCTAGGAATCCAGGCGATCGCTTCCGGTAGTGGCAGTGGTATTTTCATGGTCAAAGTTTGAGCAACATCTGAGCGACAGTCACAATTCGCTCATAAACCAATCATGCCACTGAGTCAGATTAGGGTCAAGGGCGGGTCAAATGTATGAGCGGAACTTAACAATTGCTGCAAATATGACCCACTAGCAACACAAATCTGAGATAATTAAGGAAAATATGGTAAAAATTATGGCCGCGCGTAAGGATGAGCGTTTATTAGTCAGTCCTGTTGGAGAATTTTATGAAGACTTGCTAACTGTAGACGCAAGGATAAACTCGCGATCGCTAGCAGCACAAGCAAGCTCGTTACTATGTGCAAAATTGCAGGAGCGGGAGAGTAAGATTCGCGATCGCGTCCTCTACTTAGCAAATAAACGCGGCATTACTTTTGATGAAATGTGGGCGGCATTACTACGTGGTGAAAAGTTAGAGCCAGATGAAGTGGAGTAAAAACGCATCGCAGTGCGCTTTTAAAATTGTCAGTCGCTTCGTTTTCCGGTCGCCACAGAGCGTCTTAATCTGGCGCTTCGTTGATTCGATATCTGCGGGGTGCTGTGGCTCCCTGGCGTAAGAATCAGCCAGTGCACAGAGCGTCAATTTCTTCTCGCTTCGCTGATTTGATATCTGCGGGGCGCTGTGCCCTTTTTCTATCAGTATGCGATCGCCTGTCGTTGGGATTGGTATGCGATCGCTTCTCGTTGGGTTCTCCCTCACAAACCTCCATTCTCATACATTGAAAATACAATTAAGAAGTAGAGAACTATTATCGTTGGGGGTTCCGGGGCGACCGTCGGGTTGGTTCTTATTATAGTTCCGACCGTCGCCCCTCCACTAATTATTCCCTCGAATTAAGAATATAAGGAGGTCGCTCCGCTCCATTGTATGCTGGCCGCAATTTCGTAAGGTGCTCCCTACGGTCGATCCGGCCTTTACTGGTTTTTGCCACCAAAAGCTCTAGGGTAGCAGATGTATCAAGGGACGCTGCGCTCGAAAAAAAACGGTGTTCGCTGCGCTCAGTAGTATCTTTTTTCGCCCTTGACACATCTGCATCAATGATTGTCTGGGGTGGCAAAAACGGAGAGGTAAAAGAAGAAAAAAAAGAGAGGAGAGAAAGGCCTCTCTGAATCAAGATTTTTTATTATTTTGTGGGAAAAATATCGATCTGCATCCCGTGCGATGCGAGAAAAATATTTAGAAAGATAAGAAAAAATTCAACTGCTAGCGGCACGGCGCTTCTCGTTTTTTCTGATTTCCTCTTTCGTATTTATATGATAGCGCGATATCACGTATTTGTCAAGAAAATTAATTGTAAAGTTTTGTTGCAAAGCATTGAGATTAGCGCGATATCACGCTATAATAAGTATGTCGAGTTAAATAATTTGTATGTCTAATCTTGAGTCTGCTTTTGGCCTCGCCTCTGGCATCGGCTTCTCCGGTTCGCGCTCCTCTGTCCCCTCCGGCTGCGCTTTTGTGGTGCCCCTCGTTCT
>DATGYA010000798.1:0-4032 GCA_035298405.1 Kamptonema sp. | reverse complement strand
ATTCTCTCTCAACCGGGTCACTCAACTCCTCAAAATCAGAAACAAACACCGGGCCGACGTGTGAAGGCGAAGCGAACTTTTCAGCAATTTTGCTCAAACCTTCCCGCACCAAACCACGAGTGATATGAGGCTCAAACTCCTCAACCAAAGCATCTAAACCACCAGGATAATTGTAAAGGCAGAAATAAATATCCCAAGCATCCTTTTCCTTAAGACGGTCATAAAGAGCCATCCCTTTCATCACCAGAAAAGGCACAATAGAAGCCACCCGTAAAGACGCAGAATCTATTCCCCCTCCAGGCAGCGTTCCAGAAATCCTCACTTCTGTAAACAATTCAAAAGCCAAATCGCAACCTCGTGCTTTCCTAGCTCGGATATCCTGAATCTCCTGAGTCCGATGGCTTTTAGCACTACCTTCGTATTCACCCGCCAGGAAATCAACCTGTACGACAATCTCTCGATCGTTCACCGTCACAGTCCGAGAAAAAATGAAAGGCTGTCTTCCCTCACGATACCCACGAGCCAACAGTAATTCTTGAATAGTTTTGTAGCCCGCCGCTTGTAAAGTCCGGTGGTTAAGCGCGATATCGACATCAGTACTACCGATGTGTCGCTGTTGTGCTTCAGATAGCAGTAGTTCTGGCACCCAACCGCCGATAATGACAATCTCGTTACGGTACTCCCCCAAAATACGAACCAGTTCCAACAGCACCGATCTCGCTGCTTCTACTGCCATCTGGGTGTAATCGCGTTTGGCTACCATTGGGGCATGATTACCTGTTCTAAAAGTGCTTGCGCCGCCTCTTCCCCGCGTCCCCTCATCTGGTAGAGGTCGAGGTAAAGTTGGATTGGGGACACAACTTGAGTCCCATCGATATCTTGCGCCTGGTAAAAAACTCCCTCATCATAAGGTTGAAGCAGACTGACATTAGCACCGCTGTTCACCGCTTTCAGATTTAGCTTCTCGGCCAACTTTTCCACCCCTTTAGCAACGTAAGCCATTACCCGTTGATACCGGACAACTGGGGCATATCTTGCCGCACCGGAAAATCCCGTCAAAGCGTAGCGAATCCCCGCATCCGAGCAGGTTTGTGCCAAAGCCGCTTCCATTTCCCCAACACTTTTGAGGGAATAAAAGTTAAATACCTGGTGGCGGCGATAATCGTAGTGTTGCCGAAAGTCTGATAGAAGCAAACAAGGCTCGCCCAACCAAAACCCATCCGGGCCAGTCTTAATTAACTCTCGATCCGTCAGCAACTTCTTAACGTTAGACACTTGTCCCAGGCTGACTGCGGCTTCAACGCCTAAGTCCTGCACCTTCCAAGCTTTTTGCCCTGAATTAAGTAGGACTCTTAAGACTCGCTCGGCTTTAGGAGAGTAAAGCGATCTGAGATCCCGCTTTTCATTAAATGGATTGGGTTTCCCCTCTTTTTGAATGTAGACCTGCCCAAAGCACAGACGACAGTTCCCCGCTAAATCCACATAGCCGATATCTTCTTGAGTACAAATTTCCGCAGATTTTGGGGAAATGTAAGGAGCGATGAACACGCCGTAGGCTCCTGGAATTGCCCCCGCACTGCGAAATAGCTTGTTAGCAGAAGAGCGGGCTTGCAGCGGCTGACCGTTCGGTTTGACATCGACTACTAGCGGCACATCATGTGTCGGTAACTTCAACGTAGCCTGGAATTCAGGACTTTTCTGCTCTTTTTCGGACTCTTTCTCCAGAAGCTCTACCTGCACAAAGGGAATCTCCTGCAAACAAGCACGCAGAGCCGCAAAAGCTTGTTGTTCTAGATTAGGTATTTTCATTGTTAAAGCTACTTTCAACAATTGCTGAAACTAACTTATCTAGTGAAAATTATAACGAACTTTCACCGTGCTGAAGCAAGAGATAGCGATCGCAAATAATCGGGCAGTCAAAGACAAATGCCACGGTGATCGGCTTCGCTGGTGCCGTAGGCAATCGGCTTCGCTGGTGCTGTAGGCAATCGGCGAAGCTGATACCCTTATGCAATCAGCTATCCCTCTCAAACCAGTACACTTAATCAAGTACATTACTTTTATGGGTTTGGGGTAACAGACAAGCCTACCAACCCTGACTGGTACGCGATCGTCATTTACTCTCGCCGCAGCTATCAAACCCCACCCGCACCCCGTTACTAACCGACGCCATCACAAGACAGCAAATAATAGAATTCATAGAGACAATAGTTGAATACAAATTTCCCTTGTCTCAGTCGAGAGGAAATAGAAGCTATGTTGGAATTGAACGAACTTAGACAAACCAGAGTTTACCAAGAAGCCCGTGAAGAGGGAATAGAACAAGGTAAACGTCAAACCAAATTAGAGATGGTGCCGATACTGCTAGAACTGGGATTAAGCATTCAAGAAATTGCGAAGCGCTTGCAGCTTGATGAGGAAACTGTGAGAGCCACTGTCGAAAATCAGCCGTGAATACCACCATCAGCTTCTCTGTTGGGAGTTCGACCCCGAACCCAATTAATTTTCTGTTTGTACCAATTTACCGTCTAAAATGTCTAATCTGAACCAGCCAGCATTTTCCTAAAAATTTAAATATCGACTTAGCTTGCTATAGCCAGTAAACTGCTATTTTCCCAGTCATAAATTACGAACCACCAAGAGCGCAATGAGGGCATTTTTACCCCACTTTTACCGACAAAAGTGGGGATCTTTGGCGAGTCAAAAAATCACAAACAGAAAAAAGTATCCAAAAGTATCCCCATTTTTATCGTCAAAAGTGGCTAAATTAGGGGTTTTATCCCCAAACTGACCCCAAAAATGTATGAGTAATTGTACCTAAAAAATCGGTCAAAATCACGTTCCGTTTCCTGATGTACTCGAAAGCGTTTTCCGCATCCATTCAGAATGAATTTGATTGTTGTCGAATAACAAATTAACTGAGCATTCCTAAAAATCGAAGTAGTAAACCCTACACCAGATCATGCTTGGGGTATGGTTGTCTTGATGGATGTCTAGATGGCGTAATCAGGCTCTTAGGGTGTTGTGGTGTCATAGATGAGGTTGGCAGTGTAATCGGCCTCTCACTGGCAACAAAGTACGCTATGCAAGTGATGGAGTACTTGCTTGCCACCGTGAGATGCCGCAAGACCCGAAAACTCTGCCAAAAGGGGAACAAGTAAATCAGCCTCTTGAAATAGCAATCTCATCATTAAAGACATCATAATAGAAGCATGATAAAGAGATATCAAGCTTATATAAGTAAAAAGTAACAATCCCCAGAAACCTATCTGTTAAGAGCAGATGGGTTTTATTATCGCTGAAATACTCGGATTTATAAAAGAACCATGAGAATCCAAGTATAGACCAGCACGATCGCCATCGCCATTTCTCTCCCTGACCAACCAAGTACTCTCTGTAAAAAAAGTACTTGGTTGATGGCCACAGCGAGCAAAAACCTTGTAGAGATGGCGCTGACGCGCCACCGCCAGCGTGGTGCGGCCTCCTGGGGTGATTTAAACGCACTGCATCTATTGACAACCAAACCAACCTGGCATCTTCTCTCAACTCCTACGCCATTTCTGGTGTACCCCGATATCTGGGTTCTGACGCAGATTCGGCATCTCAAAAGAGAGCCCGATGGCTACCAGCATGAAGCGCAAGCGCGACGACAAGTCGTTCGTCCTCCCCCTTGCCAACCAAGTACTCATTGATTGAGAGGGTACTTTATTGAAGCCAATTGCGATCGCCATTCCCACAGCTAACCAGGTACTCTGCGAAGTGTACTTGATTGGCACGTCGCTTGTCTCCCCCTCCCAACCAAGTACCCTTAATTAAAATTGGAGTACTGCCATAAATAAAAAGCGTACTAGAAAACCAAAAGCCTTATCCCAAAACCAAAACCAAACTTCAATCTAACCAAGTACTCTCTGTTCGTAGAGAGTACTATTTGGGTAAATAAAAGATTCAAATATCAGAATATATTAACTAGGTACTCTATATATAAAGAGAGTACCAGCTTAAATCGATAACTATACACAGCCTAGAATGCTT
>DATGYA010000797.1:0-7279 GCA_035298405.1 Kamptonema sp. | reverse complement strand
CCTCCCCATCTTCCCCATCTCCCCCATCTCCCCCATCTCCCCCATCTCCCCCATCCTCCCCATCTCCCCCATCTCCCCATCTCCCCATCCCCTATCCTCCAGCCTACCACCTATGGATGATGCGGAATGCCCCTGGCTTCGTCGGTTAAGTGTCACTTAGAAAAGTGGCAAGCCTTTTTTTCTAAGATCCCCGTTTCGGATAAGATTAAATACGCGGCATCCAACGAGGACACCATTCATGAGTCAAGACGACATTTTTGTTAAAGTTAAGAAAATTGTGGCGGAGCAACTTGAAGTCGATTTGAGCGAAGTCAAGCCCGAATCCAACTTTGCTAACGATTTAGGAGCAGATTCCTTAGATACAGTAGAGTTGGTCATGGCATTAGAGGAAGAGTTCGATATCGAAATTCCAGACGAGGCAGCAGAAGGGATTGCTACGGTTCAAGCCGCTGTAGACTTCATTAACAGTAAAGTTGCAGCACCAAAAGCTTAAAATCAATGCCTTTCCCCTCCTAGTTCCCTTTTGCGAGGGGGGAAAAGGATGGAAAACTCTTCTTTTGTTCTGCGTTCTGGGTGTTTAATTTCACGAAAATTGAAATCATGGCAAATTTTGAGCGTAAGCGCGTTGTTGTAACGGGTCTCGGCGCGATTACACCGATTGGCAATACCTTATCCGAGTATTGGGAAGGGCTGCTTGCCGGGAAGAATGGCATTGGCCCGATTACTTTTTTTGATGCGTCGCGGCATGACTGCCGGATTGCAGGCGAGGTGAAGGGTTATGACCCTCATGACTATTTGGAACGCAAGGAGGCGAAGCGAATGGATCGCTTTGCTCAGTTTGCGGTGTCGGCGAGCAAACAGGCGATCGCAGATGCGAAATTTGAGATTAATGACCTGAACGCAGAACAAGTGGGTGCGATCATCGGGACGGGTATTGGTGGTCTGAAGGTTTTGGAAGACCAGCAGGAGATTTATCTGAGTCGCGGCCCTGACAGGTGCAGTCCGTTTATGATTCCGATGATGATTGCGAATATGGCGGCGGGCCTGACGGCGATTCATACGGGGGCTAAGGGGCCAAATTCCTGTACTGTGACGGCTTGTGCTGCGGGGTCGAATGCGATCGGGGATGCTTTTCGGATGGTGCAGCGGGGTTATGCCCAAGCGATGATCTGTGGCGGTACGGAGGCGGCGGTAACGCCTTTGTGTGTGGCTGGTTTTGCGGCGGCAAAGGCACTTTCTAAGCGCAATGACGATCCGGCTCATGCTTGTCGGCCGTTCGATCGCGATCGCGACGGGTTTATCGTTGGCGAAGGTGCAGGTATTCTGATCCTGGAAGAATTGGAATACGCCAAAACCAGAGGCGCTAAGATTTACGCGGAAATTGTGGGTTATGGTTCAACCTGCGATGCCTATCACATGACTTCTCCGGTGCCAGGTGGAGAAGGCGCTGCAAGGGCGATGTCTTTAGCGCTTAAGGATGCTGGAATTACACCGGAGCAAGTGAGCTATATTAATGCTCACGGTACGAGTACTCTACCTAATGATTCTACGGAAACTACAGCTATTAAGAAAGCTCTGGGAGACAGTGCTTATCGGGTGGCTATTAGTTCCACTAAGTCGATGACGGGTCATCTTTTGGGTGGTTCTGGAGGCATTGAGGCAGTGGCAACGGTGATGGCAATTAATAAGGACCAAGTTCCCCCGACTATTAACTTAGAAAATCCCGATGCTGAGTGCGATTTAGATTATGTGCCGCATACAAGTCGCGCTCAAAAAGTAAATATAGCGCTATCTAATTCTTTTGGATTTGGCGGTCATAATGTTACTTTGGCATTCAAAAAGTTCGCTGAGTAAGTTGGGAAATGTTTTTTGATAGATTGTGGGGTAGGCATTTTGCCTACTCCTATTTTTATATCATTTATAGCTAGGGGCTAGCGGAAGAAGGGAATAGAATAAGCGAGTTTCAGTAATTTATATGTGCATTAATCCAAGTCCCCGATGCAAGTGCGATCGCGCTTCAAATCTGCAATAATGTAAGCATCTGGTTCGACTTCATCAGCCAAGAATTCATAAGATATCTTTGCGCTTCTGCAACCACAAAGTCAATCCTAAATAAATCAATATATGCAAACACAATGCACCCCAATTTACCGCCAGATTTTCCCAGGTTGCATCGTAAACTGAGGTCGGCTCAAATGGTAGGGGAATTGTACTGCCATCTGGTAATTTTTTAGCTTCTGGAACCATGGCATTAACATTCACTAAAGAACCGTAAGCACCGACAGACCAACGGCTTAACATCAACCAAGAAAACTTACTCGCCGCACCTTCCATCTTAAATAAAACCCCAGAAAAAATAATCTGAGGTAGCAATAAAAGTGGCAAAGCACTATTTGCTTGAGATCCGTTTTTCACAATAGCAGAAATCAGTAATCCCAAGCTAATACAGCTCAGCAAAGTTAGAAAAGTCGTAATACTTACTCCCAGGGGCCAGGAGATGATATCGGGTTCAGGATCTTTAAACCCAATCAGAATTACTGCTACCATTAATAAAGTTTGTAATATTGCTAACCCTGAAAGAATCGTAACTTTTGAACCCAAATAAGCAAATAATCCTAAATTAACCAGTCTTTCTCGCAGGTAAATAGCCGCCTCTTTAACAATTTCTTGTAGGGAACTGGATAGTCCTACCCAGATCCCGGCACAGGTAAATACGAACAAAACTCTCAGTGCTAAAGGTGCTAAAGTTGCCTCTGGTGCGCCAATTATAGGATCTTTATTTCTAATTGCTAGGAGGATTAAACTAATACCAATGGGAGCGGTAAATAGAGCTAAACCTAAGTTAACTGGATCGCGCACAGTTAACTGAAAATAACGCTGTGTTAGCAGAACGAGCTGTTTCCATAAAGAGACTGGTTTCGTCTTAGGAGGTAAATAAGGAGTTGGTTGTTGCTGGTTTCCAGTGCAGAGATGATTAGCAATATATGGCTGGTAATATTGAGATTCACGAAATCTATTAGCCCATTCTTCAACTTTTGCTTCTTCTGTTTCTAGTTCGTTATAAATATCGGCAAAGTCGCCTGTTTTGACTCCAAAAAAGTTAAGGGATTCTGTCGGCGGGCCAAAGTAGCACAAACGTCCGCCGCGTCCCATAAATACTATGCGATCGCACATTGTAATATTAGCAGTTGCGTGAGTCACCAGAATCACTGTCCGCCCCTGATTCGCTAATTTCCGCAACAGTTGCATCATTTTTTTATCCAAACCTGGATCTAATCCAGAAGTGGGTTCATCTAAGAAAAATAGCTTCGGGTCGGCTAACAATTCCACGCCGATACTAACTCGTTTTCTCTGTCCGCCGCTGAGTTGTTTTACTAAAGCATTGCGACGGTGAGACATTTCAATATCTTCTAGAGTTTTCTCTACAACTCGTGTTACATCAATGTCAGGAGGAAGTCGCAATTTTGCTGCATAAGTTAATACTTCTGATACTTTTAGTTCTGAGTGAATGATGTCATCTTGAGGCACATAACCAATTTGATTGCGGTAAATGTTGAAATTATTTCTGAGGTTGTCGCCATTGATATATACTACACCGTCAGTAGTTTTTTCAATGCCTAATAGAGTCCGCATCAAGGTAGATTTTCCTGCGCCACTTCCCCCGACTAAAGCGACAAATTGTCCGGGTTCAATTGCTAAAGTAATTCGATCTAAGCGCTTGGGTATGACAAGATTATCCGCATCTAAATGGATTTGATTGCCACGATCTTGTAGCTCTAATTCATCGCAGCGAAGAATTAAAATGAACGGGCCAATCCGAATTGCATCGCCATCTGAAAGTTTTATAGAATCTGTGACTTGCTGACCGTTGACAAAAACGCCATTGACGCTGCGATCGCGCAAAATATAATGTCCTTTACCATCAGGTTCAATCGTAGCGTGATTTCTGGAAACAATCGGCGCGTCTAATTGTAGCGAAGCGTCAGGGTCGCGACCTAATAATACAGACCGATTTTTTAAGGAAATCGATCGTTTAGTTGGCAAGATGGCATTAGGTACAGTTGGATTAAAATAGGTTAGTAAAAGTTGATTTCTAGGGTCTTGACCTATCTGAATTTCTGTGCCATTTTGCAGTAAATAACCTTCTGTGGGTGTAATGCGAGTATGATTAATAAATAAGCCGTTGGTACTCGGCCGCTGACCATCTCCGTCATAGATATAATATCGATCTCCAATGTTGCGTAAGACGGCATGAATGCCAGAAATTATCTGCCATTCTTCAGGAATAATTAGATCGGCACGAGTGCGATCGCGACCCAATATATGCTGCTCCTGTCTTAACTCAAATTGTAAAATTTGCCCCTGGTTATTTAATTCTAAATACGGTCTGGCACTTAAAACTGTCTGTTGCCCTATTCTGCCTGTCATAGCTTATTCGCGATCGCGCCTCTCACTAAATGCTAGTATATCAAAAATGTAACTATCATCCTTGCCAAATGTTACATTGTCTTATAATATAAAGCATACATCAAAGTTAAACTGGTAAAACTTAATCATGACAACTTCATCGGAAAAACGCCAAGCGCGGCGGGGTAGAATTTTTCCAGACCATAGTTGTGAGTTTACAATGGCTTATAACTCGGCGGCTAGTGGTAGAATTGTCAGCAGTCGTGTTAACCTTTGGATCGAGATAAGTTAAATTTAAGTAATGCTAAAAAATCAATCTGTGACTGCTACAATATCTGCGATCGCGCTAGCATTTATTGCTGGATGTACGGCTAATGAACCGCCGACAACAAGCTCTCCCTCTCCTCAAGCTAACGCAACTCCGACCTCAGTTAAAAAAGAAGATAAACCATCAATTTTATCTCCAAATAATCCAAACGTAGCCGCTAACTCTATAATTCAAGAATATATTAAAAAGCTAGATACCAAAGGTATTGCTAAGGAAAAACAAGGCGTTTGGATGCAATCTAGCAATACTCTTTTAGCCAATCACCAAGGTACAATTCCTCTACCAGCAGCTTCAATTACCAAAGTAGCAACAACTCTAGCAGCACTGGAAACGTTTGGGCCAGATCGTCAATTTGTCACTACAATAGGGGCAACAGGGCCAATTCAAAATGGGGTATTAAAAGGCGATTTAGTAATTCAAGGAGGAGAAGATCCATTATTTGTCTGGGAAAATGCGATCGCGATCGGTAACACCTTAAATCAAAACGGTATTAAGCAAGTCACAGGCAATATAATAATTATCGGTAAATTTTATATGAACTTTGAACTCGATCCCCTGAAAGCAGGCACTCTACTTAAAGATGGATTGAATAACCAATTATGGCCTCCCGAAGCTCAAACCCAGTATCAAACTTTACCCCCAGATACGCCTAAACCACAATTAATAATTGACGGTTCAGTGCAGGTTTTACCAGCAACTCCGGCTAACATTAAACCTTTAATTCGGCATCATTCTTTACCCCTCGCCGAACTCGTCAAAAAAATGAATCAATACAGCAATAACCTCATGGCTGATATGTTAGCTGATACAGTCGGCGGAGCTAAAGTAGTAGCACAAAAAGCCGCCGCCGCCGCCGGAGTACCCCTCGCAGAAATTCAACTCGTCAACGGTTCCGGTTTAAGCGAACAAAATCGCATTTCTCCCCGTGCTGCTTGTGCAATATTTTTAGCCCTTGAGCGCTATCTTCAACCTTATAATATGACAGTTGCGGATGTGTTGACAGTTATCGGACAAGATGAAGGAATATTAAATGAGCGCAAGCTTCCCCCATTAGCTGTTGTTAAATCTGGAACCCTTGATAATGTCAGTGCCTTAGCTGGAGCCTTGCCAACTCAAAAGCAAGGAACTGTCTGGTTTGTGATGATGAATGGAGGAGAAAATGTAGAGGAATTTCGCGCACAGCAAGAAGCTATCCTAAATATATTTTTGAAACAATGGGGGTCTGTTCAAGTTTCGCCGCCAGAGTTAACACCTAATCCTAGTAGAAAAAGTAAAACATCTAGCATTGAAATTATCAAGTAGGTTAGGTAAGTAGTCGGACATAAATAAACGCTTATATAACTTGTAGGGTGGGCGCTCGCCGAAACCATATTAGCTATAAGTTACAAGATTTTTGGGGCGAGCGCCCACCTTACATTTATTTATGTCCAGCTACTTACAACTATACTCTACTAGGAAATTCAAGGCTAAAGTATATTTTAGCTACAGCATCTATATAGGAAGCTTTATAACTATCATCCAGGTCTGAGACTTGAAGAATTTTAGATAATATCTCAACTGTTTTATCTTTTTGGTTGAGTTCCGCATACTTTTTAGCTACATCAAATAAAGCCATACACTTGCTCATTGCAGATCCTTGTCTGCTCCAAGAAAATTGATCGCTAATTTCTATCTTTTCAATAATCTGTAGAGCTTGTTCGCACTCTCCGGCTTCGACAAGTAGGCTTGCTATTACCATCAGAGTATCTGCTTTACTTGAAAGAGTTTTATCCGATAGAAGTTTGCGATCATCGATGGTATTAAGAATCTGATATAGAGCAGTCAAAGCATTAGTTTTATAGCCTAATTCTAAGTATCTGGTTGCGAGATTAGTTAACGCATAAATTTTTTCTGTAGGAGATTTTAAAATTTCAATTTGTGCAATAGCTTGAGATAAAACTTCAGTGGCTTTATCACTTTTTATAATTCTAATACATTGTTCAATTATAACTATTTTGATTGCTAAACTTACTATGTCTGATCCATTTACTCCATTATTTTTGATTGATAATGAACACTGTAAAAGTTGAGATAAGTTTTCAGGATTTTGATTGGATATCTCATTTTTTGTTAACCCCTTCGCTAAGATCCATAAGAAATTTGCCTTAAAATCGTTTCTTCTACTCTTTTTTACTATTTTAAATGCTCGATCGTAATGACCAAATTCTACATATTTTTCAACAACTTTCGTTATAGCAGAATGTTTTAATTCAACATCTTTGATTAATTTAGCAGTCTGAAGTGCACGGTTATACTGCCCAGCCTCTGCATAAATTTTAGCCAGATTATCCAAGCCCTCTTCTTTTCTTTCACGATGCTCTATCATTTCAACTAATTCAAATGCTCGCTCATACTGTCCTGCCTCTGCGAACTTGCAGGCAATCTTACACAATGTACTTCCTTTCCAACTGGGAGCGTTAATTTTCTCAAGGGTGTGAATAGCTAAGTCGAATTGTCCAATTTCTGCATATTTGACAGCAATCTTAGATAGTGCGTTTAACTTGA
>DATGYA010000796.1:0-21615 GCA_035298405.1 Kamptonema sp. | reverse complement strand
TCCAGTGAAGGTTTCTTCTGTAATTAGCGGGCTGAAAAATTAGCATTAGTAGGAATTACGCAATTGTTACACTTGAATCGACTTGTAGGTGCGTCAGACACAGAAATCGAGCGAGATCGTCAGGGTTTTATCGTTTGACGCACCCTACTAATTGTCCTAGTTGTGTAAGTCTTGATTAGAATTGTATGGGTGAACCGGGGGCAGGTTTATAAGATTTGCCGATGCTTATTAAATATCTCGGCGAACTCGCCCCTTACTACTACTAACTTAAACCCTAATTGTAGACATTGCCGCCAATTCTCGCTCCGGTTCCATCCCCACAGTAGGGGGTGTAGAACGATTTGCCACCTGATTAATTAATTCCAAGTGTTGGGGCAATAACTTAGCTAAATTATACTTTTCTAAAGCAGTTTGACGCGCTTTTACTCGCAATTCAGCCATGCGAGTCGGGTGATCCAACACTTCACTAATGCGATCGGCAATATGTTTAGGCGAGAAGAAATCCACTAACAAGCCATTTTCTCCGTCCCGAATAACTTCTCTGACTGGCGGCGTATCGGAACCAATTACTAAACATCCCGTTGACAGCGACTCAATCATCGACCAAGAAAGTACAAAAGGTCTGGTTAAGTAAACGTGAACATCCGATGCCTGAATTACTTTCAGATATAATCCATAAGGGAGAGTGCCGACAAAGTGAACTCGTGATAAATCGAGTGGCACTCTTTTCAGCATATAATCTTTGTAATTCTCGCCATTTGGCAAAGATTTACCATAGCAAACCCGATCGGATGCAACAATTACAACGTGACAATTTGGGCGACGTTCTTGTAAATAGGCAATCGATTCAATAAATTCTGGAAAACCGCGATAAGGTTCCATTCCCCGCGACACATAAGTAACAATTTCATCGACTCCCGATAAGTCTAAATTTGGTAAAACGAGTTTGCTACCGGGATTGGGTTTGAAGTAGTCAGTATCTACGCCATCATGCAGTACAGAAAGCTTGCGCTGAAATTCAGGGGGAAATTGCGATCGCTGCCAGTAAGTAGGTGATAATCCCCAGTCGCAGGAGTACAAATCAATTAAAATCGGCGCATTTTTTACCCTAATTCTAGCCATGTCATCAATTGTTAGCGGTTCGGCGGGGTCAAAATCTGCGTCGGAACCGACAGAGTGATAAAACCACTCGAAATAACACAGCAGTGGAGTATTAGGAAAAGCTTCTTTAGCAAACAAAGTTGGGCCCCATCCAGAATGACCGCAAATGATATCTGGAAAAAAGCCGTCTGCCTTTAATTGTTCGGCCATTCTAAACACAGCTTGACCGTAAATAACGCCACTTTCTAAAGGGCGGACATAATGGTGAGTTTGCGGATGCGGTTCGCGGCTGGGGGTGAAAACGGCTTTGCGAACGCCTGGAATATTCCATTCTTGACGCTCATTTTTAGTTCCGAAAACAATCTGATTTTTGGGATCTGCACCCAAGGCGGTGATGATATGACGGTATTGTGCGGGAAAGTTGGGATGAAGGAATAATGCTTTCATTGAGGTAATTGTTAATTGTTAATTGTTAGTTGTTAGTTGTTAGTTGTTCGTTGTTAAGCTGTTCGATATTTATCAATTTTTGTCACTAAATATTAGTTATTAGTTTTGGTCGCCAACCACCAACCACGAACAACGAACAACGAACAACTAACTATTGGCGGTTGGCGCTTGGCAAATCCAAACACAATCTCGCGGGACAGAAGAGGTATTTTTCAGGAGGATTTTGTAGTTTAAATGGGTAAGAAATTTTTCCATAATCGCATCAGTCATAATTGAAAAAGCGGTTCCATCTCGGTGTCCCATTAAGTTGAGAGGCCAATCACTTAAGAATTTTTTCCATCCCAATTCAGTGAAAATGTTGCTGTGGTGAAATACACACAAGGCATCGCCCCGCAAAACTTTAGGAATCTGAGTCAGGTAGTTAAAAATATCTCTAGGTTCTATATGTACCATTGTATCGTAACAAAAGCACACATCAGCGGAGGCGGGGGCAATTTGGTTTAATGTTAAACCGTCGAGTTTAACATAAGTAACTCGTTCGTCACCGAGGCGCGATCGCGCCGCTTGTAACATTTCGCTGGAAATATCGGCACAAATCAAGCGATCGCAATATTTCAACAACATTGCCCCCGTCTTCCCGCCACCAATACCAATCTCCAAAACAGTATGTTCTTTTTGAATGTAAGGGGCAATAAATTGCTGTTCTATCAGCGCTTCATACTCTGCTAGCGAGTTAGCAGCGCCAGCAGCTTTACCAATCCATTCATCCCCAATATGACCTAATTCAGGGTTACTTTTTTGCCATTGCTGGGCATAACTATCCCATGCACCTTCATAGTCAATTTTCATGCTGTCAACCGTCCCATGTCAATAGTTTTGATGTTTAAAACTCGAATAAGTTCCCACCTTTTCCTAGCAACGTCAATTATATATCTTTAGGGCGCAAAATGCTCAGACAAAAATCTGTTGGTAATCCCCCAGGTAACTCCATTAAAATTTCTTCAAATTCTAGAAGTAATCTGATAATTGCTTCCCCTTTTGCATCTCCTGGCAAAAATTGATTGTGATCCAATAGTGGATACATTGGGTGCAATATTGCCCCTCCAAGTGGGTTAAAAACTTCCCTTACAAAGTATTCATCTAGTAAGGGAATTATGAGTTTTGAACGAACAGCTTCCGAAGGATCTGCCTCAAATACCTGCTTGAGTGTCGGGTTAACAAATGTTTCCATTTTTCCTGATTTTAGTTCGTCGGGAAAACAGTTATACAATCTATTAATTAAATCTACTTGAGGCTGGCTGTAGATATTATAACAGTCTCCTACATATTCATTAACTATTAAGTAACCTTCCGGCTTTAAAGCTTGGTGAACAATGGATATAAATCGTTCAATTTCTTTAACATGGTGCATTGAACCAGAACAAAATACTATATCATATTTATGCTCTTCACTGAGTTTAAAGTTGTTAAAATCGTCTTGATAAAAATTGATATTAACCCCGGCTAGATCTGCATTCTTTCTGGCAATTTCTAAGGAAGCATCGGAAAAGTCAAAGGCATCAATATGTTTGGCTAAACCTAATTTAGCTATAATTACTTCATGATTACCTATACCACATCCAATTGATAAGAGCCTCTCAAATTTTTGGCAGCAAAAAAAATCTTCAATTAACCATGCTAGCCAATATTTTTGTGTATCTCCCCCGGACATCCGTTTATTAATAGCCTCTTCGATAATGGGATTAGATACCCATTGACTAGCTACCCCTGCGCTGGGAGTTGTTTCCCAATAATTTCTGGCTTGAGACAAACCATATTTTTGCAGCCAATCTGATATTGTTAAATCTTTCTTATCAGGTATGAATAAAAGCCGTTTCAGAATCTTTTTAATTAACCGCTTCGTTGACTTAAGCATAGTAAGGTAAGCTGAACAACATTTAGTTTGCCTTCATAATCGACCCCTTTACCGACTTTCAAGAGAAATAGGCTTCGCAGAAAATCTGACCATAAGCCTGAGTCATCTCTTCAAAAGTATTCAATGATTCTAGAACATATTTTGCGTTGCCGCCAAGACGCTGTCGTAGTGAGTCATCCTCCAACAAAGATAACAGAGAGGCAGCTAGTTCTTCCGGTCGATCGGGGGTATAAAATAAACCGTTGATACCGGGTCGAACTTGTTCTTTGATACCAAATACTGGAGTGGTAACGATCGGTAAATCGTAAGCCATCGCTTCTAGGATTACTCTAGGAAAACTTTCTACGCGAGAGGTACAAACAAAAATATCGGCAGATTTGTAATATTTTGCTGTCTCTGGAGTTTCTGGAACTAAAGTTACTCGCTGCCGCAATTCGTCTGGCAATTCATTAACCATTGCGGTTAATTTGTTGCTGTAGAGACTGGGGCGATCGCCTACAATAAAGCATCTAATCCGATTGTGCCATTTTTGTGGTAAATAGGATAGTGCTTTAACTAAGTCCTGCTGACCTTTGCGATCGCAAACAGTACCCAACAGCAAAATCACCAGATCGTCTGGTTTAACACCAAGACTTTGCTTTGCCAACGCTGAATTCCCAGACTTATCTAACCGACTCAAATCTAACCCATTGTGAATCACCCTGAAATTGTGGTGGCTGTTAAGCTGTAAATATCTATCTCGCGTCGCATCTGCCACAAAGATTACCTGATAAGGAAAGCGAAAACACTCAAGAGCTCTAGCAGCAATTTCCGGTCCAAATCTGTCAAAATAAGTCTGCCAAGGGTCACTCTCATGCACATTCCAAACCGAAGCAATTCCTAGTTCATGGGCAACATCTACCATGAAAAACTTTTCTAAAGTATTGACATAAATTATATCAACATTGTAACTGCTAACCTCTTTCGCAAAAGTTGCGATCGCGCGATCGTAAGCGTCGCGCTGATAGATGTGTTCCAAGGGATGTTCGCGGACAATGACCTCAATACCATGCTGTTCATAAGCGGCCCGCAGCGGCCCATCTGTAACACAAAATATCACAGGTTCAATTATACCTTTAGCCGCCAATTGTACAGCTATTTCATATTGATGCAGCGGCGCACCCGTAAAATCTAAAGAATTGCTGCACATCAACAATCTTGGACGAAATGCGATCGCGTCTTTTCCTTCTGCCTTCAAAAAGAATCTGCGGGGTTGAATGCGAAAATATTCATCTTCTAAAGAGAGATGCGGACTGTAAAAGCCATCTATTTTCCCCCCATACTTATGCCGATATGCTGCAACTTCCTTTGGATTATCATTAAAACCTCTAGAAGTCCCTTCTCGGTGCAACAATTCAGCATCGGGACAGTAAACTGAGCGATAACCCTTTTCTAACAAGCGATACCCGTAGTCTACATCATTGTAAGCAACGGCAAAATTTTGCTCATCAAAACTATTAAATTCTAAGAACAATTGGCGCGGTGTCAACATACAAGCTGCGGTTACAGCCGAGTAATTTCGCGTTACCATTGCCTGAGAAAGATAACCTCGATTCTCGCTACACATTAACTTAAAAGCATGGCCCGCTAAACCGTGATGCAACCCATGAATAACGCCAGCGTGCTGAATTCTATTATCAGGATATAAGAGTCTCGCACCCACCGCACCTACGCCGGGAACTTGAGCATATCCCACCATTTGACTCAGCCATCGCGGGTTAATTACCTCGGTATCGTTATTTAAAAATAGGATATAATCGCTCTTAACTTGTTCTACCGCACGGTTATTAATGGCAGCAAAACTAAATTTCCCGCCTTCATTTTTAATTCGTAAAACTTGATGATGAATCAGGTTTAAATATTCCACTGTCTTAGGATCGTCGCTTTCATTATCAATCACAACTACTTGATAATTCTGGTAAGTTGTCTTTTTGAGGGAATCCAGACAACCTTTCAGCAAAGTTAGCTGATTTTTTGTAGGGATAATAATCGTCACCGATGGCCCATTGTCGGGAAATTTCTGGGAAAAAATGCCTAGATTTTCTTTGCTTGCCCACTCTGGCTGATATACTTTCCCCGCTATTTTTCGCCGTTCTAAAGCTTCTTGAATCGCCTTTTGTCCGGCGGCAAAACTAGCAGGTTTTGCTGCCCCTGATATGGCTGTAGAACCTGGTGCCGTCCGCCAATGATACAATACCAATGGTAAATGCCCAACTTGGCGAGAAACTTCTGTGGCTCTTAAAGCAAAATCGTAATCTTGGGAACCTTCAAATCCCAGCCGTAAGCCGCCAATTTTATCAAAAATCTGCTTCCTAACTACGCACAAATGACCAAGATACATATAGGAAAGCAGTAATTCTGGCGACCAGTCTGGTTTAAATTGCGGCGCAAATCTATGACTTTTAGTATCAATTTTATCGTCGTCTGAGTAGAGAAAATCAGTTTCTGGATGGGAGGTCAAGTATAAAGCAACTTCTCCTAATGCGTCGGGAGTAAGTTCGTCGTCGTTATCAAGAAATAAGATAAAATCCCCTGTAGCAAGTTCGGCAGCGCTATTTGTGGCGGCGCTAATATTACCATTTTCTGTACGAAAGGTGAGCCGAATGCGGCTATCTTTGGCTGCCCATTTTTTCAAGGTTTCAGCAACAGTTGCATCGGTACTACAATCGTCAGCAATGCAAAGTTCCCAATTTTGGTAAACTTGCTTGATGACGCTAGCGATCGCCATCTCCAAAAACTCTAATGGCGGATTATAAACTGGCATTACCACTGAAATTTTTGGCAACTTTTCCTGACATAATTCTAAACGAGAAATCAGATAATCGCGGGCGCGATCGCTCCACTGATTTACCTCTAGCCAAGCATCATAAGGATCTATTGGCTGCGGCACTACAAAACCCCCAGGGGGATGCAAATCCCCCGAACTCAATTGTTTTTGTTGCCGATAGATCGCCGCCACCTGACGTACCACCTTCGCTATTTCCCAAGGCATAGGCAAAATACGACCGAGGCGCTGTTTTCTCTCTCCCATGCGCTGGCGTACTGCTGCTACAAATTGGGATATTTCCTGCAATTTATCCGTCCCTTGCTCCCAGATATTATAACGTTTTACTGTTAAGGCTTTCGGCGATTGAAATGATAATATTTCCCCATTTTCGAGTTGAGCTTCCAGTGCAATTTGCCATACTCCAGGCGGTAAATTAATTAGTGCCTCAAATCCGCTTTCATAACTGCCAACCCAATCAGGGAATACCTCCCCGACATCTTTTCGCCGCAAACCATAGGCGCATTCAACCGCAATATTTCCACAGTATAAAGTCAACTTAGCAATTTTTTGTTCGGGATGACAACACCAACCAGCAAACAAAATTTGTCCCTGATGTTGTTCCTGCTCTACTGGCGCATCAAAAACTGCTTGAATTGTGGAAACACAGAGAGAATAAGATGCCACTAAATGCCATTTATCTTGGCTATCTTGCGCCTCCAACAGCAGTTTTTGCCTGCCTACAGGCGGGGAAAATTCAATCAAAAATCCTGATTTTATGGCAGTGGAAATATGGGGATAAGCTTCCCCTACATCCCCTCTTCCGATTCCATAAACTCCCTCAAAACTCTCTTCGCCAATTCGGGCGCGTATTGCTTTCAGGCTGATTCTAGTATGAAATAACCAGCCAGCTATTTGCAGGTTGCCAGCGGCAACATCCCAACTAGCAGGCGCATCTAAAGACAAGACAAATCGAGGTCGCAAGTCGCGGAGGCGGGGCTTTAATCCCAACCATTTTTCCCTAATTTTCCATAATTTAGAAGACTTGAGGGCGCTGAGGTCGGCGCGCGATCGCTCTATTTGCCTTAGAATTTCTTTAAATTCTACCTGAGTAGAACCATATTCATTTTCTAGAGCGGCAAATTTAGCGGCAACTTCTTGCAATTGCGCTTCCTTGATTTCAAGTTCTCTCTGAGTCGCGCCCAATTCTGTTTCTAATCCTACAACCTTATTTAAAGCTTCTTGAAATTGAGATTCTTTCCCAGCTAATTCTCCCTGAGTCGCACCCAATTCTGTTTCTAATCCTAAAATTTTTGCTAAAGCTTCTTGAAATTGAGATTTTGTACCCGCCAGTTCTCCCTGAGTCGCACCCAATTCTGTTTCTAATCCCAAAACCTTCGCCAAAGCTTCTTGAAATTGCGCTTCTGTACCCGCCAATTTCACCTGAGTTGCACCCAGTTCTACTTCTAATCCCAAAACTTTCTTTAAAGCTTCCTCAAATTGAAATTTTGTACCTTCTAGTTCTCCCTGAGTCGCACCTAATTCTGTTTCTAATGCTAAAACCTTCGCTAAAGCTTCTTGAAATTGAGATTCTGTACCCAGTTTCAACTGAGTCGCACCCAATTCTGTTTCTAATGCCAAAACCTTCGCCAAAGCTTCTTGAAATTGCGTTTCCTGGCCCGCCAATTTCACTTGAGTTGCACCCAATTCTGCTTCTAATCCGATCGCTTTACCTTGAGCTTCGCGGAATTCATCCTGCCATTGCTCTAGTTCCAATTTGATAATTTTCTTTTGTTTTTCCAGCTTCCGGATTTCTAGCCAGTCTTGAAAGGGCCAGGATGGCGATGGAGATTGATTAATAACATCCGCATCAGATGCACCCAATCCGCTGCTTAAATTCCCGGCTTTCGCCTCAAGTTCGCGATAGATTTCTAAAGCTTCTGGAAAATACTTATCTATTAAACTCGGTCTGTGAGTTTGTAAAATTTCATTGACTAATAAAGATTCTTCAAAATTATCAGGCGGGGGATTGTCTAGATCGACTTGGAATTTTTGATTGATTACGTTAACAAAATCATTGGCTTGATTGCCAACTGCATGAACATGAGCTAACAGACACCGCTCCGGGAATTGCCGATCAAACTCCAATACTTTTTTGTTATAATGAATCCACATTTTAACAGCCATTTCCGGGCTATTCAGCAAGCTACTATCTGTTGCTCTGCGATACAAAGAATCGACAACTTCCCAAGGAGACCGGTAGACGCAGATAAAATTAGCATCGGGTAATAAATTGAGCCAAAAATTTAAGAAAAGAGTTGTCCGCGGGTCTTTCCATCCCCAGAGTGAGCTACTTTGACTATTGCTAATAATATGTTGAGCTTGTTCTACATACTGATTTGGAACCGCAATTTCTTTTTCTAAGGTACATCCCAAGTCATCTATACCTTGCGATCGCAACACAGCCTTATGAAACTCTACAAAGTCAACATTCTCGAAATGTCCCTTAATATTACCATAGGCAGGCCCTACCAACTTTTCGCCAATATTCACTCCTATTTTCATCAGCAGAGAAGCTGTTAAAGACGTACCGGAGCGGTGCATTCCGGCAACTACAAAAACAGATGATTTATTTTCAGTTGCATTCATAATCTGTATCTTCTTTAGGGCTTCCTAAACCCATATCCTCACTCATTTTCTACATTTAACCCAATCGCCCGCTTAACTCGAAACCACGCTGCTCTCAATTTCCAAAATTTACTACTTTCCATCGCCATAATTCTAGAGTTTAGTTGCCCAATTCTAAATTGCGATCGCTCTTGTTCTTGGTAACTATTCGCTAACTCAATCTGAGTTTGCTTTAATTGTACCCCAACTGATGCCAACTCAGCCTTCGTTTCCTCCAGATTTTTCTGCTCCAATGCTAGTTTAGTGTTAGTTTCTTCCAGTTTTTCCTGAACAGATGCTAACTCAGTATTAGTTTCTTCTAGTTTTTCCTGAGTAGACCCTAGTTGAGCCTGAGCTTGTTCTAGTTTAGCTTCTGTGGAAAGTAACTCAGTTTGCGATCTTTTCAGGCTCAGAATTGATGCCAATGTGTTATTTTCTATAATCCATTCTAGACCGGAGTTGTTGATAGCTTTTATCATCAACACATCCTCTGGAAAAACGGTGCCTCTGCCTAAATAACATGACCACCCTGAGTGTAATGCCGCCTTGGTTCTAAAATAATCAGCAACATCTTCACGATCGTCAAAAGGTCGGCACTTTTGCATAAGTTGACCGTTTACTAGCACTTGCACTTCTTCAATTCTACCGTCATCATTAAATTCTGCTGCCCAACCTTCTAAATGAATTTTACCATTAGGAGTTATATAGCCAATCTCAAGATATCCTTCCGGGTGATGTCTAAAGTTTAAAGTTGAAAAATCTTTAACCTTTTCATTACTTACTAAATACAAGTCTTGATATCTGCTAATACCTTTGGGAATCCGGTGGACAACTGCTTTGCCACCGCTGACTCGATCGAGAATTTTATTAACATATTCTTCAGTTACATAAGTAGTTCCGTATTCTTCTTTATCCAAAGAGCGACTCTCGCTCAGTGGACTAAAAACAATTCCTGATGGCGGTACTTCTACATGAGATGGCAAAAGTTCCATATCCAGTACGCTAAACATCATCAGACCTTGAGGCGATAGCAAGTCATACAAATTTTGCATCCAGTTGACAAAGGTTTTTTCCGGCATATGGCTGAAGAAAGAGCAAGCCAAAATGCAGTCAAATTTCCGCTCAACTGCATAATCTTCAGGCTTCGTAGTTGAGACAATACCGTTAACACCAAAGTATTCTTCTTGAAACTTCACCGCGTTGGCATAAATATCAGAAACCCAAACTCTCTCTGGTGGCAATTCTTGGATTAAAAAACGGGTGAAACGACCGTAACCGCAGGCAAAATCTAGGAAAGACGATACATTTTCAAACTTATCGAAATGCCATTCCACAACTTGTTTAACTGAATCTAAGATGCGACTACCAATAGCATAGTAGCGAACTAAAGCCCGATCGCGATCGTTGTTTAAGTTGCTCAGACTATATAAATACATTTCATCATCTTCGCAGATGTTGGTTTTGAAATGTTCAGGAAACTTGACTTTATTTTCAATAAATGCTTTTACAACCGAGCTTTCTGCCGAATCCAGATTCATTTTCACCATAACTTGCATAATCTTCTTAGATGACCTCACTTTCCTGCTCTTGATTAATGAAATCAGTATTGAGAACAGTTAAGCACGGCGCGATCGCTAAGTCAACAATTCCATTACTGTGAGACTCAGCACAAGGCTGAACTCTAAACATAGCAACATCAACGCAGCGATCGAGATAAGTTAGATCGTGATCTACCATTCCCACAACGCCAGCATTAAGAAAATAAACCCCTGGGTTCAGCAGGCACTTAAATCTAAAATTTACGGAAACAGTCGTACCTGCTTTAATATATTTTACTGATTGAGATTCAGCGTTTAAGGAAGCACCAGCCAACTCAAAACCGCTAATCGTTTTAATCAACATTCCAAACCGTACTTTGGAAGTAGACTTAAAGAAAACCACTGAGTAAGTGTAAATATACTCTTCCCGACCAATCAAGTGATTAATTTGTTTTCCTTTGAGCGTAGTAATGCAGGGGTTGATGATTTCCGCACCGCGCGAGGGATACCTTACTGTCTCGGAAGGAATCATCCCCGGATCGTAAAACTCATAATATTCTATCGGCTTAGAAACAACTTCCTCTTTTTCAACTTCTCTGTTTTTTTCCTCTAAATTATTATAAGTTTGCTGAGGTGTAGCTTCTTGCTTAACTAATTTATTCAACTCCCGGATTTCGGCTTTCAACTCTTCCGCTTTGTCCGGTTTTGCATAAATCATTTTCTGATATTTAGAAATTACCAACTTGGGAGTATGAGTCAGTAGTAACTCTCCATGATCCATTAAAATTGCCGATTTGCAAAGTTGGGTAACGGAAGATGCAGCGTGAGATACAAATAGAATAGTTCCCCCTCTTTCCTGAATGATTTGGAGACGAGCAAAACATTTTCGCTGAAAGGCTTCATCTCCGACAGAAAGAGCTTCGTCTACCACCAAAATGTCGGGATCTACGCTAGTGGCCACTGCAAAGGCTAACCTGACAAACATACCGCTAGAGTAAGTTTTGACTGGCTGATCTATAAAATCGCCAATGTCCGCAAAAGCTGCTATTTGATCGAATTTATCTTCAGTTTCTTTTTGATTAAGTCCTAAAAGCTGAGCATTGAAAAAAACATTTTGCCGTCCGGTAAATTCGGGATTAAAACCGCTACCTAACTCTAACAAAGCTGAAATTCTACCTTTGACTTCTACTGTTCCTGTTGTTGGTGTTAGTGTGCCGACAATAATTTGTAGTAGCGTGCTTTTCCCAGAACCGTTACGCCCGACAACGCCGAGAGTTTGCCCTTTGGGAACGTGGAGGTTAATGTCTCGCAACGCCCAAAATTCTTCAGCCAGTTTTTTGCCAGGAAAAATCATTTCTTTTAAGCGGTCTACTGGATGTTTGTACCGCTTAAAACATTTGGACACATTTGTTAGTGAAATTACGGTTTCCGTCATGCTGAGGTCAAAACTCACTCACTCAAAACACTCCTACAATACATCAGCAAAGGCGGGACGCAATCGCCGATAAACTAAAAGGCCTCCGTAAAATACAGCTAGGGAGATTGCGGAGGCGCTTCCCCACTCGGCCCAGTGCTTGACTTCACCCAACAGTACAATATCGCGATAAACTTCTGCGATCGCAGCCAAGGGATTTAGCCAAAATATCCAAACTCGCCACTGTTCGGGAATCACAGTCGCAGGATAGACGATCGGTGTCAAATAGAACCAAAGATTCAGGATAACACCTAAACTCTGGGGAATATCGCGCAAAAACACGCTCATTCCCGCCGCCAAATACCCGAAACCCGCTGTCAGCAACAACTGCGGCAGCCAAATTAGCGGCAGCAACCACATAGTGGCGTGTAGGTTTTGAGACGACAGCGCTACGATCCCAATCAAGGCGATCAAACCCAAGGAACTCTCAATAAATGCCGACAAAATCGGCACCAAAGGCAGCAATCCCAAGGGAAACACGACTTTCTTAACTAAGTTTGGCTGCGAAACGACTGATACAGCGGCTTTTGTTAGTCCACTGGTGAAGGCCGTCCAAGGTAGCAAACCTGCGAACAGCCACAGACCGAAGGTAATGTTGCTATGGTCGGGAAACCCTTGCAGGGAGAGTTTCACCTTGAGGACAATTGAGAACACATAGGTATAAATCAGCAGTTGCGATAGCTGATTCAGCAGGGGCCACAAGTTACCCAGGATGGAACCTTTATATTGAGCTTCCAAGTCTCGCCGCACTAATGTCAGCAGCAGGTTAAGTTTTGTTCCCAACTGTCCGGGAACTGTCAGCCTGCGACCAACCATCCCAGCCTTCTTAACAACGCCTTTCATCGATCTCAGCAATTTTTTCGCCCTCGTCCACAACCTACACGCAGCAGTCAAGCTTCGATCGCTTAACACCAGCTTTATATAATGAACTACCCTGACCTACTATGCAAGGTTCTGCCTTGGTATTACTGGGACGGGTGATTAAAAATTGCTGCTGCTAGGCATTTAAAGGACTAACGAGCAAGGCGCGGGTGCGTCAGCTAGAACAATTACACTTAACTGGGGAAACACTTATCTCTCGCCTTGAGCGAAGCCGAAGGGCTGACGCACCCTAAAATAATATTTTAAATGTCACACAGCTTATGTAGGCAATTAGCCATTAGCCATTAGCCATTAGCAAGAATTAAAACGAATAAACCCTTCCTGTTTCATCAATATAAACCGCCCGATCTTGGCGCGGATCGTCCGCCCTCGTTGGCACAATCCGAACAATCACCACATTATTAACAACACGATACTCATATCTCAGTGGGACAGTCCCCGATGGAGCATTAATCGGAATAGTAGCAATATCACCTTTGCGGCTACTAATTTTAATGTAAACATCTCTGGTTTCTCCCGGAGATAATGAATTGGGATAGCCCTCAGCTTTCCCATATTCCAAAATATAACCAGTTTGATTGAAAAGCTGAACTTTAATCTCGCTATTGGGGTTAACTTTGCCTTCGGGTTGCCAGAATCCCGGTTGATATTGGTTGTTAGAAGCTGGCTGCGAAAAAACTGCGGTTGGTGTCGATGCGTTAAGCGTAAGTAAAAGTGCTACTGCTGGCAAAATTCTCAATTTCATGGCGATCGCATTGAAAAGTGGTTGCATCCGACCCGCACTCCCGCGAAACTAGATCGAAGAGCAACGAGCCGGATTTTAACCATTTATCACTTCCAACAGTAAAAATCCGGGAAAAAAACCAAATTCTCAGCTTAAAAGGAATAGACACGCCCTTTTTCATCAATATAAACAGACCTGTCTAAAGGTACAGAACCACCTCCAGTAGTGATGCGAACCGTCACCACATTTGTCTTAGGATCGACGTTATACAGATACCTCAGCGCAGTAGTTCCCTGCTGAACATTAATCGGAATATTCGCAATATCCCCCGTACTGTTGCCCTTACGAATAGTAATGTTTGCTGTCCCACCTGCTGGTAAAGATGATAAACCCATCGCTGACCCGCCATATTCCAAACTGAATCCCGTTTCATTTTTCAGAGTCAGCGTAATGTCACGAGTCAGGTCAACTTGTGTTTCTGGTTGCCAGAATCCTGGCCTTGGCCCGCCGTCAGGGGAAGGTTGAGACAATACGGTAGTGGGGTTAATCAAGGCGATCGCAGCCAAAATACCTGCTGTCAAAATTCTTAGTTTCATGGTTTTTCCTCTAGGTAGCTTATATCAATGTTATTAATATTCACCACAAACTGTATATCCCCTTGGGCGTGTCTTTTTGCCCTGGAGATCCTCCCCAGCTTCCCTTAAAAAGGGAGAATGAGTGTCCAAGTCCCCCTTCTTAAGTAACGTGAGTTTGACGGCTGAAATCAGAACTAATTAAAAGTATAGGAAAGACAGCAGTTACTGCCGGAATGCTTCGCCTCTACTACAAAATTGGGATGCTCCTGTTTTTAATTGGGTAGGCACTGCTCTTAATTAGCAATTAACAATTGATGCTATCGTTACTCCCTGAATTTCATGTAGCCCGATCGACTAACTCTTAAGAGGTTGCAAGGCATTCTGGAAAACGTAATCACCGACTTGTTTACCCAATACATCTCCCTGGTTGTCAGCGGTACGGGTATGAACGCCTGCCCAAATCCGCGATTCTCCCAACTCTTTAGCAATCTGCGAAAAGCTCGTATAGCTGCGGGTTACACCTGTGTTTGCGGGAAAGATGAGACTGACTTTTACTGCATCGCTACCAAAGAAGCGTTCCAAAACTCGCTCTGCTGCTCCTGCGGTGACACAATGCCCAGAGATATAGTCGGGGTGAGCCGGAGTGACGATCAAGGATTCCCAGTTTGGATCGGGAGCGATCGCAGGATTGCCAAGCTCTGCCGCATTCGGAATCGCAACTACGGGCCGCCAAAGTTTGTATTTGTACTTAACCTCATATCCAGCAATATAGGCATCTGTACCTGCAAAGTTGAGCAGTGCAAACAGCCGTGCATTTTCAATCAAACTATTACCTTTGGCGATCGCAGCGGCTTTGGCTGGCGTATTCCAGAGTACAACTGGGGAAATCGCAGAAAAAATTCCCGCAGCCGTTTGTTCAGCAGTTCGAGCGGTGCTGTATCGTCCTCCCAAGCGTTTCACTTCGTTTAACTCTTTGGCATAGGCATCGCTGTTGAGGGGCAGCGGCGCAGGAATCTTAAACTGGTCAGCACGCTTGATCGCAAATGGGGTGACTTGGCTCCAATTGGGCAATAGTGCTGGGGCAAACAGAGGCGGAGTTGGCTGCCAGATGCCAACTGCTTTTTCAGCTTTATACTCACCTTTCTGATCTGCCCCGTCGCTGCTGCGGATTGCTACCAGCTTTTCTGCAACTTCTTTACCTATATTGATGCCGTTAACTTTTGCCTGACCATCAGGAATTTTTGCCAGGGAAGCGGTTAAGGCTGCATCAAAGGTGGCTTTCTGGGCTGGATAAAGGCGTGTCAAAACGCCATGCCCCGCCGCCGCCGCTGCTGCCGCAGAAGATCCTGTGGGCGCTTTGATGTTGACTGCATAGGGGTTGTAGCGATGCTCGATCGCATTTACAGCATCAAAAATTGCTCCATGCGTAATCGCCAAAGCTCGGAATTGCTGAGGTGGAGGTGCGGAGGCTGTCAGGGTTGCAGTCTGTGCGATCGCATTCCAATCCAGCACGGCATCAGTAGGAGCCGGTTGTGCTGGCTGTGATTGAGCAATCTGAGCAGTCTGAGCCTGGGTAGGAACAGAAATTTGTAACAGGCAGGTTGCCGCTACAACCGCTAGTAGAGAGGCTGAAGCGAATAATCCAAAACGCCTAACTGTCAGGCGACTGAGCTTAATCATGTAGCGCACGATATACTCCCTATAATCTATCGGATAACAGTAGATTTACTTTATGGGAGTTCAATGGCGGTGTCAAGGTTGCTACTGAGTTAATTTTGGAAGGTGGAATATATATAGCAGTTCTCAAGTAAGTGAGGTACGTAGTTGGGCTTTAGCCCTCTTAATTGTACTTATGTAGTTAAGTGAGGTCAGCACCTAACAACTCCCATTACCAATTAATACTCATACCTCATCTACCTGAAAGGCTATAGTAGGTGGGTCAACTATAGCCCTCGCTCGTCGTTCTCGTTAAATAGACTTACCTGATTACGACGAATAGGGATCTGGATCTGAAATTCTGTTCCCTGTCCGAGTTGGGAGTAACAGTTTAGTTTACCCCTGTGTTGTTCTACGATAATTTGATAGCTAATTGATAACCCCAATCCTGTGCCTTGACCTATGGGTTTTGTTGTAAAAAACGGGTCAAAAATACGTCGTTGTGTGTCTTCCGTCATCCCCAAACCGTTATCTGAAATTGAAATAAGAACCCACCGATCTGCGATCGCCTCTGTATGAATTTTGATTGTAGGGGTAAAGTCACTGCATTGACGCAAACTCTCATCCTGTAAAACATCTATCGCATTGCTCAATATATTCATAAAAACCTGGTTTAATTGTCCGGGATAGCATTCTACCAAAGGCAAATCGCCATATTCTTTAGCGATAACAATTGTAGATCGATCGGATTTTGGTTTGAGACGATGTTGTAAAATTAGTAATGTGTTTTCAATTCCTTCATGAATGTTGACAGGTTTGATTTTTGCTTCGTCTAACCGTGAGAAGTTTCGCAGAGAAAGCACAATATCTCGGATGCGATCGGTGCCAACTTTCATAGAATTTAAGAGCTCTGGTAAATCAGTACAAATAAAGTCGAGTTCAATTTGTTCTATTTCTATTTGCACCAACTTAGCTGGATGTGGATAACACTGGCGGAATATTTCAATTAGATGCAATAAGCTCTTTACATACTCATCTAAAAAATTCAGGTTGCCATGAATGAAGTTCACGGGATTATTAATTTCGTGAGCAATTCCAGCAACCAATTGCCCCAAACTTGACATCTTTTCGCTATGAATTAATTGCAATTGTGCTTGTTGTAACTCTTTCAAAGTTTGCTGTAAATGTTGCGTTTGCAGTTTAAGTTGCAGTTCTGATTGTCGTAATTCTTCTTCTGCTCGCTTGCGTTTGGTAATATCCGTGTGAGATCCTGCCATACGATAAGGTTTGTTCCAAACATCGCGCAGTAAGGTTGCCCGACAGAGAACCCAAAGATATTTTTCACTGCGATGCTGCAAACGATATTCTAGTTCGCAGGTGGATCGCTGGCCTTCAAAATATTGTTGAAAGGTGGTCAAGACGCGATCGCGATCTTCGGGATGCAATCGCTGTTCCCATTCTTGAAAATGATTAGAAATATCAGATTCTGCATAGCCTAACATCTGTTTCCAACGGGCAGAAAAAAATACTTCATTAGTTTCTAAATTCCAATCCCATAATCCATCATTTGACCCCTTGACTGCGAGTTCAAAGCTGGATGCCGTTTTACCAAAATCTTTGTAAGGGTGTACCTGCAATACTTGAAAACACTCATGTACTGATTGATAATTGAGGGGAATTGTCCAGCCTTGTGATTCTGCGGCGATCGCGGCTGGATGATCTGGAGGTAATTTTAGCAGTGCGATCGCCACCTGTTCTGCAAGTTCTCCAGGCGTGTGTTGAACCACAGCAAAGGGCCATTCAGGATACAAGCGGGTACTCAAAACAAAGGGAAAACGATCGCCATACTGCGTTTGCTGATTGATAATCTTAAATGCCTTCAAGTCAACAGTGCCCTCTAACTCCATTTGTTCTAGAACATTGGCTGAAATAGTTCCAGCATCTGCTTTACCCCCTTGAATGGCAAACACAACTGCATCATGACTATTGGCAAAGTCTAAACTTTGAAAATCACGATAGGGATCGAGTCCCGCTTCCACAATTTCTCGCCATGCGGTGCGCCAACCGCCAAAGGAACTTTCCGCAGCCGCAATAAAACGTTTATTTCGCAAATCAGTTAGGGTATGGATATCATCGCGATCGGCAGGGCAAAAAATCACCCCACCGAACATCGTGTAAGCTTTTCCCATGCGGAGATGTTTCAACGTCGCTAAACGGTTCACCCCATATAAAGCTTCAAATTCAACATAAATACCGGGACTGGCGATCGCGAATTCTACTGCGTTCTGTTCAACAGCGCCCCTAATTTGCGTAAAATCAAGGGGAACAATTTCAAAGCTAAAGTCAACCAGTTCGTTGGAGAGGTAATCTGCCGTTGGTTGCCAAGTTTCTAAGGTATGTAGGGTGTCTCGGTGTGCTAGCACACCAATCTTGATGATAGATTTCATGACTTACTATTGTTCTTTTCCGCGCACCTTGACAGCCCACCATTCTCACTTTCGGCCTAGTTGCTCACGCTGACGCGATCGCTATAACCTTGACTCGACCGACTTCTGTTGCTTTAGGAACTTCAATCAATTGCCCCGTTTTCACATCGTAAATAAAGCCATAAATCGGAATAGTTGGTGGCACAAGAGGATGGTTGCGAATTCGTTGAACATCTACAAATACGCTTTCTGCTAAATCTTTGAACGCTAACCAATCCACAAATTCACCTTCCGTAGAACCCCCACCTTGCCCTACATCTCGCCAACCGTTTTCGTCGATGACGGCAGTTTCCAGGCTATTTGTCAATAATTCCCGGATGATACTGTCGGTAAATAATTGCATCCCACAATCTGTATGGTGGATTACAAACCATTCACGAGTTCCTAATAGCTTGTAAGAGATTACAAGCGAGCGAATTGCGTCATCGCTCGCCCGTCCTCCAGCGTTACGGATGACATGGGCATCCCCTTCTGCCAGCCCAGCATATTTGGCCGGATCGAGGCGAGCATCCATGCAGGTGAGAATGGCAAAGCGACGACCAGGAGGCAGGGGCAAATTGCCTTTGTCACCAAAGGCGGCAGCATATTCTTGGTTAGCAGACAGCACTTCTTGCAGAACTTGACTCATGCTTGAATTTTCCTAAATTGTTGAGCTATGATTGCAGGTGACAATAAATTACGGTATATCGATAAGTAAACCGTATTTTAGCAAATCTTGCCGTTATTGAAATGTTCCAGAGATACCTTTTGGATTTTGAGAGCAGCGATCGCAGCCCACAACCAGATTCTGAAGCGATCGCCAAAATACCCCGATCTGGGTTGTCGGCTAGTTAATGACTGCGACAACTGCAAATACTGAAAATACTGACAAGCCGAACTCTTCTATTTAATAATGATATGCTTCCTGCAATGCTGATTTCTGATATCCCAACAACGATCGCGATCGTTAGCGCTGGCTTTAGTGGTTCTCTAGTCGCGACTCACCTGTTGAAAACAGCCCACCGCCCCCTGGTAATCAAGCTGATTGAGCGCGATCGCGATATTGGCAAGGGAGTTGCCTACAGCACCACCACCAACAGCCATTTACTAAATGTCTCCGCAGGCAAGATGAGCGCCTTTCCCGACGATCCGGGTCATCTGCTGCGTTGGCTGCACTATAACCGCAACGAGTTAGCGACATTTCTGCCTAGCGACCTAAATGCCAGCAGTTTCATTCCCCGGCAGATATACGGGCTTTATATTCAATCAATTCTGGAAGAAGCAGAGGCTACTGCATCCAGTAATGTTCGATTAGAGCGGGTGATTGATGAAGTAGTTGCAGTGGAACCCAATGGTAAAGGCGCGATCGTCTCCCTGAAAAGCAACCGCGTTTTCGTAGCAGATAAAATTGTGTTGGCACTGGGAAACGCCCCTGCCTCCCCTCCCGGTTCCCTATCTTCTGAGGACGATCGTACCCTTTATCTGCGCCATGCCTGGTCAGCGGAGGCGTTAGCGGGGCTAGAGCCGGATGCACCTGTATTGCTGATTGGCACTGGACTGACGATGGTGGATATGGTAGTGTCACTGCGCGATCGCCACCATCAAGGCAAAATATATGCCGTGTCTCGCCGAGGCTTATTTCCGCTAACTCATCAATCGACCAAGCCCTACCACGCCTTTTTAACCCCAGACACCGCCCCTAAAACAGTTCGGGGCTTGCTGCGACGGATTCGGAGTGAGGTAAAAACGGCGGCAAAAGAGGGCTACGACTGGCGATCGGTAATCGATGTGTTGCGTCCCATTACTCAAAAACTCTGGCAACAATTACCCCGGATCGAGCAGCGACGGTTTTTGCGCCATGTTACCCCCTATTGGGACGTGCATCGCCATCGGATTGCCCCTGAAATTGGCGAGATTGTCCAGACGATGCTGGATTCAGGGCAACTAACGATTACCGCCGGACGGATTCAGGACTATCAAGTGGCATCGGAGACTGTTGCAGTTAGTGTTTGCCAGCGCCAAACAAAAACGAATCTGGTTTTGCAGGTTAGCCGCGTGGTGAATTGCACAGGAATACAGGTAGATTATCAGCGATCGCCTCAACCTCTAATTGCCAATTTGCGCGTCCAAGGGTCGATCCGCCCCAACGACATCGGCTTGGGATTGGATACTGCCCCTGATGGTACTGTATTAGATGCTCAGGGCAAGCGTTCCAGCTTGTTCTACACCTTGGGCACGCCGCGCAAAGGCGATTTGTGGGAAACGATCGCCGTCCCCGAACTGCGGGAACAGACACAGGCATTAGCAGGAACAGTATTACAGTCGCTCCCTGTGCGGGTGCGTCCGATTCCGTCTTTCTCTGTCTCTACTTCCCTCTCTCGCTCCATTGAACAAGATTGCGGCGATCCTGCACCCGTAATTCCCCAGTCAACGCTGTTGTTTCGCCAATTCTTTGACCCAGAATCTAGCACTTACACCTATCTGATTGCAGACAGTCAGACGAAGGAGGCGGTACTGGTAGATACAGTTTTAGAGCAAGTTGACCGCGACTTACAGGTTTTAGATGACCTGGGATTGAGTCTCCGCTACTGTTTGGAAACCCACATCCATGCCGACCATATCACTGGGGCGGGCAAACTGAGACAGCAAACGGGTTGTCGGGTGTTAGTGCCCAAAAATGCCACTGCTAGGTCTGCCGATCGCTCCCTAAGCGATCGCGAAACCTTAGCCTTGGGGGGGGTACGAATTGAAGCGATCGCCACGCCAGGCCACACCCACAGCCATCTGGCTTATTTAGTCAATAACACCCATCTTTTAACGGGAGATGCCTTACTAATTCGAGGTTGTGGACGAACAGACTTGCAATCTGGGGATGCGGGAACTCTTTACGATACGGTGACGCAACGGTTGTTTACCCTCCCAGAGGAGACTCTGGTTTATCCCGCCCATGATTACAAAGGGCGCACCGTTTCCACAATTGGCGAAGAAAAGCGCCTCAATCCTCGATTTAGCGATCGCACTCGCGAGCAATTTATCGCGATTATGAGCCATCTGGGTTTGAGCTATCCCAAAAAGATCGACCAAGCCGTACCCGCCAATGAATACTGTGGGGATTTCATCCCCGAAGCGAGTCTAAATAATGGCACGAGTGCGGCGATCGATGGCGATCGCGAAAAAGTCGAACTGACGCTATCAACCAATACTGAAATCTATGAGGATTACTTAGCTATGTACATTTAGAAGGGGTTACGATGCTCCGATGCTCAGGACTAGAGGAAGAGAGGGGGAGCGAGGGAGCGGGGGAGATGGGGAGGATGGGGAGGATGGGGAAGATGGGGAAGATGGGGAAGATGGGGAAGATGGGGAGG
>DATGYA010000795.1:0-12747 GCA_035298405.1 Kamptonema sp. | reverse complement strand
TGAATCACTCCATTTATTTGACCGAATTGTTTCTGAGCAAGATCGATCGCAACCTGCATTTGTTCTAAATTAGTAACATCAGCAGTAGCTACCAAAATCTCTGCGCCAGACTCTTCCAATTCGAGTAGTTTGCGAATCTTGCGGCTAATGTTATCTTGCTCATCATGAGTAGCTAACCATTGCGATCGCTCGTTGAGATCGGGAAACGCAGAACGTCCTACTAAAACCAGTTTGGCTCTGACAGTTTTCGCCAAATTCTCTGCTAAAACAAGACCAATTCCCCCCAGTCCACCTGTAATTAAATAAACTCCTCCTTCCCTCAAAACTGGTGTTTCTTCTAGTGCTTCATTTAGTTTAACTGGTTCAAAAGTTTGTAACCAACGATTATTACCACGATAAGCAACGATCGCATCAGAAGAGTCAGCTATTATTTCTGTAAGTAATTGTTCTAGGAGCTTTTCTTGCCAACTTCCCGAAGATGGAAGAACAACATCAATGCTGCGACAATTAATATTGGGATATTCTTGCGCGATCGCTTTCACAGTTCCCAGCAAAGTTGCTTTTTCTGGACAGAGTAATTCATCTCCAGTTACTTCCTGTAGGTTATTAGAAATAACCACAATTTGCAACTCAGCACTTAAATTTTCTTCCCCCAATGCTTGCGCTAGAAATAGTAGACTATAAAATCCTGTTTCTTGAGCTTTATCGATCAGTTCCCAGTCTAATTTACTGTCTTTTGTAACAGTCCACAAATGCGCGATCGTTTTGGGAATCTTCTCTCCCTCAAAAAGTGCTTTAACTAAAGCTTTGTAGTCATTAGGTTGTTGAGGATTAACAGTATAGATATCTTCCCCAAACTTGGCAAATTCTGACCCTATTTTGACGGTAATTACTTCTTGATTTTGCCGCTCTAATCGTTTCAATAATTCGACACCCAAACCGCATTCATCGATAAATACCAGATAGCATGACTGAACTTGCATGGTATTCGATTTAGGCGTTGAGAGCAGAGAACGCTTCCACGATGGAATATAAAACCAATCTGCAATATCGCGTTTTCGCTCCAACGTTACTTGGCGATTACTAGCTAATTCTGCTGGTGGATCTATCCAATAACGTTGACGCTCAAAAGGATACGTTGGTAGGGGGATGCGATCGCGTTTTTCATCTGCATAAAATCCCAACCAATCTACCCGCACTCCTGCTAGCCAAAGTTTACCCAGAGTATTCAGTAAAAATCCTAAATCTGACTCTCGATCCTGCGGATGAGGAAGCGAAGAAAGTACGATTCGTCCAGATGCTTGCTGTTTAGTGAGCGTCGTTAATGTCCGTCCCGGCCCAACTTCTAGGAAAATGAGTTGAGAATCTTTAATTAACTCGGAAATTCCTTCTAAAAATCGAACGGTTTCCCGCAAATGTCGCGCCCAATAATTCGGATCGGTAGCTTCAGCAGCGGTAATCCAAGTACCAGTAAGGTTGGATATAAAGGGAATTTGAGGAGGATTAAATTTTACTTTTTTAAGTACTACCAAAAACGGTTCGATAATCGAATCCATCATTGGCGAATGAAACGCATGAGAAGTATGTAGTTGACGATATTCTATCTCGTTTTCTGCTAGTTTATATTTGAGTTTACTTATAGCTTCTGTCGTTCCTGAAACCACGCTCAAAGATGGACTATTACTTGCTGCTAGAGATAGGTTTTCATTCAAAAATAATTGTACTTTTTCCGCAGATAAACTGACGGAAATCATCCCTCCGTTAGGTAACTGCTGCATCATTTTTCCGCGAGTAGCTACCAACAACAAAGCATCTTCGAGAGAGAACACACCAGCGAGACAAGCTGCTACATATTCGCCAATACTGTGACCGATTATCGATTGGGGTTGTACTCCCCAGGATATCAATAATTTGGCGATCGCGTATTCAATAACAAATAGTGCGGGTTGAGTAATAGCAGTTTGCTGTAATTTTTGTGTTGCTTTTTCGGTGTCTTTCTTACTTGGGTAAATCAACTGGCGCAAATCTAAACCTAAATGAGGTTTAAGGAATTTAAAACAGCGATCGCACTCTTCTCGAAAGATTAACTCGCTTTGATAAAGTTCCTGCGCCATATTGACATATTGCGCTCCTTGTCCTGTAAACATGAAAACAACGGGGCGATCGCTTGATTCCGTAAAATTAGTAAATACTCGCTGGGGATTGTTCGATCTGAGAGTTTTTACTGCATCCTCAACGTTCTCTGCTACGAGCGTCCGGCGATAATTGAATCCTCGACGACCAACTTGCAGAGTGTAAGCTACATCGGCAATATTGGCATCAGAATACCGATCTAAATAGTTAACTAAATTAGTTGTAGCTGTGTCTAATCCAGAATTAGTTTTAGCTGAAAGTATTAATAATTGTTTGGCGCGAGCAGGACTAGATACTGTTGGTGTAGGAGCTTCTTCAAGAATTAGATGAGCATTAGTTCCCCCAATCCCAAAAGAACTTACTCCAGCACGGCGAGGATTACCGTTAGCTTTCCATTCCGAAAGTTTACTGTTGACATAAAACGGACTATTCTCAAAGTCTATCTGCGGATTTGGTGTCTCAAAATTGATACTGGGAGGTAGTAATTTGTAGTGGAGTGATAGAACTGTTTTGATTAAACCTACAATTCCAGCCGCTGCATCTAAGTGTCCGACATTGGTTTTCACAGAACCGATCGCACAGTAACCTTTCTTATCAGTATTTACTCGAAAAGCTTGTGTCAGCGCCGCGATTTCAATCGGATCGCCTAAAGGAGTTCCCGTTCCGTGAGCTTCTATATAAGCGATCGTTTCTGGCTCGACTTCCGCCATCATTTGAGCCGATCGAATTACCTTCGATTGACCCTCTTCACTGGGAGCAGTATAGCCAACTTTTAATCCACCATCATTATTAATAGCCGATCCTTTAATAACAGCATAAATGCAATCTCTATCTGCGATCGCATCATCCAATCGCTTGAGAACAACTACTCCAATGCCGTTACCGCCAATTGTGCCATTTGCTTTGGCATCAAAAGCTCTGCACTTGCCATCAGGAGAAATAATTCCTTCTGGAGATAGTGTTAGTTCATTTTGAGGGACTTTGACTGCAACACCAGCCGCCAAAGCCATATCGCATTCCCCACTTAATAAGCTTTGACAAGCTAAATGAACTGCCACTAATGAACTAGAACAAGCTGTTCCTACACTAACGCTCGGCCCTTTCAGATTCAATTTATAGGAGACGCGAGTTGGAACGTAATCCTTATCGACTCCAACCAGAGTTTGTAAGAAACTCATTGAATCCATCAACTCTCGGTTGGGATGAAGGTTATAAAGCAAGTAAGTACTAATTCCCGTTCCCGCATAAACTCCGATCGGTTTTTGTTCGATTTCAGAGTCATAGCCAGCATTTTCTAAAGCTTCCCAAGCACACTCTAAAAACATTCTGTGTTGGGGGTCCATTGTTTCTGCTTCTCTAGGATTAAAGCCAAAGAAAGAAGCATCAAATAGTTCTATATCTTTAAGAACGGAGCCTACTTTTGTTGTGCTATCTGGTAATTTAGTTTGACTTGAATTTGGAAACGTTGAAGTTAAATTTACCCCAGCTTTCAAATTCTCCCAAAAGTCATCGAGACTTTTACTACCTGGAAATCTTCCAGACATACCTACAATCGCAATTTCTAATCCATTTATCTTGTTCATGTTTGATTGTCATTAACTAATGAATGATAACTGATGACTAATTCAGGGCTAAAGCCCCTGACACATTAAAAAAGGTACGTAGTTGGGCTTTAGCCCTCTTAAGGTATACGTAAAGAGGGCTAAAGCCCTACTACGTACCTAAGTCCTATAATTATTAATTAGCCTGGATTTTTGAAATCTTTGCTGGAGCCGATTTTTCCCTTGTTGAATTTTCTCTTCAGCTTCAGCTTTTGGCTCGTGCAATGAGGAGACTGATTTTGGGTTTAAGCGCTTTGCTAAAGCACTAATTGTTGAGTGTTTAAACAAATCAGTTAATGCAATATATTGTACCATATTTGGAAATAAATCTAGCAACCTCCTGTAAATTTTTGTAAGCAGTAATGAATTTCCTCCTAAATCAAAGAAATTATCGTTTATGCCTACCTTTTCTAGTCCTAAAACCTCTTTGACAGCGGTGGCAATTGTTTGTTCTACTTCGCTTTTTGGAGGAACGTAAGCAACTTCTACTTTTTGGAAAAAACTATCTTGAATAAGAATAGCACGGCGGTCTACTTTCCCATTAGCAGAAAGCGGTAAAGCATCAATGTATGTAAAGGCTGATGGCATCATGTAATCAGGTAACTTCTTTTTAAGAAATCCGCTAATTTCTTCAATAGTAGGGTTTGGTTTTCGGTCGGAAACAAGGTATGCTACCAACTGCTCTTTATGCTGTTCCCCAATTGCTGCCACTACCGCAGCTTTCACATTAGGATGCTGTGTCAAAGCAGCCTCAATTTCTCCCACTTCAATGCGGTGCCCGCGAATCTTGATCTGGAAATCAACTCGTCCTAAAAATTCAATGTTGCCATCAGGATGATAACAACCTAAATCTCCTGTCCGATACAAACGTTCTCCCGTTTGCGGATGAATAATAAAACTGTCGCGTGTCTTTTCTTCATTGCGCCAATAGCCTTTTGCTAGCTGCACTCCAGCACAGTACATTTGTCCCGAAACCCACATCGGACAGTCTTCTAAAGCGTCGTTCAAAATATAATATTTTGAGTTCGCCATCGGTTGACCGTAGGGAATACTCTTGCAGTTTGGATCGACTTTTTCAATTAGATAGCCAATATTCCAAATTGTAGTTTCAGTCGGCCCGCCTATGCTGATAATTTGAGTATTTGGCGCTAGGTATCTTATGCGATCCGGCAAAGAAATCGGGAGCCAATCTCCTCCTAATATTACCAAACGCAAGCTATTAAAAATTGCATCGTTTGCATAATCTACCAACATCTCCATCATCGCCGGAACAGAGTTCCATAATGTCACTCCTTCTCTTATCATTAAATCTACCCAATGACGGGGATCTTTCACAGCAGCAGCATCCGGCAAAACGATCGCGCCGCCAGCACTCAAAAGACCGAAGATATCGTAAACTGATAAATCGTGATTGAGAGCGGTCAAAGCTAAAATTCTGTCTTGCGAAGTAACATTAAAACGCTGATTTGTATGAACAACAACATTCGCCACATTGCGATGGGTAATCATCACCCCTTTCGGCAATCCCGTAGACCCAGAAGTATAGATAACATAAGCTAAATCATCGGGTGTTTGAAGTGGCTCTAACGATCGCTTACTTTCTCCGGCTAAGTCTTCATTATCTACGCATATTAGCTGAATTTCCGAGCGCCAAGTAAGCTTTTCTTTCAACCAAGATTGAGTTAGAACGATCTCAACTTCGCTATTTTCTAATAGATAAGATAAGCGTTCTTCAGGTAATCCGGGATCGATGGGAACGTAAGCAGCACCGGCAGCCAAAATACCCATAACTGCGACAATTTGTTCCCATCCTTTTTCCATTACTATCGCAACTAACCGATTGGGAAGAACTCCTAATTGGCGCAGTCGATGACCGACTTGATTCGAGCGCTCAAATAATTCCTGATAAGTTAGAGTTCGTGCAGATGAAATGACTGCTTTTTCACTTCCTCTATCCCGGACTTGCGCGGCAAATAAACTATGCAGTAAATCGTCTGGAATCGCTGCGTCTGTAGCATTAATCGCATTTCTTTGTGCTAATTGTGCCGGAGGTAGGAGTTGCCGATTCGTTTCCACCCAGGTAGATTGAGAAGTAGCAAGTTGCTTGAGAAAACGGCAATATGATTCAAACATATCTGCGATCGCACCTTCCGGGAAAAGTTCTTCAACTACATCCCAATTAAATGTCAATGTTTCTTTTTCTTCCCAAACTTGAATATCCATCCAAGCTTGGGATGCTTGACTAATTCCATATACCAATTCGCCAAAATGACTAAAGGTTAAAGTTTCCTGTCCCAGAGAACGAAAACCGAGAGTGCTAGTAAAAACAATCGGCATCGCGCTAGGAGTTGTGCCTCTTCTGCGAGCCAATTCCCGCGTTACGCTGACTCCACTAAAATAGCGATGTTCTAAATCTTGCCACAGTTGTTTCTGAAGGCGAATGGCGCGATCGATAAACGACTCGCGAGCGGAATTATCTACGGCTAAAAGGGTGACAGAGGTAAAGTCTCCTAAAATATCATTCACTTGAGAATGTAGCGGTAGACGATTAAATAAAGCCAGATTAATTGTAAATTTTTGGTTTTTACTCCAAAGCCCAATAATTTCAGCAAAAGCGGCTAATAATACCCCAGAAGGAGTTACACCCGCTTGCGCCGATAGCAACTTTAACTGTTGCCAATCGGTTCTTTCTAATCCGCTTTCGTAGCGCCTGTTGCGATGCTCTTTGACTTCTTTCGGATTTTTGACGAGAGGTAATTCTGGTGCTAGAGATAGAGTATCCAGACGACTCAACCAATATTCTTGCGATCGCCTATATAATTCTGTATCTTGCAACGCTTGTTCTGCCAAAACATAATCCCGAAATGTTATCTCTAAGGGTGGCAATATCGCATCAGGATTTTGATACATTTGAAACCATTCATCAAATAAACGAAACAAACTCCAAGCATCAAATACTTGCAAATCATAGCTGATATGCAGCCGACTTATATCCCCATCTAACCGCGTTGCTCTAAACTCAAACAAAGGCCATTGATCAGCAGGTAAAACTTGATGGGATAGGCGATCGCGAATTGCTTCAATTTCAGAAATTACAACTTCTTTTTCCTGTTCCCTCAGATCCAAAACCTCCATTTGATATGTAGGAACTTGTTTGAGCACTTGTTGCTGGCCATCTGGCAATACTATTGCCCTCAGCATATCGTGGCGATCGATTAATTTGGGCAACGCCGCGTTCAATCTTTCCAAGTCTAAGCCGTGACATTCAATTTCGTAGTAACCATGATTGGCGACAGTTCCTAAGTCTAATACCCCACTACGCCCTACCCAAAATGCGTGCTGCATCTCAGTCAAAGGAAAAGGTTCGTAGCGCAAGTCTGGTGCTGGCTTAATTACTGGTAAAGAAGTAGAACTAGCACTCATACTGTTCTGGCGTAATAACAGGATAAGTTCTGCTTTATGTTCAATTAATGAGTTACGCAATTCAGTGGTGATTGCTCCTTTCGGTGCATCAATTTCTAGGGAACTTCCATCAGTAGAAAGTTTTACGCCTTGGTTAGATAAAGTGTTTAAGAGTAAATGTAGGTTCATATTTTTAGCTTGAAGTTAGTATTGCACCAATTGACGAGCGTTTTTTTGAGGTTCAAATCAAATACTTAATATTTCCCTTTCTTCCTGTGCTTTGAATTCGGTAACAAAAAGCGATTCTGATGTTGTTAAGTTCGCCAAAGCTAATTGATTAAGTACGAGTTCGGCTAATTGAGTGATGTTGTTGTCGCCAAAGAATCTTTCTATTGGCACTCGCACTTGTAGATCCGCCTCGATTCGACTTCGGAGTTCAAAAGCCATTAAGGAATCAAGCAGTAAAGCCAGAGAATGCTGTGGACTTAGACGATCGAAAGGCAATTGTAAAGAATTAGTCAGCCATTCTATTAGATAGCTTTCCAATATTTGCTGCTGTTCTCTTGGTGCAGCCGCGAATAGTTTTTCCTTGGATACAAAAGCTTTTTTAACACCAAAAAGATTGACTGTACTCTTTTCTTCTTCTTCTCGATTAACATTAATTGGAGGAGCAGGAGGCTTTCCTAGTGCTACATCACCCCAGCGCATTACCGTTGCCGCCGCCGTTGCCGCCGCGCCGTTGGTGTAAACGAGAACTAAGTCGTTTTCGCGAATTTTACCTGCAAGAGCGGCATGATATAAATTAGCGATCGCAAATACAGAACCGATATTCGCATACCAGGGATAAAGATCGATCGTCCGCTCCCAATCTATACCCAAAGCCCTAGCACACAGCCTCGCATACCACGCTGTCGGAGTATTGAAGGCAAAAAAGTCAATTTCTTCGAGACTCACGCCAGCCGCCGCTACAGCCCCCTCACAACAAGTACGAACAAACTCCACACTTGTTTCGGCGAAGCTACTAGCGTTCTCACCTGTCCGAGTACGCATTCCCGGCTTACCTTGCGCGTCGATTGTTAACTCGTGTAAATACGCACCACAAGTAGCAGCAGTATTAATTATTTTACTGCCTAAAACTCCTTGATTAGAGTTGAGTGAATCCACCACAAAAGCTCCAGCAGCGTCTCCCATAGACCACGATAAAGTATCTTCATCATCTATAGAGTTAGATTCGATATGGGAGACAACTACTAAAACATTACGATACTCTCCCATTTGCACCAAAGCACGCGCATTTTGCAGCGCAATTAATGCACTAGAACAAGTTGATTCCAGATTCCAAGCAGGACATTGCAATTGCAATTCACCTGCTAGGTAAGAGGCATTACCAGGAACCAGTTGTTCTGGGAAAATAGAAGCAACAATCGCCAATTCCACTTCATCATTAGAAAGTTTTGCTGCATCCAACGCATCCTTAGCAGCGCGACATTCTAGCATCAACGAAGACTCGCCTACACCCAAAACTCTTCGCTCGACATTACCTCGAAAAGGGTCTGATAAATATGGTGCTACCTCTTGCGACCAGATAGCAAGTCCATCATCGTTAGAGTTGAATTCATTAGACTGAAATAACCTCGTTCTTCTTGGCGAAGTTACAGCAAACAAATGAGGAAACTTTTCCAGCCAATAATCATTAGTCCGAATTAGGCTGGGAAAACTGAGTGCAAGCGATCGAATACCGACTGAAGGATTGATCATAACCATTAAAACTAGGAGTGATTCTTAAGTACGTAGTTGGGCTTCAGCCCTCTTAAGTACGTAGTTGGGCTTCAGCCCTCCGGAGGGCTAAAGCCCAACTACGTACATTTGCTTGCAGATTTCAAAACTAAATTAGTTAACATCGTATTCATCTTATTAACAGACTCCACATACTCGTTTTCGGGAATAGATTCTGCCACAATTCCTGCGCCAGCATTTAAGTAAACCCAATCGCCATATTGATAAGCGGATCGAATTGCGATCGCAATATCTGCCATCCCACTACTATTAACCCAACCAATACCACCAGCATAAATTCCTCGCGGTTCTTTTTCTAGGCTCTCGATCCATTGGAGAGCTTTGTGTTTATTAATTCCCGATACTGTGACACCCGGAAATAACACTTTCAAAGCATCCCATAAAGTTTTTTCTCCTTTTAGCTGACCCCCAATTCGCGATGATAGATGCTGTACGCACCTGTATTGTTTCACCTGCATGAAGTCAAAAATCCGCAGCGTTTCTGGGAGACAAACCTCAGCCATCTCGCTTTGCGCCAGCCAAATCGAAAGCGCGTGTTCTTTTACTTCTTTGGCATCAGTAAATAACTCACTTTCTAATTGTAAATCTTCTGCCAAATTTTCCGATCTGGGTCTAGTTCCCGCCAAGGGATTAGTAACAACAAAACCATCAGCACTAACTTCCATTAAAATTTCAGGACTGAAACCTACCGCACTTACTTCGCCAACGTGCAAGCAATAAGATCGCGCACAATTGTTGTTTTTCGCTCCTAAAGCATAAGTTCCCAGCAAATCCATCTCCCCTTTAACTTTTACTGAACGGGAAATAATTGCTTTATGTAAATCGCCGTTTTGGATGGCTTGAATCAGATCGGAAACCTGGCTTTGATACTCTTCTTTATCGGCAAAATTAACAACTGGTGGTGTCGCTACATAGTCTCTCAATTCGCTATTTATTGATAAGGCTTCCAGAACTTTTGTAGGCGACTTAATGCTTCTGATATACACTCCTCTAGGAGCGATCGAAAGTTCTATTTCAGGAACTAAAAAATAGAGCAACGGTTGTTCAATTGCCTTGGAGTAGGAGTAGTAAAAACGAGCCATGTCAAAGCCTATGTAACCATAAGCAGTCCAATTCTCAATTGGCAAAGATGCTAAGGCTAATTCTACTTGCTTGAGCGGATCGATAATCGGTTCTGACTTAATCTCACCCATACAGGCGATCGAAACATTTTCAGAACTTACCGATACTTCCGCTAAGGCATTCCCAGCAATACGTACTTCGTTCTCGCTTCTGTACATCACGTAGTTAGAAAAAATCCTAGCATCTAATAGATTCTGCAATAGAATCAGAGGATCTCTATGACCCGGTACGAATAGTTCATGATAAGTTAATAAGTTGCTTGCTACCTGATACATGGGGTAAAAACCTTGGTGATGGAAGTTAAACATTAATGGGTTTGTAACAATGATTTGCGATGAATTTTTCCGGTTGGTGTGCGCGGCAATGTTTCTAAAAAGTGAATTTTTTTAGGAGCCTTAAAATGGGGTAATCGAGTCCTAGCTAATTGCCGAATCTTCTCTTCTAAATCGGGGGATTTATCAAAACCAGGTTTAAGGCTAACGTAAGCAATAATCTCAGTTAATTGTTCGCCGCGATCGCATTCTGGCACTACCGCCGCATCAAGCACACCTTCATGTTGGAGCAAGATATCTTCTACTTCAAATGGCGACACCCACATCCCATTTACTTTGAAGAAATCATCTTTACGTCCCATAAACCAGAAATAACCATCCGCATCGCGCAGATATTTATCCCCCGTTCGCATCGCGTTTCCGTAAAGAGCTTGTCGCGTTTCCTGCAATCGATTCCAATACCCCAGCATGAGACTTTCTCCACTCACCTGTAGGTCGCCAATTTCTCCCGGTGGAACCGGAAAACCACTTTCATCAACTACTAGCACATCATAACCGGAAAGTGGACGACCAGAACTGCCGGGACGACATTCTCCTTTTGCATTAGATAGAAAGATATGCAGCAATTCTGTTGTACCAATCCCCTCATAAATCTCAATCCCGTAAGTGTCTCGCCACTTATACCAAATAGTTTTTGGTAATTGTTCGGCTGCTGATAAGCACAACCTTAAAGAGGAAGTATTTAGGGGCGCAATTTCATGTACTGAGAGAATGTTGGCATATATGCTAGGTATGCCAAACAAAATTGTCGGTCGGTAGCGTTCGATGTCGGCGATGATATCAAAAGCATTATTAGCATCTGATAATATTGTCGCTGCACCTACTGCCATCGGCATATATAAACTATTCCCTAAACCGTAGGCAAAAGGCATTTTAGCTACTGAATAGGTGATGTCATCTTGATGCAAACCTAGCTTAGCTTTACCATACATTTCTGCACAAACTACCATACTTTGGTGGTTGTGAATTACGCCTTTGGGTTTACCCGTACTACCGGAAGTGTAAAGCCAAAAAGCAGGTTCGTCGCGGGATGTTTCGGCGTAAGGTAGGTGTTGGTCTGTCTGCTGAGTAAGCAGAGATAACAATGGTTTTTCTCCGTCTGCAAGGAGAATATTTTGTAAGAAATGAGACTGGATAGGAGTCAGTTTTTCTTGCCATTCTTGGTTAGTTACCAAGATTTTGGCGCGTGAATCTTGCAGAATATAGTGGATGTCATCAATCGTACAAGCTGTATTGATCGGAACTGGTACTGCACCGAGGAAAATTGCCCCCCAAAAAGCAAATACTGATTCTGGAGTGTCTGACAAAAGAATGGCTATCCGGTTTTCTCGCGCCAATCCTAAATCAGCTAATAATCTCGCTGTACGTCGGACAAAGCTGTTTAATTGGGCATAAGTATAAGTCGAATCTTGATAGTAAAACGCTACTTTTTCGCTACGTCCTTGTGCCAGGTTGCTTTCCAAGAAGTAAGCTGCAACGTTAAAGATGCTAGGTAATTTTGCGGAAATACTCATTATTTATGTTCGGCTGGCATCGCCATTTCGATCTCATTACAGATTTGAGCTAATGTCATATCTTGGCGGGTTCCAAGTTTCAGATTAACCCCCAATCTTCGTTTCAATTCCACAGCAATTTGTACTGTTTCAACGGAGTCAAGTTGTAAATTCGCGCGGAGTAAAGTGTCTTGATGAAGGGACTCTTGGGGAATACCTAAATTAATCAGTATTGCCTTCAGTGTATCCATCGTCTTTTGACTTGTCATGGAATAAACGATCCTTTTGACTTCTCATGGAATAGATGAGAGTGCTGTTTTGATTTAATTTTCATGGCTTTCACTGGACTTAACACTCTGACCAAAGAAACCGGGTTTTTACCGAATCTGCGGGCTCGAACGAAGTATTTTCGTAAAAAACCCGGTTTTTGGGCCTTATTTTCAGCGAACCGATCGTTAACCGCAAGAACAGCCTGTATCAGCCGCACTGATTTCGTTTGCTCTCTTGTTGATAACTCATTTCAATAATCTAGGTGAATTGTATTACCTATTCTCAATTCTTGGCAAGCCCAAATCAGGTAAATTTTGTAAAGTTTTGTTAAGACGAACAAGCGATCGCGTATTAAGCCTCTACCGAATTTAGATTATCCTTCATACTGAGCATGGGTTTGAGCTTTTTTGTTCGGCGATGTTTATTCAAGCTGACGGAGTGACAATCTCTCTCTTGCTTTGCTCGGCTAAGCATCAAGGCTCCTTAATATTGAAAAGGATTGCAGCTTCTTGACACGATTATTGATAATAATAGGCAGCAATCGCTAGAGATATAACTAGGAGGGGGAGGTGGGGGAGATGGGGGAGATGGGGGAGA
>DATGYA010000794.1:0-30551 GCA_035298405.1 Kamptonema sp. | reverse complement strand
ATGTAAACGCTACCTCTTGCAAAAATAATTTAGGGGCGTTACCCCAAGCCTAATAACATTTGTAACACTTAACTGTTAACAATCTGCTTAGGCAGACTTACGGTAAAGATACTGCCCTTGCCGAGTTCACTTTTAATTGTAATCTCGCCTTGGAAAGGTTTTAAAAGTTCCAGGCAAGTGTAAAGTCCCAATCCCGTCCCTGTGGGCGCTCCCTCTTTCTTTTCCTCACCTTTAGCAGGTTTGGATGTGTAGAAAAAGTCAAATACATTTGGCATTTGTTCGGGTGAGATTCCGCAGCCAGAATCTTCTATATCCATATAAATTTGGTATTCATCTTGTCTAGTAACAATAGTTAGTGTGGGATTTTTTACGTCCCACATAGCATGGAGCGCATTGTCAATTAAGTTATGAAATACTTGAGAAATATAGGAATAAATTAACGGTAGGCTAGGTAGGTTTTTGTCAAAAAGGTATTGTTTATTAACTTTATGCTTAAAGTGCAAATTTGACTCCAACAGTTGCAGCTCACGCTGCAATAATTCGTTGAGATTAATAGGTTGCAACTCTCCTTTTTGATCTTTAATGCTTTTGAACATTAGGGTTTCCATAATTTCATTAATTGCCGTCACCGAGCGATTAATATATTTACTGTAATTAAACAGAGATTTGTCGTTAAGTTGTCCTGCTTTGGCTTCAATCAAATCAACGCTAGTCTGAATAACTTGTAGGGGACTTCTCAAGTTGTGTACCATGCCTTGGGTTAATCGGCCGATGATAGCGGTTTTTTGCTGGTCAATTAGCTGTTTGGTTTTTTGTGCTACTAGCTTTTCTAAATTAGCGTTGAGTGCGGCGAGTTCTTCGTTTTTCTCTTGCAGTTTTTTTTGCAAGTTGCAGATAGTTAAGTGGGTTTGAATGCGGCTCAATACCTCTTCATGCTGGAATGGTTTGGTGATGTAATCAACAGCTCCTACCTGAAAACCCTTAACTTTATTCACTGTATCAGAAAGAGCAGTCATAAAAATAACTGGGATATCTTTCGTCGTTGGTATCACTTTGAGCCGACGGCAAGTTTCAAACCCGTCAATTCCTGGCATCATTACATCTAAAAGTATCAAATTTGGGCGGACGTATTCAAGTTGCTCGATCGCACTTTCGCCGTCGAGTGCTACTAATACTTTAAAGTTGCAGTTTCTCAAAAAATCGAAAAGTACGTCGAGATTAGTTTGATTGTCATCAACTATGAGAATTATGCTTCTTTCTGAGTTTTTAGCGTTCATAATGTCTATTTATTATTTTATTGTATTAGGTATTGTTTTAAAAAATCTCGGATTTTTTTAAGCTGAAATCCTTTGGCAAGTTGGCGCAGATGGGCGACAAATGGAACTAACTTGGGATCGGATTCTAAGCTAGTGGCTTCCTCCAAAATAGCTTCGATATCACCGATAGAAACCAGTTTTAACAAGGCAGTAATTGACTCTGGATTAGGAGGACATATAGAGGTTTCAGAGTCAATAAACTTTCTTGATTCCTCTTTTTTTCTACTTCTTTCTTCCCGATCTTCATAAACCCATTCTAAGCCTAAATGTGTCCGTAGCCGCTCTAAAAGCTGCGATGTTTCGATAGGTTTGCGGAGAAATTGATCGCAACCTGCAAGCAAGCTTTCTTGCTGAGTATTATGGAAAACACTGGCACTCAGGGCAAGCAAAACTATATTATTTAATTCTGGCATCAGCCGCAGCCGCCTAGTGGCTTCAAACCCGTCCATAACTGGCATTAGCAAGTCCATTAAAATAACATCTGGGTGAAATTCTACTGCTTTTTTTAGGCAGTCTTGCCCATTTGCTGCCTCCATAATTTCAAAGCCAATACGGGAAAGTAATCTCCGCAACATGGAGCGATTGAGATCGTTGTCATCTACTATTAACACTTTCCGTTTATTACCTATGAAACCAACAATTCTACCTTTTTCCGGCGTGGGAATGCGTTCGCAGGAAGTGCTTACTGATGGCAACTCTAAATCTACCCAGAAAATGCTACCTTTCCCTAAGCTACTCTTGACGCTGATTTCGCCGCCCATCATTTTAACTAATTTATGGCTGATGGAGAGTCCCAGACCTGTGCCTTCAGTAGAATAAACGCGATCGCCTACTTGGTGGAATGGCAAAAATATTTCTTCTAATTTGCTTGACTCAATGCCGATGCCTGTGTCTTCTATTTGAAAGCGAATTTTGGTAATTGGTAATTGTTCGTTGTTCGTTGTTTGTTGTTTGTTGTTCGTGGTAATTCCTCTTCCCCAGTTTCCTGTTTCTGTACAGCCAACTTTAAAAGTTACGCCGCCGCTGTTGGTAAACTTAACTGCATTGCCTAGTAAATTGATTAAAATTTGCCGTAACCTCTTATCATCGGCACAGACGCAGGCAGGTAGGGGAGATATTTGTTCGCAAGTAAAGGAGATATTTTTTTGCGCGGTTCGCATCCGAAAGAGATCGGCAATACTTTTGACAAAGTTAGGTAAATTAAATTCTACAGGAGAGAGTTCCATTTTCCTAGCTTCAATTTTGGAGAGGTCTAAAATATCTTCAATTAAGGTGAGTAAATGTTCGCCACACTGCTGAATATTACCGATGCTTTCTTGCTGCTCTTCGGTGATATTTTTGTCAGCTTTGATGAGTTGAACATAACCTAAAATTCCATTTAAAGGTGTGCGGAGTTCATGGCTCATATTGGCAAGAAATTCGCTTTTAGCACGGTTGGCGGCTTCTGCGGCTTCTTTAGCTAATTGCAGGGCTAATTCTGCTTGTTTGCGATCGCAGATTTCAGTTTGAGCTTGTGCAAATAGCGTTGATTGTTGGATTGCGATCGCGATTTGTATGCACAACTGCCTCAGAGATTCGATTTCCGAAGGCTCCCACGCCCGCGGGCCCGTACAGTGGTGAGCGATGAGTAGCCCCCACAACCGATTTTGAATAGGGGCATTAGGATTTGTATTCTTATATTCTGAGTCCAAACTATTTTGTAAAATTGGTACTATCAAAGAAGCTCTTACCTGCAACTGCATCAGCAAATCTCGATAACAAGCATCTAAATTGGCGGTATAAATGTCTTCTAATCCTTGAATTCTTCCTGACTCGTAGAGGGGAACATAGACTTCTGTAAAGCAATTGTCTTCAATATTTTTGCCGAGTATAGGCATCCAAGGAGCGCCAACTGACTCGACAGCTACAAAGCCGCTCCAATCAGCATTAAATCTGTAGATTACGGTGCGATCTATTTGCAAAAATTGCCGGACTTCTGAGACGGCGGTACTGAGCACTTCTTCTACATTGAGAGACTGGCGAATACGCTCGACGCTAGCTCCTACTAAGCGTTCGCGTTTTAATTGTTGCTGTAAAGCAACTTCAGCTTGTTTGCGTAAGTGCAACTCGTCGTAGACATCGGTGATGTCGTGAGCTACCCAGATTACTGAATTTTCTGAGACTGGTGAAATGGCCGCAGAAAACCAAAATTCGCGATCGCTTGCAAACAAGCTGTACTCAAAATTAACCGTTTGTTTTGTCTCTAAAGCTTGCTGAATTTGATTCAAAAATAGCTGAGAATTAATCCCATTCAAAAATTGTTCGATGGTGGGAGTAATGGTGTCTATTCCGAGTGGGTAAAGGCGAGCGGGATTTGTCGGTGCAACTTTCACATTAGTTGCTTCGGCATCAATAACGAGTATAATGTCTGTCATTGCTTCAAACAAAGCATTCATTTCTGCATAGGAGTTTTGGAGTTTTTCTTCCAGAATTTTGCCATCGTTGATGTCTTTGTGAGTCCCCGTCATCCGCACTGGTACACCCCCTTCATCTCGCTCTGTTACTTTGCCGCGATCGGAAATCCAGTTCCAATCCCCGAATTTGTTCAGCATTCGATATTCAGCTTGATAGAATTCAGTCTCACCTTTTAGATGGGAGTTTATGGCTGCGAGGGCATTTTCTCTGTCCTCTGGATGTAGCAATTTTTCCCAGGATTGAATGCTTTCTTCTATCTCGTCAATTTTATATCCCAGCATGGCTTTCCACTGAGCATCAAAATAGGTTTTTCCGGTGCTGAGATTCCAATCCCAAAGTCCTAAACCGCTGGCTTCCATTGCGAGGTGAAATCGTTGTTCGCTGTCGCGCAAAGCTGCTTCTGCTTTTTTGCGTTGGATGTGGGAACTTAACTGAGCTGCGGCAGCTTTTACTAACTCAATTAAACGCGGTTGTTGAGAAATATTGGTACGATTAAAGAAAACTAAGACGGCTAAAACTTCTTCTCCCTCGCAAATTGGCACGCCAAAAGCAGCTTTTAATCCCATTTCAGCGGCAAATTGCGCTCTGCGGAAATTTTCCTGATGAACTAGGGAAATATCTTCTATCCATTCTGGTTTGCCTGTAGCCCAAATTCGCCCCGGTAGCCCTATTCCCAAGGGATATTGAAATTGTTGGCTGTAGTCTCGGAATTTGTCTAAATTGCGATCGCTAGCATACCATCCCTCGCTGCATTCTAAAATGCCGTCATTATTAGGAATCCAAGCTTCAGCAAAATCCCAGCCAATATTTGCACAAAATAATCCCAAAATAATTGCTAAGGTATCCTCAAAATCCAAGGAGCGATTAATCGCATCAGTTGCAGTTAACAATAACCGGATTTCTATTTCTTGTTGCTTTTGTTCAGTAATGTCTGTAGCTGTTCCCAGAGTTTGTTTGAGCTTACCTTCTGGGGTTCTGGCAAAGGCTGTATCGCGGCTGCAAAGCCAGCGCCAACTCCCATCTTGATGCTTGATCCGGTATTCTATTTCAAAGATGTCGCCGTCAGCACCGCTTTCTATTTGTTTGATATAGGACGGAATTCTGACTAAATCTTCGGGATGCAGCAGCTCCCCAAAAATTTGACCACCTATTTTTTGAATTTCGGCTGCTGTATAACCAAGGATCGAGGAAACTCCAGAAGATACGTAAGGAAAAGATATTGAATTGTCTGGCGATAGTTGGACTTGATATATTATTCCTGGTACGTTAGCTGCCAGCCTTTGGAGCCTAGCTTCACTTTCTTCTAAGGCTATTTCTTGGCGTTTGTATTCGGTAATATCTCTAATTGTACCTACTAAAACTTTACTGCCATCTGCCTTGAGCAAGGCGGTTTTCTTAGTGGAAATTAAGTGCAGGTTGCCCTGGCTATCCGTAAAATTTTCTTGATTTTCGTTGGGGATGCCTGTGTTAAATACCAGTTCGTCTTTTTCCCAAAAGGTATCTGCTTCTTCTTTGGTAAAAAAATCATAATCCGATTTGCCGATCAGTTCGTTGCGGGATTTTCCCATCAACTGGCAATAGGCATTGTTTAAAATAATCCAGCGGTGCTGTTCGTCTTTGACAAAAATGGGGTCGGGGTTGGCGTTAATTACATGATTTAAAAATTCTTCTGAGGCTTTGATCTCTAATTCACAGCGGTAGCGATCGCTCAAATCTAAGACTACTTTAATTAAGTAATCTACTTTTCCCAAGCTGTTGCGTACTGGCTGGGAGGAAACTCTAGTATAAACTACCTCACCATTTTTTTGCAGCAATTTTTGGTCTGCAACCCAGCCTTCACTTTCCCCAGCCAAGACTAGGGATAATTGCTCTAAGTTCGAGTTGATATCGTCAGGATGAATCAAGCTCGTCCAGCTTTTTTCTACAAGTTCCTCGTGGCTATATCCTAATAACTTACACAAAGCAGGATTAACTTCTATCCAGCCGCTATCGGATTCTCCCGATAAATTTGGCGGTCTAATAATGGCGAACCCAACTAGCGATTTTTCAACTACGGAGCGATATTTTTCTTCGCTTTGTCGCAAGGCTTCTTGGTTGTGGTGCCGCTCTACTGCGTAGCGGATAGAACGAACTAAAATTTCGCTGTTAATTTTTATTTTTACTAAATAATCTTGCGCTCCAGCTTGGATTGACTGAATCGCTAGTTCTTCGTCGCTCTGAGCTGTTAGCACTACGATCGGAGTGTTTAAGCTATATTCTTTTACCCGTACCAGACTATCAATTCCATGACTGTCAGGAAGTGAAAGGTCTAATAAAATTGCGTCAAAACTTTCTTGGTTTAAGATTTCCAAAGTTCTGCTGATAGACTTGCTTTTAGTAATAGAGAATTGCAGCGCGAAATTGCTGGCTAATAAAAATTCTTCAATTAATTCTGCTTCGTCAGTATTATCTTCTACAAGAAGAATTTTCAATCTGGGTCTATTCAGGTTTTTTTTAAGAAATGTAACCATTTTGTTACTCCATAAACTTTAAAGCAGGTTATTTAAAGTTATATATATAAATTTATCCTATAAAATAGTTACACAGCTATCAGATTTTAAACTATTTTAATTATTTTGCCAAATCAGTAGCAACCACCGATCGCACCGAGGCGATTTAAGATTAAGCTTTGGAAACTACTTGACAAATGCGATTTCTTCCTTTTGCTTTGGCTTGATACAGGGCGCGATCGGCACTCTTAATTATGGCATCGAGAGAGCTGTGGAAGTGGGGAAATGTGCTGGCAATTCCGAAACTGAGGGTGATGTACGGATTAATAGGGGATTGGGGATGGGGGTGTTTCAGAGTTTCTACGGAATTACGAATTGCTCTGGCGACGGCGATCGCGCCTTCTGGGGTGGTATTTGGTAGTAGTACGATAAATTCTTCGCCGCCGTAACGGGCAGCTAAATCTGCTGGGCGTTTGATAGAACCCGCGATCGCACAGGCAACTTGTACTAAGCAAGCGTCGCCAGCAGGATGACCGCAACAGTCGTTATAAAACTTGAAAAAGTCGATATCGCAAATAATTAAAGATAGCGGTACTAGCTCTCTGGCGCACCGCCGCCACTCCAAGTTTAAAGCACGATTAAATTGGCGGCGGTTGGCAATTCCGGTTAATTCATCTGTCGTAGCTAAGCGTTGCAATTTGCCGTTAGCTATCTCTAACTGGCGGTAAAGTTCTGACTGCTGGATAGCGATCGCCACTTGATTTGCCAACTGCTGCAAAAAATCTACTTCCCACTGCTGCCACTGCCTATAACTGCTGCAATGATAGGCTGCTAATATCCCCCAAATTAGATGTTTATTTGGGGGAATAGAACTTAATAATTTCTCTTCCTCTCCCGCTCTCTCTATCTCTTCATCTCCCAAATTTTCGTTGTTCCACTTTTCCTTTCCGTCTTCCCCATTTTGCCAAATTGGTACGCTCAAAATTGCTTTGATCTGAAATTCTACCAGCAAATTTTTCTGTTCTCGATCTAATTCAGTGGCGCTGACATCTTCCACTACTAGAACAGATTTAGTGCTGCTTAACCACTCGCAGGTAAAAGCTAAAGGAGCATCGATATCTCGGCTAACACCTTCATCCTTAAAAGACCCATCAGACGCGATTACCGCACCTGTTTCACCCTCTTTTTTCCATAATTTGGAACCTGGAGAACGATAAATTACAACTCGGTCAAGTTTGAGGAATTTCCGCACTTCTGCTACTGTTTTGTGGAGAATATTCGCTAGTTGAATAGAGCTACCAGTCAAAACACTTACAGGAACCTCAGAGAGGTAATCTAAATCGCTATTAGGTAGAGAAATTGAAATAATTGAGGAGCGGATACGCTCGATCATTCGCCCTAAAAGTTGTTCTCTTTGCGCCACTTGCCGCAGCGCTTCCTCGGTTCGCGATCGCGCGATCGCATAGTGTACAGCGCGAACTAGCAATTGTCCCGAAAACCCTCTCTTTACCAAGTAATCCTGTGCTCCGCAGCGCACAGCTTCAATCGCCATATTTTCATCGTTGAATGAAGTTAAAACCACTATGGGAGCCTTTGAAGCTTGTGCTTTCACACTTTTAACGGTATCAATTCCAAAGCTGTCTGGCAGAGACAAATCTAATAAAATCGCATCAAATTCTACCTCTGCTAAACTTTTTAGTGCCTCGCTGAGGCGAGCGACTATTTTCAGGCGAATCTCAATATTACTGACTGAATCTAAGAACTCTTCTATCAGTTCGGCATCTACAGGGTCATCCTCCACCAAAAGAATTTTTAGCAATTGGTTAGGCGGAAGCACAACTTTAGCAGTTCGATCTGTGGGACGATATATCATCAGTCTCTAGAAAGATTGTTGGTCGTCAGCAAGCCTGTTAATACCTACCACCACACTATACCTAAAATATGCAGTCAGGGCAAAATTTAAAAAATCTTATAAATAGGTGGACAGAATTTATGGTAAAATATTGAATTTACAATTCCGGAATCAAAGTTCAGGAGGTAGAACTCAGGACTCAGGTGGCAGCGAGATGATTTCAAACCAGTAATGGCATAAATTATCGATCGCCTCAACTAACTCCTAAAAAGTAATAGATTTAACTAAAAGTGAACTAAAAAGGAATATATTACTATTAGATATTTCCCTAAAACTTCAGATTTAGTTGACACCTTTAAATATTAGCACCTCCTCCTGGGGGTGCTTGCTTGGGAGGTCGGGGGAGGCGAGATTTGAGGGGACTGAGAATTTTGTTGAGTTCGCGCAGTTGTTCGGCGGTGCCCATGCAGATAAGCAAATCTCCACCGACGATGGGGGTGTCGGCGGTGGGGCCTGCGATCAGGGTTCCGTCGTCGCGGCGAATTGCTAAAACTAATGCCCCTGATTGCGATCGCAATTTAGCATCTCTGAGAGTTTGACCGGAGTAGGGGCAACTGTTGGAATCGATCAGAAATTCTTCCATGTAAAAAGAGCGATCGGTGCCGGTGAGAATTCCGTCTACAAAGTCCATAACTTGGGGCCGCAAAGCAGCGGCTGCCATCCGTTTACCACCTGTGATATAAGGAGAAATCACGGCATCTGCGCCGCCTCGCTGTAGCTTTTGTACTGCTTCTTCTGTTGTCGCACGGGCGATCGCTCGCACGTTGGGGTTGAGGGTTTTTGCTGACAAAACTGCATAGAGGTTTTCGGCATCGGAGGGTAATGCCGAAACTATACAAATTGCCCGTTTAATTCCTACATTCAGCAGGGTGTCGTCGAGAGTAGCATCTCCTTGAATGGCTGTATAGCCGAACAATATAGCATCTTGGATGGATTTATCATTAGAGTCTACAACTACAAAAGGGATGCCTTCTGCCTTGAACTCTAAGGCAATTTGGCGACCCATGCGCCCAAAACCGCAGAGAATGTAATGTCCAATTAAAGAGTCTACCAATCGCCGTTGTTGCCTCAGCCTAGCTCCTTCTTGAAAGTAACCTTGAATCAGGGCTTCTGTAAAGCGGTTGACGATGTAACCGATGGCGATCACCCCCATCAAAATTAAGTAGATAGTAAATAAACGCCCGCGGGGGCCGAGGGGGTGAATTTCGCCATACCCTACTGTTGCTAGAGTAAATACTGTCATGTATGCGGCATCAAGGGGGGGCCATTTTTCAATTAGGCTATACCAAAGGGTACCGATGCAGAAGATGCCACCAATGGCGATCGCACCGCCTATTAATTCTTTTTGCAGGCGTTGGTATTTTTGCTCTTGCGTGGAGTACACTGATTTAATTGGAAGAACATAACTAAACTATATAGCGGTTTTTAGTTGCATTATCTGCTACAGGCTAATCTCTAATTGCTAATTTCTAGTTAAAATCGGCTAAATGAATCGCACTAATCCCTAAAACAAAAAACCCCACCGTTGGGGGTTTTAATATTTCTCTTCATGCTCTAACAGGTTAATTTATCCTCAGAGTTGAGCATTAACGGTAGTCTGTGCGAACTGGGTCGCGATCGGTAGTAGAGGTACTGTTATAATGGACTGTTTCTTCTCGTTTGCGGGGAATCAAGCCCAACAAACCAGTCAAACCTAACAAGCCTAACCAACCCCAATCTACGTCGCGATCGGTGTTGTAAACATCTGCTCTAGGAGTTGTAGTAGTGGTGTCAGTGCTGTCAGTAGTGGTGGGAGAGGTACTGCTCTGAGCTGAAGCGGGAAGAGTAGCAGGTAGAATCACTAAACCTGCTGCCATCACACTAGCACCAATTACCTTAGATAAATCAGAACGCTTCATAATTCAAACTCCGCTCTTGTGGAACAATCTTTCACTATTCCTAACTATATTGAGTTTAAACAGATGTAGAATCCATCTTGAGCGGTAAATGCAAGTGACTGTAAACTCTTACTGTAGAAATAGAAAAGATCGATCTGGAGGTAAACTTAATCGACTATTCCTGGTAGTGTTCGCTGCTGGCTGACTTCCCATTTTTAAGTTATCAGAAAAAAAATAACCTCTTGATTAAGGTAAGGTTTGATCGTTGTAATCCAGAACTCATTTTTCCTAGCACTCCTTCATCAATTACCACAATTTTCTCAACCATTATCGAATAATTTCTCAATGCTATTTCAAATTTTAGCTGCAAAAATCTAATTCACGCAAGCGGCTTAAATCTATCTGGATAGCTTTAAAAAAATTGCTAAAATACAAGTAAGGATTGTGAATTCGGCTACCCCGGATACTTCCAAAAGCATAATCCTGTTAGTATGGTAAAGGCTTGTTTTCAATCGCGAGTAGCCTACCAGCTAACAACAGTATCTATAGTAAGCAGGAAACCGTGCATAAACCCAAGCATATTGTTTTAACATCCCATCCCGGTAGAGCAGGCGCGAAATCGATGCCGATTCACTGGGGAGAAAGTGACCCCCTCAAGCGCGGCCCCGTTATTGGCACACTCAGCAAGGCAACTCACCGTAACGCGATCGGCACTCACTCTGGTTCCTACTCTGTTTATCGGGCCCTGGCGATCGCCTCTGGAACACTCCAAGCCGATCATCGCCCTGATTTTACCAATACATCTCCCGCGGAACACATTGGCCCGCATCCTAGTTGGAGCGATCGCAACAAAATTGTCTGCCTCGATCCCTTTGGCGCAATGGTTGGCGAAGTGTACGCCACATTTTACGAGCAAGGGTACGATATTAGACCAACAATTGCTATCACAAAAGCCCACATTAATATGCCAGAATTGCAAGATGCTGTGGCAAAAGGACGGGTTAAAATTGATGGTAAAATTGTTAAAGAAGGCGGTAACTTAGTAGTAACTAAAGTCGCCATAGATCCAGTCTGGTATCTCCCCGGAATTGCCCAGCGACTCAAAGTTGAAGAAAGCCATTTGCGCCGCATTCTATTTCAGCAGACAGGCGGGATGTTTCCCGAACTTGTGACGCGGCCAGACTTACACATTTTTTTGCCCCCCATCGGTGGGATCACAGTTTATATTGTCGGAGATGTCCCTAATATTATCGATCCCAACAAACCCCTCGCAGTCCGCGTACACGACGAGTGCAACGGTTCAGATGTTTTTAGCTCAGATATTTGCACCTGCCGCCCTTATTTAGTACACGGAATTGAGGTTTGTATTCAGACTGCCTTAGAAGGGGGCGCTGGTGTAATTGTTTACTTCCGCAAGGAAGGAAGAGCTTTAGGAGAAGTGACAAAGTTTTTAGTTTATAATGCACGGAAACGGCAGGAAGGAGGCGATCGCGCTGATGCCTATTTTACGCGCACAGAATGCGTAGCTGGCACTCAAGATATGCGATTTCAAGAATTAATGCCAGACGTGCTGCACTGGTTAGGTATTACCCGCATTGACCGCTTAGTATCCATGAGTGATATGAAATATAATGCAATTACGAATTCTGGCATTGAGGTAATTGAGCGTATCCCCATTCCTGAAGACTGGATTCCCGCAGATGCACAGGTAGAAATTGCTGCCAAAAAAGCCGCTGGTTACTACACCCCAGACAAAGTACCAGATGCTACAACCTTGGCGGAAACTAAAGGGCGGGATTTAACAGATTAGCACTCCCCAAGACGCAATTAATCAGGTGCAATTAATTGCGTTTCTACAATAATTATTCTATCTTTCGTTTTCGTTCTAAAAATCATGGCTAATTTGCGTTCTACTGTGATAATGAAAACCGATATTTGCGGATATACTGCTAGAGTAAAAACCTTATCTCAAGGAGCTTTGAGTAGCTTATTAAACGAACATAAAATTTTTATTTCTGATATTAGTGCCAAAAGTGAAGGGAGTATTATTAAAGGTGAAGGAGATTCATTTTGGATTATTTTTCCGAGCGTAACAGCAGCAGCTTTGGCAGCAATAGAAATGCAGCAAGAATTGAGAGCACAGCAGTCTGGGAAAACCGACGACGACCGCTTAGCAATTCGCGTATCGATCACCTTGGGAGACGTACTGCACCAAGATAAAGATATTTTTGGCAATACAGTTAATTTGACAGCTAGAATAGAATCAGTAACTCCCCCCGATGAAATATATTTATCGCAGGCTGCTTGGCTAGCACTTAACAAAGCAGAAGTGCAAACATCTTTTGTTAATGAATTTTCCTTAAAAGGAATGAGCGAACCTGAAAGAATATATAGAATTGACCAAGATCATAAAACACGAATTGTTAAAAATCAGGCAATTATTAAAGCAGATTTGAGAGGATTTATTGCTTATCAAGAATCTAATTCTATACAAGATGTAGAATATTTACTTACAAATTTTGATATGTTTGAAAAAATAATTTGTGAAGAATATGGCGGCACAATTCGTAACGTTGTAGGGGATTCACATCTTTTAACTTTTCCCGAAGCTCACTCAGCTTTAGCAGCAATGGAAAACTTGTGCGAAAACTGGAAGCTTTTCATTCAACCCAATCAAATACCTTGCGGTTTATCGATTGGGATAGCCAAAGGTAATTTATATATTTTCCGGTCTTGCACCTATGGGAAAGATATTAATACAGCAGCTAGACTAGAGAAAGTTAGTGCCATAGTTTGTCCGGGTACAGAGAAAAATTCTGTCGTGGTTTCAGAGCAGATAAAACGTGAAGTCAGCGGTTCTAAGTGGGAATATAAATTGATCAAAATTGATAAGAATGTAATTTTAGATAATATTCTGGATTACAGTCATTTTGATTTTTTTAAGGAGAATGACGTTTATCGGTGTTTAGTTGATTGAAAGTTACTGCTGAAATCATTGCTGGGAATAGCTTTTCATTCTTCCTTTCCTGCCGCTATAGCTTCCTGCCGCTATATCTTCCTTAATACTGGGAGCCAAAAAGCTCTGAAGTCCACCTTCTTAATCAGCCATAACCGCATTCGGCATCTTTTCATCAGTGTTTGTTGAGTTTTATGAAGAATATCAAAATATAATGCACAAGGTGCTATGATTATCCTCATTTGAAGCAGGCATTGGAATCTCTGCAAAATATTATCAGTACCATCAGATTTAATTTTTTAATAAACTACCTATGGAATTTAGCCTAATTATTTCCAATATTCTCAACCCTCCGGTTTTGTTCTTTTTTGTGGGCATTGCAGCGGTTTGGCTAAAGTCAGATTTAGAAATTCCGCAGCCATTACCAAAGCTATTTTCCCTCTATCTTCTGTTTGCGATTGGTTTCAAAGGTGGTCATGAAATTATTAAAAGTGGGTTAAGTTCGCAAATTGGATTCACCCTTTTAGCAGCAATATTAATGGCTTGTATCGTACCGATTTACTCCTTTTTTATCTTGAGAATCAAGCTAGATATTTATAATTCAGCAGCAATCGCTGCAACCTATGGTTCTATCAGTGCTGTTACCTTTATTACCGCCAGCGCGTTATTGACAAAATTGGAGATGAGTTTTGGAGGACACATGGTTGCAGCCCTCGCCCTGATGGAGTCTCCAGCTATCGTGATCGGCATATTTTTAGTGCGGATGTTTGCCCAACAAGAAGACAGTAAAACCGAAGCCGTTGAGCCAATATCTTGGACTGAAGTATTGCGAGAAGCCTGTCTAAACGGATCGGTATTTCTGTTGGTAAGCAGCCTGATCATCGGATTGCTGACTGGTGAAAATGGTTGGGGAAAAATCAAACCTTTTTCTGACGACTTGTTTTACGGGGTGTTGTGCTTTTTCTTGTTGGATATGGGGTTAATTGCAGCCCGCCGCCTTAATGACTTGAAAAAAGCTGGCTCGTTTGTGATTGGCTTTTCCGTGGGGATGCCTTTGTTAAATGCTATGATCGGGATTGGATTAGCAAAGCTTTTAGGTCTTTCTATAGGCGATGCTCTACTGTTTGCGGTACTCTGTGCGAGTGCATCCTATATCGCGGTTCCTGCTGCGATGCGGATGAGCGTACCAGAAGCAAATCCAAGCTTATATATATCAATGGCACTCGCAGTAACCTTTCCCTTTAACATTATTGTTGGCATTCCGATGTATTTACAGATTATTCAACGAATTTGGAATTGAACTAAATGGATACAATTAAGCGCGTCGAAATAGTGATCCCTGCGATCGAACTCAAGCCTGTGGTGAAAAGGCTAGAAAAGTTAGGCATTGTCAAATACAACATCATTCGTCATGTGATTGGTCGGGGAGAATTTGGGGAGTCCACCGACGATCTGGACGATCAATTAAGCAGTGTATATCTCTTGACAACTTGTTTAAGCGGACAGGAAGATTTACTGTATTTGGAGTTGCAGCCGATCCTGCAAAAGTTTGGTGGAATGTTTTTGGTGTCCGATGCGGTGTGTTATCGGTGTTAATAGATATAATTTTTATTAACAAAATCAACTTTCATATTGTTTCCCTCATCTGGTAAGGGTCGGATTCGCAATTCGTTTAGCAAATTTATAATATTTTCCGGTTCTGCATCAATAATACTAGCTAGCGGTAGCAGATTTTGTACTGCATATTCGCTTAATTGATTGTTGAGATTTTCTGCAATGTAGCATAGCATTATAAATTTGCTTTTACTAGAAATAACGTGAAAGATTCTGGAAAACTCATCAAAGTAGTAGGTTCCTGGTATAGCTGAGGCAATTTTACTTTCATCTTTCCAGAATAAATCTACCTTAATTTGAAGAGCTGGCGAGACTTTAGCGGTTCTAAGCCAAATCGTATCTATTGTGGGTTCTGAGTCAGATTCGTGAAAAATTAGTCGTTTTAAACCTGTTTGAAATTCGGGAGAATTGATCGTTTTTTGCCATGCTTGACACCACTCACTCTCGGTAATGGCAATAGTAGAAACAACATCTATAGGTCGCTCTATTACATCTTTGAGTAAAGACAGGCTGCCGACAGATTTAGCAAGTTTAGTAGAGACTTGGGGATGTATAATTAAGTTCGAGTCAATGTAATTTTTTCGCCAAGGATCGTCGGGAATTAAAACTTGATTGGAGGGACATAATTGATTGTTAGCATTAAGAATTGGTATGTTGTTAATTGCTCCGCCTTCTAAGGCTAACTGTGCTTCTAAACGGTTGAGAACTTGTAAAGCTGAGTTTTTATCATCTTCATTCAGAGGTGAGTTGTTGTAGTCTGCGGCTAAATCTTGGAGGAAGTCTAGATAATCTTGTACGAGGGGCGATCGCTTTTGTCCTAAAAGCTGATAAACTTCCCAATATTGGTTAGAAACGGGTATAGTGGCGCGACGATTTCCGAAAAAATGGACATCTTCAAAAAAGGTGTGTTTTGGTTTCCAAAATTTTCCTGTGGACCGATCCCAAAGACATTGACGATGAGAAAAACGCTGTTGAATCTGTTGCTTTTCTGACTCTGTAACGCCGCCTTTAATAAAAGTTTGTTCTAGATACCTGTAGATAGCTTTTAATGATTGTAGTGGGGGTTGATCGAGTTCGGGTATTACTGTTTCAATCGTCATTTTCCCAAGTTTTAATAAGTGTATCAAAGTGATCGAGAATCATGTTTGTCTCGACAGGTAGAAATCCTAACGCATTTTGAATTTCTACCTTCACTATCCCCTGTTGGCAATCAAAGATAGGTTTTTGACTGGCAACTAAGGGAGCATCTTGTTTGAAGCATACATCCTTAGCGCGATATAGTCTAGGTTCAGGAACGATCGCGGCGGGATACTGGCTAAGTAATTCCAGATTGTACTCTACTGGTAGCCAAGGTTTATCTTTTAGAGCTTCGGCGAGGGTTTGATTATTACTAAGTCTCTCATATTCTAGTAAATGCCAATGCTCTACAATGTAGTTAAAAATAGCAATACAGGAATCAGCAACAGTATCAACTCCCTCACGATTTGCTATTTGAATTAAATGCTCTATAGAAGCCAGTAAATCATCGGCACTAGGAGCTTGCTTCATGCCTAATTCTGCAAAGAACTCAAGCCAAAGTGGAGATTCCTGTGAGTAAAATTCCAGATCTGGGAAAGAAGCTAAACTCCCTAAGATAGTACCCACTATTTCACTTTCTGGACTGTATGTTAACTCTGCTGCCCGCAATCTGCGATCGCTACATCGTACCAGACGCGATTTTTTAATTTCTTGCTTGAGTGAGTCACCATCCTCCCCTCCGTTTTGTAGTTCTTGAGTAGCTTTTTCTAGGTTGTCCCGAATCCAGGCTAATGCTATTAGTTGTTCTTCAGGAGTAAATGAGGAATAATCAGCTAATAAGCAATCGCGGATTAATCGAGTCCGATTTAGTATCGGCACCTTTAAAAGATGGAATAATGGCAACCATTCTTTAGCCACTCCTATGCGTAAAAGCCTTAAATTACCTGCTATTTCTGGTGGTTCGTATCCATCGCCAGGAAGATAAACATTTTCATCGTTTAAGCTAACAATTTCATTGGAAGTTGTCTGGTATATTGATAGTTGACGCAGCTTATCGTGTTGGTATTCGGTATAATCTCTGTGGTATGAATGAGCAAAAAAGTTGATAATAGAGGTATAATGCGTTTGGTTATAGGGTGGCAAACCTTTAGCAGATCTCCAATATACTGTATCTAGAACATTCGGACCCGTGACGAATGAAATTAGTGGATGGTGATGATATCTTATAAATTTTGCGATCGCCTCCTCAAGTTTTGATGGTGCTTTGACAAGATTCAACTTAAAATATTTTAATGCTGCAATAGTTTCGGCATCAATGTTATCGGTAAGCATTAAAGGAGTATTAACAAATCCACCTTTGTGAAGCTTGCCATCATCTCCCGGAACCAGGGGGACTTTTTTCAATTCATCGAATGTTGCCTGAGACAAATTTTTACGCGAGACATTTTCAAAATAATCGTAAACTAACGTTAACCATTCTGCATTCGGAGGCTTTAGTGCATCTGGTTGCCAAGTATATTCTACTGGCTCAAGTGAATTAATAATATTATTTAAGTTCTCAGCTACTTCTTTAGGCCCCATGTATAATACGCCAATTAAATTAGGAATTTCATAGATTAGATTAAAAAAATCAGGGTGCAAAATCCATTCTGGAAAAGTTGCAAAAATTTTCCGCTGTTGCTCATCAGCAATGTAGATAGATCCTACGGGGCTGTAACCAAAAACTTGAAGGGTATTATTCGCGAGAATAGCTAGCGGCAAACCCCGCAAATCGTGATGTTTGTCGCTGATACAATAGCGGAGCATATTAATAATCCATTGGTGATTACGCAAACTAGCTTTAGGTGCGTTATCTAAAGTTACACCCAATGGTTTATTTTCAGATAAATGCTCGCGTAGCCTCTGGGGTGTGAATGTTTCAATCTTACACCCAGCATCCTTGAAAGCGGACAGAATTGATTCTGGCAATTGTGGATCGGAAATATCAAGATTATCTGCACGGAGCGGTTCTAATAAGTCTTCCCACCATTTTTGAGAGGGTAATATTTTAACTGTCTGAGGTGTGATCCATCTGGTCTGGGATCTAACTGCGCCACTGAATTGACGCTCAGTTACATGGTGTTCTACAGCCGATTGTACAACTTTTTTGTTGTACAATAACTGAATGACAAAGCGGTGTAATTCTTCAAGAGCTTTACTGACAATAATTTTTCTAACTGGCCAAAACTTGTAAAATTCATCTGGCTGAAATTGACCGATATCTTGCACTAAATCAACGATTAAGTTAACATAAGCGTGGGATAAAACGTGGCGCACGAGTAGTTGATTCCAAAGAGCTCTGGGGCGGTCTTTTCCTGTTTGTCCGCTATCGCTACTTAGATTATCCCGCGAACTATTTAGATTAAAAAATCCGTTAATATGAATTGGCAACCCAGTCTCAATTGGAAGCGGTAAAAAACAGTAAACTTTGCCTGCAACTGGCTGATAGTTTCCTTCAGTGCTATAATAACTAATTCTAGCAGCCGCACCCGCCCACGGTAAAACCTTTTCGCTGTTTTGGTGCATGGCTTCTATTATTTTTGCTAATTCATTGCCTTCGTCAATGCGGATGATTCCAACGACTCGCCAGGTTGAGTTTATAGTGAGTTTGTGGCTAATGGTTTCAATTCGGTGGCGATAAGAAACTGAAACGAGGGATGTGGGATTATTTTGGCATAATTTCACCAACGTTTCTGGGTTTTTGGGAATAGCATTGAGGATTTTTTGTCGCGCATCACTGACCTCTTGCTTATTCTTGGTGATAATTTTAATGATTTCCTGTCTTCTATACTCATTTGCCGGAATTTCATATACTAGAATTTCCTGAACTGATTTTAGAAACAACAGCATTTCTTCCCCTGACTGAATCAGTTCGTCCAGAAGTTCTCTAATGTTGGATTCAGTAAAAGGTTGTTTGCGAATTTCGCTATTTTTAGCGTGTTCTGCTGTCCTCAAAGGCAAGCGAAAGATAGTTCCGGGGAAATTTTTATTTCCAAATGGCAATCCTCCAGCTTCATAAACTTTTATAAAATCGGGATATTTTTCGTACCATTCCCCACCTGCTAAATTCCACTCACGTCCAGGTTCTTGTCGGGAAGTGCCGGGAATAGCTGCACCGTGAGGGTCAAAAAAGATGAGGCGATCGCGCGACACAAAGCTGGGGTAATCTGTAATATGATAAATAGCATTAAAACCAATACCAAATCTACCTGTTTTCTGTAAATCTTGGGCTTTTTCACTTTGTCCCAAGCTGCGAATACTGTCAAAATCTTTGTCTGTAAATACCCGATCGTTATAAACCAGTATCGCCGGGCCCATGAGTTGTATCATGCGATCGTCGGGTAGTCGTCTGCCTTGATGATAACGCCAGTCGATAGTAATTTCTACCCGCGTTGCTTTGGCATCATCAGCATTTTGAATTAACTCCTTGATGATGCCAACTCCTTCAGGATAGTCTCGAATAATTCCCCTAAGACGAGCTATCAAAGTTTCTGACTGATAGAAAGATTTCCCCCCAAATTGACTGTCGTTGTATTCCATAGATCCGCTTGATTAATTGGTTAATTATCTGGCTTGGCATTGGCTATTTTTGCCAGGAAATTCTTAACCTCTAATTTGACTTTCCTGAATCTGTTCTAATAACTGCTCTCTAGTTTTTGCAGGTTTCTTGCAGCGTAAAGCTTGACAAACTAATCCTACTATCTGTTCTGGTAAATTGGTTTCTAACCGATAAACAGCCGTCGGTTGATATTGGGAAGTTAATGTGTTAATCTGGTCTATTGTAGTGCGAATCAAGGTACAATTTTGATACCAATCAAGCGCTGTAAATAGAGTTGGACAAGCTTGAGGAGTCTCCTGCATTACACTACTAAAAGCTTGCAAACCCTGTTCGGCGCGATCGAGATATTGCAAATCTTCTGTTAGCAATGCTAAGCGTACAAGGTTCGCGATCGCAACTCCATTCGCCGCGGGAGTCGCGTTATCTATATAGCTACGTTCCCGCACCAACAAATCTGCACTAGCATCACTAGCAGTATTATAGTACCCTCCTAGCTCAATGCTCCATAGAAATTCATCAAACTCCTCTTGTACCCTTACCGCCTTTTCCAACCAAAACTCAGCAGCGACAGATAACTTACCCATTAAATCTTGTAAACTCGCTTGATGCAAATCCAGCAGTGCTTTCACAAACAAAGCATAATCTTCCGACTGTGCTATTACAGCAGCTTTGCCATCATAATTAAGCCTATGAAAACGCTCCTCAACCCATTGATGATCTAATATAAAATTAGCTGCTTTTGCGGCCAATTCTAAATATTCTTGCTGTCCAAAAACAGCAGCCGCTTTCGCCAAACCGGAGATCATTAAACTATTCCAAGCTGCAATCATTTTCGTATCTGTCACTGCTGGAATCCGACCAGGCCAATCATCGCTTTTTGCTTCCTGATTATTCCGTGCTGGCGGAAAGATTTTCACGGTATCAGGAGTCGCGCCATAGCGAACTTTAAATAGTTTTGCTAGAGCAGTTTCTAGGGTGTTATTCAGTTTACCTGCCTGACGGCGTTGCAACACATTCTTACCTTCAAAGTTGCCTGTCTCCGTCACAGTAAACTGGTCTTTAAGTTCCGCTAATTCCTCAGTATTTAGCAGTTTTTCTAGTTCCCTGTAAGTCCAAACATAAAACGCGCCTTCTTCTGGTTCCGAACCCCCCGTAGTCCCCCCTTGGTAAGGGGGGGGTGGGGGGGTAAAACTATCAGCATCCTGTGCAGCATAGAAATACCCCATCGGTGCAGTCATCTCTCGCTGTAACCATTCTACAGTACCTGCGATCGCACGCTCAAACGCTGGTTCCTGCTCTCCCGTACTCCACAAATTAGCCAAATATTCAACAATTTGACCATTGTCATAAAGCATTTTTTCAAAGTGCGGTACCGTCCAAGTTGCATCAACTGTATATCGGTGAAAACCACCTGCAACATGATCGTAAATACCCCCTAAAGTTAAGTCTAAACCTCGCTGACGACAAACCTGCTTACCATCAGATTTAGTTGCTAAATTAAACCGCAGTCCGCGTAGTGCTACCTCTGCATAAGGTATCATTGGAAAGCTAGGACCGTATTCGCGACCATTAATAATTGCGGCACTCACTTCTAAACCTTTATGCAATAGTTCGCTGCTTAAGGTTTGATTTCCTGACAGTCCGATTGACTCTTGAAAATGCGCTAAAATCTCTTCTTTAAATGCTTGCAATTTATTTTTTTCAGTGTCGTAAAAGCGACGAATTGCTCGCAAAACTTCCAAAAATCCTGGTCGTCCGTACCGGGGGTCAATGGGGAAATAAGTACCGCCATAAAAGGGGACGCGATCGCCTGGAGTTAGAAAAATATTCAACGGCCAACCGCCTTGACCAGTCATCATTTGCAAAGCTTGCATATAAATGCTATCTAAGTCTGGTCTTTCTTCGCGATCGACTTTAATGGGGATAAAATGGGAGTTCATATATTCTGCGATCGCGCTATTAGAAAACGCCTCTCCTTCCATCACAGTACACCAGTGGCAACTTGAGTAGCCAATCGACAGGAAAATTGGCTTATTTTCCTGCGCTGCTGTTAACAGTGCCTCCTCGCACCAAGGCCACCAATCAATCGGATTTTCGGCGTGTTTGCGGAGGTAAAGACTTTGGGATTGGGCTAGACGGTTTGTCATAATAACATACACCTGAAATCGATCCTAACTGAACTCGCTAAATATTTAGTGTAGCGCCAAACTTTTAATTGCTTTGCTACAAAACGGCGTATCTTAATATTAACACTCCTTGGCTCCCAACGAAATGATTTTATCTAGAAGAAAGTTCAATAAACAGGCAATACAATTTTTAGCGGCATCTGCGGTTCCGCCTGTCCTGCTCAACCAGTGTCAAGCCAACAAATCCAGTAACTCGTCAATACAAGCTAATTTTAACAAAATATTGGCTCAATTAGATCCAGAAATAGAACTTTTAGTACCTACATTTTTAGGAAATGACCAGAGGCGATTCTACGGCAGAGGGATTCCTAAGAGTTTAAAATTGCTCGATAAATTTGAACTGGGAAGCGGTCAGACTTTTCTAGGGAGGCGATCGCAAGTTTGGAGTGGCGCTGGATGGACAGGACAGCCAAGCATTACCAGAGATCGGGGCAAAACTTATTTAGTAATAGGTTCCTTCGACCACCGCTTGAGAAAAATAGATATTGCTAATAACCAAGAAGTTTGGCGCTATGAATTTGACGACATCCTCAAAGGATCTTCAACTGTTTATATAGATGAAACAGCCAGTGCCGAAAACAAAATTGTAATTTTACAGGGCAGCAGAAGCGGAATCGGAAAAGGTGCTACTGTTCCTAGTTTTAGAGCAGTTTCTTTTAGAACTGGCAATGAACTTTGGAAGCTAGATATCAGCAAAACTCCTAGCTACAGTAGAGACAATGATAGTAGTGCCTTGTACTTGGGCAAAGGGATGGTATTTAATGCCGGAGAAAATGCGATCGGATACTTTCTTAATAGTGCGGCTAGCACTACCAAAATGAAACAGGGAATCAAGCAACCAGAAATATTATCCGAAGTCAAACTTTATGAAACGCCAGACATTAGAAAGCATGGAGGCAATCTTGTCGCTGAATCATCACCTGCCAGGTTAGGAAATAGATTATTTTTAGCCGCTGGTTCTGGGCATATTTACGGTATTAGTATTGATAAGCGAGAGATAGTTTGGGATTTTTATACAGGTTCCGACTTGGATGGAAGTGTTGTTATTTCTAAGTCTGGCAAACTATTTTGTGCAGTAGAAAAACAATATATTTCTGGAAAGGGAGGAGTAATCAAGCTCAATCCGAGCAAAGAACCGAATCAAAGTGTAGAATGGTTTTTGCCAACAGGAAATAGAAGATTTTCTGGTTGGGAAGGGGGAATAGTTAGTTCCGTTGCTTTAAATGATGAATATAATTCCGGTGAATTTCCGGCTTTGTTTGCAACTAACGCTATAGATGGAAATTTATACATCGGTTCCCAGAATGTTACCACAGGGGAAAAGGTAGCAGTCCCTTGGCGAGGGCAATCTTACGCTACTCCTTTAATCCTATTTCAAGCAAACATAGGCGCTTCAATTTCGACTCCGATTTTTACGGATGGTAGTAAACTCATAACTGCTGGCTATAACGGAGTTTACTTATTTAATTTGAATTGGGAGAAAGCTAAGTCTAGCGATCGGAAAGCTTTAAAAAATAGTCGGGGTGAATTTTACCGTTTGGTAGTAGAAGAAGCGGCTAGATTTAAACCGGGTTTATCCTTTGAGGCTACGCCTGTAGTTTGGGATGGAATGGTAAGAATTTGTGCTAGGGATGGTTGGATGTACACCTTGGGATAATAAGTCATAGTTCCCTAATCTATACGCTCAAAACTTCAATGCTGACGGGATTTCCCCTTGCTAGTAGTGAAATCCGCCATTGTCACTACCTGCTATTTCAGTCAGGAAATAGATACTATAGAGAGGATGTTAAAAAACTAGAGAACTGAATATGACGACAGAAACTCAAATTACTCAAACTTATGCCTCAGAGGATGCTCAACAAATTCTGCATTTGGCGATCGCACGCAGAGAAGAAACCGGAGAAATGTCTAGAACGCAACTTTTCGAGGTAGCCAGTGAATTAGGTATTTCTCCAGCAGACGTTCAGGCGGCGGAACTGGAATGGTTGGCCCACAGAGGAGAATTTCAAGAAAAGAATGTTTTTAATGCTTATCGCCGCCGCAAATTGCAACAAAACTTAGTCAAGTATGGAATTGTTAATACTTTTTTACTGCTCCTTAACTTGGCATCAACTCACGATCTTTCTTGGTCGCTTTACATTTTATTAGGTTGGGGTTTAGGACTATCTCTTAGTGCTTGGAATACCTATCAAACTGAAGGGGAAGATTACGAGCAGGCTTTTCAAAAGTGGCGTTTAAAAAAGCAATTGGGTCAGTCTCTTGGTACAGCAGCAGATAAGTTTCGCAAATGGTTACAGTCGTAATAAATTTTGGAAACAAGAGAGCAAATGGATAATTTTAAAGGGTGATTAGTTTTTATAATCTATCACCCTTAATTAATAGCATCTCATATTTTAACTTTCAGACTTAGGGAATCTCTCTAGGAGTTTCTCTAAATACTACTGCTGTGACAATTTTATTCACTAGGTTTCACTAAGTATTTAAAACCGCTATTTATTGCCACAGAGACAAACTTGAGTTATAACCGGATTGGACAAAAATCTCATCTATTAAAAGGAGATCCCATGAAATATTTTTCAGTTGTGATGGATTTGCTGCGGGAACGGCAGCAATTTCTAGAAGAACTCCGCCAAGGCGTAAGGCTACAACCTAAAATCTTAGGTCTTTTGATTTCCAGTTGTGTATTCTTCGCAATCTATGGTGCGATTATTGGCGCATCGAATACATGGCAACAAGCAATTATGTCAGCGGTAAAATTGCCTGCTCTTTACATAGTTACAGTCATCATTTGCTTTCCCACATTATACTTTTTTAATGTGATGTTTGGTTCTAAGCGCTCCTTTGAGCAATATTTGGCATTACTAATGACGGCTGTGGCTTTGATTGGAGTCTTACTATTAGGGTTTGCACCAGTTTCGCTGTTTTTTCTGATTAGTACCTACGATTACCAGTTTTTTAAGCTCTTAAATGTTGCTATTTTTGCACTGACTGGATTTTTGGGAATTAATTTTTTATATCAAGGTATGCAGTTGCTGTCTAAGGAAGATCCTGAAGGACTGGAAATCCGCTCCAAGATTTTGCAATTTTGGCTGATACTTTATGCTTTTGTTGGCTGTCAATTAGCATGGACGCTGAGACCTTTTTTCGGAGCGCCGGGGTCGCCTTTTGAGCTATTTCGCGGACGAGACAGCAACTTTTATATGAATATTGTGCAAGCGATATCTGAAATTTTCGGTTATCGCTAAATTTTGATGGGAGTTACGCTGTTGTAGGGTGCGTCAGACAAATTTCTACAACGACTATCGAGGCTTTTAGAGTCTGACGCACCCACCACCATTTAGCTACTCCTTTTTTAACGAACCACAAAGGCGCAGAGGACGCAGAGGGAAGAGGATAAGAGGGGTTATGGTAGCGGATTTGGTATCAGTTGGCTTTAGTCTTGTTTGATTAGGAAATATGTAATGGATATGCAGCGCGATTTGGAGAATTTAACAATTACCGATCAAGAGCTAGAAGAGTTAAGCGGTATAGCTCTGAGTGATGTGCTAATGGGAAATTTATACCGAACTTCTTTACTGCGCGATGCGTTGATTAGTAAGAAAAGGCGCGATCGCCAAAAACTTTACTCTTTCATATTCAACGAATTTTTGATATTTTTCCTGACATTAATTGTTGCGGTTCCTATTGCTTTACTGGTAACAAAAAATAGTGCTATTTCACCGGATGCTCAGATATTTTCCCAGTTTTTACAATTAACTCTGGGGTTGTCTCTTGCTTTGAGTTTAGGGTGGAATGTATATATGTGGTTGAAAGCTAAACCTCTGACAGCTTTGGCAAGTTTGGCGGATGAAGTTGAGAAATATAATGAGGTTATTAAGGCTGTAGATATTATTGATAGGCTAACTACTGCGGGAAATTTACAAGTTAATTTGATGAACAGAGAGGATGCGATCGCGGCATTATCTGTTACTAGAGAAAGTTTAATTTGTGCTTTGAGAACGGAAAGAATTTTGAGAGAACATCAGGATTTTATTGGTCGCCGCTATGACTTATTTGTTAATATTGAAAACAATCTTGCTGCTTTGATGGCTTTAGATGTGAGCAACCAAGCGAGTGAGTATGGGCGCTTGCTGAATGAAGCCCTAGAAATTGGTATGAGCGTGCATAAAGAAGTGCGAAAGTTAGAGGATAGGCGCTAGTTTTCTTGATGCAACATTTTGTTAAAAGTTAATAAAAGGCAGGCAAGATATTCACAAGAGCTATTATTGTCTATATCTATTGAACAAATAAACTTCTTCACTTTCATAGCTGAGTTTAAACTGAGGATTATTTTTGAGCTGATTAACTAATTCAGCCGCAAATTTTTTGTTACTATTCCACCCTGGATGGCGGATATTTAGCAGCACATAATCAAAGTCAGCTAAATCATTAGGCGGTACATCGGCATTAGTTAATTTTATAATTTTGCGGTGCGATAAATGAGGCGCGATATAAGCGGTGGTTAAGACGCTACCTTTCGTTTGAACGAGCGCGATCGCATTTCGCGTTGCTTGCCATGTATCGAGAGAATTTAGATAAATTGTCCAAAAATAACCGTACTTAGCGAGTGCTAAGAAAGTTAGTAATGACCAGATAATTATTACTTTCTGTATTGGTAATTGGTAATTGATAATTGGTAATTGTATGAGATTTTCTCCGTTTTTTTCTCTACGTGATAATGTCGCGATCGCAGCTACCAATAGAAACGGCAACAACGGCACAGAATATTGATGAATCAAATCCCGCTGAGCGTCAATATCAGATAGAATATTTGTTAATAACACGGGTATAGTACCTATTAAAGGCGCGAGATTGCGGGGAGAAAGCCACCAAATCACTGGCAATAATAACAAACCAAGATATTGTAAAGTATCCCACGATAAAACCCGCCCTAAGACAAGTCCAGGTTTGAGGAACATATTGATAGCAATTTCAAAAACTGAGTTTCCTAAATAGCTATAGCGTCCCACTCCTCCCGGCCCTTTTCCACCTTTAAAATGCGGGATAATCCCTTGAGTGACAATTACAAACCAACCTACGCCTAAAAAAAGTGCGATCGCGCCGCACAACCTCTTTTTTTCAAAGAAAAATAGCCAAACACCCATTGCTGCGACAGTTAGCGACAAAGCATCCTTACATCCCAAAACCCAAATAATAGCTATAGAAAACCACACAGGGCGATCCAACTTTGCCGCCAAAATCGCCCCCAAAAGTGCTGGAAGTGCCATTACCTCTGGATGGAAATCAAATAGATTGATGTTAAAAACTACCGGATAAAATAAATACATTGCTGCGAAAGCAAAGGCTTTAGATTCCTTTAATCCCGCCTGACGCGCTAAACTCCAAGTAGGCCACGCCCCTAATGCTAAAGATCCTGCTTGTACCAAGAGTAACCAGTACACTGAGGGATAAATTTTGTAAAGTAAACCCAAGGGATACATTGCCAAAGCTGCATGATTTCCCAAATGATGAATGCCGAGAAATGAAGAAAAGGGCGTTTCTCCCTGGCTAATTAAATAAGCAACTTGGTCATAAATTCCCATTTCAAAAGCTGTTGATTGAAATAGGGCGTGACGCACACTGCTACAAATCAGAAAAATTAAGGCAGTGATGCCAATCATCCAAGCTAGAGGATAAGATTTTAGATGTTTAAAGCTAAGCATTTTAATGATAAGGGAAATAGAAAGAAAACTCTAATTGCAATTTTAGTCCGCGCAGGCGGACTTTGCTTGTGTAGCCGCGATTTCAATCGCCCGCTATTGTTACTTTATAAATACAACAACATCATCTCGCTGATAGCTTAACTTAAAATTGGGAGATTTTTTAAGTTGAGTTGCCAAATTATCACCAATTTCTTTAGTATCTGGCCAAGGATGCCGCAAATTTAAGACTACATATTTAAACTCAGCTAAATCTGCATTTGGTGAAATTTGGGATAGTAACTTTACTACTGGGCGGTGTGTGAAATGAGGCGCGAGTCTATTATCAGTTAAAACGCTGCCTTGAGGTTGCACTTGGGCGACAGCTTCACGCGAAGCTTGCCAAGTATCTAACCTGGTTAGATACAGCAAAAAATCTTTAGATTCGCCTAGAACTAGAAAAATTAGTAACGACCAGATAATTATTGTTTTTGGAACCTGAATATTGGGTATAAAATCTGGTAAATTCGGATTGTTTTTAATGTTGTCTCTCTCTTCCTTTGGTAATGGATTATCATCGCTATCAACTGATAAACTATCTGCTGCCAATTTTTTTCTTATAGCTTCTTCCTTCGCGATCGCGACTAAAAAAAGAAAGGGAATGACAGGCAAAGAATAATGATATGCCATGCTGCGCTGAAATGGCACGTCTGATAAAATATTTACAGCCAGAGTCGGCACTGCACAAACTAGCGGTGTTAGATATCGCATTCCCAACTTTTTATCTGTAAAGGGGAAGAGTAGCCAAATTATAGGTAAAACTAGCAGAAACAAATATTTAACCGTATCAAACGAAAAGATTTTTCCCAGAATTAGCTGTGGTTTCAGCAGCAAATTGATGGCAATTTCTTTCACTGAGTTGCCTAAATAAGTGTAGCGCCAAACTCCAGCCGCTTCGCTGCCGCTAAAGTAGGGAATAAGTTTCTGAGTGGCAATCAAAAACCAAGCTATCCCGACAACAAGAGCAATTCCACCACATAAGCGCCGCTTTTCAAATAGCAGTAGCCAGAAACCCATTGCTACTACAGTCATGGACAAGACAGCTTTACCGCCCAAAATCCACAAAATAGCCGCACAAAACCACAGGAGTTTATTAAATTTTGCTGCTAAAATTGCACCAAAAATAGCTGGTAATGCCATTACTTCGGGGTGGAAATCAAACAAATTAGTGTTGAAAATTACTGGATAAAGGAGGTATGCGATCGCGATTGCTAGGGCTTGTTTTTCCTTTAACCCCGCTAAACGTGATAAAATCCAAGTTGGCCACGCACCTAATGTCAAAGCAATTGCTTGTACTAAGAATAACCAGTGAATGTCTGGATAAATTTTGTACAATAAAGCTAGGGGATAAACACCCCAAGCTGCGTGGTTGCCGAGGTGGTGAAACCCTAAAAATGAGGAAATAGGGGGCAATCCTTGGCTAATTAAGTACACAACTTGATCGTAAATTCCGAGATCGAAGCCTGTTGATTGAAATAGGAAGTGCCGCAAGCTGCTACACAAAAAGAAAATGAGGGCGCAGGCGGCGATCGCCCAAACTACTATTTTTGGGGGGATCGGGTGAGTTGACTCTAGTTTGTCTGGCTCACTGCTGCTGTCCTCGCTTGAGGTAATAAGATTTTCGGGGGGTTTTTGCATGAAGGCTTGCACTAGCTGACCACTCAACATATCATTCACTTGAACGTGCAAGCAAGCAAGAGTTGGCGAGTGCTAATTTAACTCCGTGCGATCGTAATATTGGAGTGGCCCACCAATCATTAAACAATTGTGAAAGCGATTACCCTTCTCGGCTCTACCGGCTCCATTGGCACTCAGACTTTAGATATTGTGGCACAGTACCCCGATCAATTTCGGATTGTGGGCTTGGCTGCGGGGCGAAATGTAGCGATGCTGGCTCAGCAAATTCGGCAGTTTCGACCAGAAATTGCTGCTATCTGCGATGAGGATAACTTGGCGGAATTAAAAGCAGCAATTGCCGACTTAGATCCTCAACCGATTTTACTTACTGGCGAAGCGGGTGTTGTAGAAGTTGCCAAATATGGCGATGCTGAAGCTGTTGTCACTGGCATTGTCGGTTGTGCTGGTTTACTCCCGACAATTGCCGCTATTGAAACCGGGAAAGATATTGCTCTTGCTAATAAAGAAACTTTAATTGCGGGCGGCCCAGTTGTCAACCCTTTAATCGAGAAATATGGGGTGAAACTGTTACCTGCTGATTCCGAACATTCGGCGATTTTTCAATGTCTCCAAGGTGTCCCTAAAGGTGGTTTGCGGCGGATTATTCTGACTGCTTCTGGCGGTGCATTTCGAGATTGGCCGGTTGAGAAGCTATCGACAGTGAAAGTTGCTGATGCTTTGAAGCATCCGAATTGGTCAATGGGGCGGAAAATAACAGTGGATTCTGCTACTTTGATGAATAAGGGATTAGAAGTAATTGAGGCTCATTACCTTTTTGGTGTGGATTACGATCGCATTGATATTGTCATCCATCCTCAGAGCATTATTCACTCTTTAATTGAGCTGCAAGATACTTCTGTTTTAGCACAATTGGGATGGCCAGATATGCGTTTGCCACTGCTTTATGCACTATCTTGGCCGGAGCGAATTTATACAGATTGGCCAGCGCTGGATTTGGTAAAAGCTGGAGATTTAACTTTCCGAGAGCCTGACCATGAAAAGTATCCTTGTATGCGGTTGGCTAACGCGGCTGGACGTGCGGGTGGTTCGATGCCTGCGGTGTTGAATGCGGCAAATGAACAGGCAGTGGCGCTATTTTTGGACGAGAAAATTGAGTTTTTGGATATTCCCAGATTGATCGAGCGGACGTGCGATCGCCATCAAGCTGATAACTGTGCAACTCCCTCTTTAGATGATATTATTTCTGCCGATCGGTGGGCAAGGCAGGAAGTTTTGGCGGGGCTTAAGGAGTTAGGCGATCGCCTCGTATTTCAGCGATAATTCCTAGTGTTTTATGTTGTAGCTAACATCTTGCACCGAGCGCGATCGCACGACGGGGGTTGAAACCCCCGTAACCAAGCTACATGGCTAATTCAATGTTTATTTATGTAGGCTTAGTTAAGGGTTTATTATGATGAACATTAAATATCTTTCAAATCTTAGATAATTGACAAAAGAAAATTACTTGTGTTAAAATTCCTGAAAGCAATCTAGTAAAAAGCGATCGCTACTATATGATGTAGAAATTGAAAGTTGAACCCAACCTAAAATTTACATTAAGACATAAAGGGGAAAGTCGGGAAGAGCAGATTGAGAAAAATAAACCTGCCATAGCACTTTTACAGAAGTGGCTAGAAGAAGAAGTAAGGCAAGAAGAAGCTTGCGATCGAGAAAATTACTGGCAAACAGTTAAGGAAATTATAGACAGGGAACGCCC
>DATGYA010000793.1:0-7120 GCA_035298405.1 Kamptonema sp. | reverse complement strand
CCTCCCCTCTCCCCCTCCCATTCCACCCACCACAAAGGAGTTTTGTTAGAGAAATACTGTTCAACTGTTAAAGCTAAATGATCTAATTCGCGATCGGGGTAAAGTTCATGGTAAGTTTTGTGCATAAACTTTACCAATTTTGCCCGGTCTAGTCCCGAACCGACACGCAATTGATAGCCAGGTATTAATGCGATAGATACCATAGGAATTAATTCGCGATCGCCCCCGATTTACCACTTCCCACTACATTTAATGTCGGTGTTTGAGCGTGCTGATTTGTAGGACTAACTTCTTCAATGGGAGCCGGTGCGGCCATATCATCAGGCAAAAAAATCCGAGCACTAACTGCGGCGAGAGCTACAAAAAATATGATAACTGCGATTAACGGGGCGACGTACTGACGAAGGAAAGCCATATATACAAAATTTTTAGGTTTTTACTTGCGAAGCTATGATATAGCACGTCTGAATGAGTTATGCAACTGGAGTAGGGATAGCGTCCCCATGCCTACCCCCATCAATCCGGGCGATCGCCCCTACAAACACCAGTTTAAATGATAGAGCGATCGGTAGTGCAAATTTTCTTACTTTGGTGTAAGCTAAGGAATAACAACTAATAACTACTTTGTTTTGTATGTTGTTGCGCTTCAGCGCTCTTAGCCCTGAAACGCAACAGCATAGTTTTTCTTCAGCACTGAACCGAAAAAACATGAGTGCGGAACCCTCCCTTTATGAAGCTCTGGCAAAAATCATAGCGTATCAGGATGATAAACCTGAGTTTGAAGAGCAAGTTAAAAGTTTTCTCGAAACTAACAAATACTATATAGATCAAATCTTCGACGATCCCGAAACTGGTCTTCATGCGATCGGACTTGCATCAACCGATCCCGATACAGCCCCAGTTTTGATATTTCGCGGCACAGACTTTATGGAAGACGATGCCGCCTTTTCCGATCCTCGCGGGGTTGGCTACCTGCAAATTGATAACAATAGAGAAGCTTTAAGAGGGTGGCTAACGCAAATAGCTGAAGATAGTTTTAAAAATCCTAAAGGCTTGCGAGCTGATGTTATAGGTCACGGGATGGGAGGTGCTTTAGCTCAAATTGCGGCGGCTGAATTTACCTCAGCGATCGGAAACAACATATTTACCTTCAACTCTCCTGGTATTTCAGCCTTTACAGCTAATAATTTTAGGAGCAATTTGAGAGGTGCTAATAAAACAGTCAACCACTATATTGTGAGCGGGGACATTGTGAGTCTGTTTGGGGAATCATATCTGGCTGGGAGAGTTTTTCTCCAGAGCTTTAACGACCCCAATATTAGACCATTAATTGTTCTAAATAAAAATAAAACAGACAACCTTTTAACCACTCCACCTGCGGGGTTTTCTCAAAGGCAAGTTTCTACCGACCAATTAATTATTCCTAGTTTCACCTACACCAATGACTCGGATTTTACAGAGTTTAAAAATGCACTTTCTTTTATCCAGCCCGACTTATCAGAGGCACTAAAAACGAGAGAAAATGCAGAGAGATTGAGAACAACTGGTGATTTTTCATTTTCGGGATTATTGCAACAGATTCAAGTTGCGCTCGCTCCGTCTCAAGCTAATTATTTAGTTGGGGACGATCTGAACAATTCTGCTAGCGCGGGTGGTGGCGACGATACTTTGATTGGCGGCGGCGGGAATGACACTCTTAAAGGCAATCAAAATAACGATACCATCAGCGGTGGAAATGGCAGCGATTTTCTTTACGGCGGCAGAGGAATTGATACTATCAATGGTGGTGAAGGAGCTGATTTTATTAGTGGCGATGCAGGCAATGATATTATAATTGGCGGCAGCGGACAGGATAAATTTGTGTTAGCACCACTTGCCGGAATTGATACTATTGTTGACTTTCAAGACAGTGAAGATATAATCGGTTTAAGCGGTGGTTTGACCTTCGATCAACTAAAAATTATTCCTGGTAATAATGGGCCATTAATTACTGTCACGAAGACGGGAGAAGTGCTTGCTGTTGTCGAGGGAGTCGCCGCGAGTACGCTTAGCTCTAGAGATTTTATCATTATCTAATATCATGCAACAGTAATGGCACATAAATAAATTAGGGCTTACACAACTGGCACAAGCGATCGGATGTAAGTTAGGTACGTAGTTGCGCTTCAGCGCTCTTTCCTATACTCAAAGAGCGCTGAAGCGCAACTACATACCTTTGTTTAATGTGACAGTTACGTAAGTCCTGTAAATGTAGGGTGGGCGATCGCCGACTACCATCTATAGCATTCTTTTAGAGAAATGGGATTATTCCCGATCTTCAAGTGGCAAAAAGAAAATGGTTAACATTCCTGGTATAACTGCCAGAGAACTAAACAAGAAATAATGCTGATAACCTCCTAGCCAACTTTGTAAATAACCGCTAAAAACTCCAGGGATTAATACACCTGCTGCCATAAATGCTGTGGTAATTGCATAATGGGAAGCTTCATATTCAGGGCGGACTGTACGCATTAAAAACACAGTATAGGCTGCTACACCAAGCCCATAGGTGAACTGTTCCATTGAGTTGACTGCATAAGCCCAAATAATGCTAGGTTGATACATTGCTAAAAGCCAATACAAGACATTAGTTGAGTTTTGTAGAATAGCAGTAGGCCACATCCATTTTTTCAATCCTTGTTTGGCGATTAAATATCCGCCAAGCAACCCTCCAAGTAATAGAAATATTACCCCGATAGTACCAGATAAAAGACCCATTTCAGCAGTAGAAACTGCTAATCCTCCTTTCTGTATTGTATCCATTAAAAACGGAGGAGCCATTTTGAAAGTTAAGGCATCGCCCAGCCGGAAAATTAAGACATAGGTGACAATCCAACCTATTTTATATTGAGTAAAATAAGTTCTAAATGCTTCAAAAAAGCTAGTTTTTTCGGTAGATTCTTCAGAGGCGATCGCGTGACTTTTCGGATAGGGAAGATACCACCGCTGAAATAGATAAATTAAAATAAATATTATGCCACCAATCCCAAACGCTGTCGCCCAGCCCAACTCTAAAGGATGAAGATTAAAAGAGGAGCCAAGCAGTGAAAAAGAAATATCCTTATATACTTTAGCACCAGCAGGATTTCCTGGTACTAAATGCTGCTCTGCTAAGGAACCCGCTAAAAAAACTAACAGACCACTGCCAGCAATAACTGCGCCTCTATAAGCGGTGTTGCGAACACCAACAAATAAAGCTTGCTGATCTTTATTTAGGGCGTTTAAATAAAATCCATCTATGGCGATATCGTGGGTAGCTGAAACAAATGCTATCAGTGTAAAGACGATCAAGGAGATTACAAGAGTCTGGGGCATTAACACGCCAAGTGCTAGCAAGAAAAATAGACAAGCACAAATGATTTCTGTGTTTAAAATCCACTGGCGTTTAGTTGAATATAGATCGACTATTGGGCCCCATAAACCTTTTAATACCCAGGGAAAAGACAAAAGGCTAGTTAAGCCTATTAATTCATTACTTGCGCCTAACCCTTTTAAAAAAATCACCGACATTAAGTTGACAACAGTGTAGGGAAAGCCTTCTGCAAAATATAATATTGATACCCATAATCCAGGGTTGCGCTTTTTTTCTGATAAGACCATGTTTTTTAGTTCCTCGTTTGCTTAAGAGCAGTTTATCATAGATGTTTGTTGACAACCCATTTCTGATTTGAGGCAAACGCTGAAAATATGAACATTAGTTGATATCTGCCCTTACCAGTATTTTTTATGGAAGCTAGTAATAAATTACACGATCTAGTTATTTATTACTAGGGTCAATGTTACTTAATCGCTCTGAAATTAAATGATTTGACGGATAGCTAATTTTCCCCTGAGATGGGATAATACACAAAGCCTGCATCGAATTTTGTTACTATGTCTACTAACTCATTCCAGGGTAGTCAAGACAAGGTTGAGACTGCTCTCTCTCCGGTGGCTCAAAAATGGCTTAAGAAATATGTCAAAGACATTGAATTTGACTCTAATTGTAAAATATCTTCTGCTCTAATTGATGACTCATTAGAAATCAAAATTGAACAACTTTTCCCGTCTCCTCTGGTATCTTTAGCTATACAGCGGGCAAAAAACTACCTGAAAAATCTTCAGGTTACTCCCTCTGAAACTACAACTCAAGCTGAGGGTAGTGACTTCCGAATAATTGGTGCAAAAAATGTGCGGGCGCAAACTGCTTCTATCTTACAGGAGTCTCTAAATTATGCTAGTATTGAGGCTATTAGTCACACACAATTGTTGCTTTCAAAAGAAATTAAACGCCATAAAATTAATCCAAAACTGATCGATTATTTGCAAATTGCGGCAGATTCTTGTGAGATTCATAGAAAGGTTTTAAAAGTTTATGGTAATGCAGATAGTCCTAGCTATAGTGCTGTTACAGTGGGGCAAGAAATCGGTGCAATGCGTGATAAGTATACCGCAATTGACCCCCGGTTAATTGGTTTTGTATCGATGCAGATGTACTATACCACTCTGTTTTTACTCAAAGATATTTCGGCTGTCGAAAAAACTGTTTTAACTGCCTATTTCAAGGTGATAGATGACTACCTCTATATGCCTTTGAGCCGTTGTTATCAAGCCGCAGCTAAGCATAGTTATCATTCTCCCAACTTACAAGCTGTACGGCAACTTTTAGGTAAAAGCACTGAAATAGCTGCTAGTGTTTTTAGCCGAGTTTCCCAACTTAATTCTGGCTATTACAGCTATAGCGGAGCGTTGAATTCAACCTTGGTAACAACTGCGAGTATCCGGGATGTGGAAATGTTTCAAATTTATTTGTTTTTGTCTGTTTTAGAGGAAAATATTTCTGTTTTTTATCAGGAATTATTTCCAGTTTGTGTGATGCTTTATCCAATATTGGGGGTAAAATGGGAGTTGGTTTGGCAAATGCTGAACTGTTTGGAGCAAGAAATTTGCTTGCGATTGGAACCGCAGCAATTAGAGATGATTAGGCCGTATTTTCAAGCACTATGTGAGATGTTTTCTCCGGCAGTTTTTGAGGATGGAGATAGATTATCATTAGCTTGATTGTTTGTCAAGTATTTTGCATATTAATCGAAAAAGTTTTCAGCGGAATTAATAGTTAACTGTTAACTGTTAACAAATATCTATATCTGGTTGCGATCGGGACTGCTTCGACATTATATTTAAGAAGAATTTATAACTAATCAGCCGAGATTATGGCAAAATGTGAACCTGAAGTTCGCGTAGTTGGTCTGTACTAGACAGTTGAACGCTCACACACACACCTTTCCGAATGCGAAAATCTAAAACAGTCTTTTTGTCAAGTCTATTTTCAATTGGCTTAGCGATCGCTTTTCTGCTAACTCCGCAGTGGTTGTCTAATTTGTTTCCCGATCGCGCTGCGATCGCAGTCCCCCCGCAGGTGCAAACATCAGAATTTCGAGGCTTTTGGGTAGATGCTTTTAACCCTGGTTTCAAGACACCGCAAGAGGTGACAAAATTAATTGCGGATGCGAAACTGGCAAATGCGAATGCGATCGTTGCTCAAGTGCGCCGTCGCGGTGATGCTTTTTACGCTAGCAGCATTGAGCCGCGAGCGAAAGATCCTAATCTGGCGGCGGGTTTTGACCCTTTGCAAGATTTGATCGCCAAGGCGCACGCAGCAGGTTTACAGGTTCACGCTTGGATGGTGACGCTACCGGTGACGGGAAGCACTAGCAACGATCCTTCTCATGTGTGGCAAAAACACGGCCCCAATGCGCCTGGCCGCGATAATTGGGCAATGTTTACTTACGATGGCCAATCCCAAGGTTATCTCGATCCTGGTCATCCTGATGCGGTTGATTACACGGTTTCGGTTTATCTGGATTTGCTCAAACGCTACGATGTAGACGGGGTGCAATTGGATTATGTGCGCTACGGCGGGCCGGATTGGGGTTATAATCCGACTGCGATCGCGCGGTTTAATCAACAGATGAAACGCACGGGTACGCCATCCCCAAGCGATCGCGTTTGGATGCAGTGGCGACGCGATCAGGTGACGAATTTAGTGCGTAAGCTTTATGTGCAAAGCCTTGCCATTAAGCCGCAAGTGAAGATTTCCGCAGCGACGATCGCCTGGGGAAATGGGCCGAAAAAAGATGAGGATTGGTATCAAACCCAGCCTTACAAAGAGGTTTTGCAGGATTGGCGCGGCTGGCTGGAAGAGGGTATCCTTGATATGGCGATGCCGATGACTTACCAGCGCGAGTACAATGCTCGGCAGAAACAGGCTTATGATGATTGGATTGAGTTTGCGAAAAATCATCAGTACAATCGCTACACTGCGATCGGGCCTGGAAATTATCTGAACTACATTGAAGACGCTTTAGCTCAGATTCGCCGTGCAGAACAGCCTTCTGCAAAGGGGAATTACACCCATGGGATTGCTTTGTATTCCTATGCTAGCAGCAACGTCTACACTAATGGCGACTTGCGAGCGAGCGGTGGAGGAAATGTGCCCCGCCAGCCTTGGAAGTATGTATCGCAGAGCAATGATTGGTTCTACAATGCGCTTTCAAAGCCGAGTAAGTATGTGGATGTGGCGACGGGTAAGACTTATGAGACTCAGCCTGTTTGGGCTAATCCTGTGGCTGTTCCCGATTTTCCTTGGAAGTCGCATCCGACTACAGGCGCGATCGCGGGTACGTTGCGGATGTGTTCCCCAAGTTGCGATTCTGTCACCTTAACATTACAGCCTGTGGGTGTTCCGGGTCAGGGGCGGACAATTCGCACGGATGGTAAGGGATGGTTTGGTGCGATCGCGCTGACTCCTGGTACTTATCAGTTAAAGGTTGATGGTGGGAAATTGGAGCAGACTATTAATGTTAGTCCTGGTCAAGTAACAACGGTCAATTTTGGTAATGGCTAAGCATTAGCTGTTTGTAGGGTATGTCAGATGCCGCGCTCGATAGAATCAGGGTTTATACCAATTTAATATGAAGCTGCATAGAATAAAGCTTCAAGAATGAAATTGTAAGAAGATAGCGAACAGATTTGTTCAGGTGTGATTTGTTGCAGAACCTGATTAAGTCGTTCTCGCAATTCCACAAGTGTCAGAAACACT
>DATGYA010000792.1:0-2311 GCA_035298405.1 Kamptonema sp. | reverse complement strand
GCTCCCTCCCCTTGCTAAGGGGAGGGTTAGAGAGGGGTTGATTCAATTCACTCTCAGTTAAGTACAAAACCCCACCCGCCCTATCGGGCTCCCTCCCCTTGCTAAGGGGAGGGTTGGGGAGGGGTTGATTCAATTCACTTTTGACTAAAGCTTTGATTCGATCTGGCAAAGTCGGGGGTATCCAATCGCCACTGAGAAGGACTAATCGCAGTGACGATGACAGAGTATTGCTATGAGCCGTTGCATAATCTACAAGCATCTGCATCAATGCAGGTGCTGAGTTCCAGATGGTGACTTGTGCTTGGGCGATCAGATCGATCCAGTGACCGGGATCTGGCGATGCTGTTGGTTGGGGGATAACAACAGTTCCTCCCGCAGCCAGCAGACCGAAAATATCATATACAGATAGGTCAAAACTGAGGGAGGAGAGAGCTAAAACGCGATCGCCTGGTTCTACTTCAAAGCGGTTGTTAATATCGATCAGCGTGTTGACTGCTCCAGTATGCGCGATCGCCACTCCCTTGGGTTGACCAGTAGAGCCAGATGTATAAATCACATAAGCTAAATTCTCTGGTGTCACCCCGCTCTCTGGGTTTTCCTCTGTGAAGCGACTTACTGTTTCTAGATTACCATCCAAACAGATAACATGAGCTTGGTGTTCGGGAAGAGAATCAACTAAATGCTGTTGTGTAAGTAAGACTGGCGTTTGGGAATGTTCTAACATGAATGCCAGTCTATTTACTGGATAATTAGGATCTAGTGGTACATAAGCTCCGCCAGCTTTGAGAATGCCCAATAGACCTACAACCATCTCTAAAGAGCGCTCCACGCAGGCGGCAACCAGTACCTCTGGCCCCACACCCAGAGTCTTTAGATAATGCGCCAACTGGTTAGCTTGGGAGTTGAGTTCCTGATAGGTTAGCTGCTGCCCTTCAAATATTACTGCAATAGCGTCAGGCGATCGCTTTACTTGGAACTCAAATAGCTGGTGGATACAGGCATCCTTTAAATTACCGAGCATTTTATTCTTCCCTAGATCGTGTAATACTGATTTTTTGCAACATTCGCGTAAGTATTGTTCTGCAATATCACGCCAGACCCAAAACACTTAAATTCTTCAAGAAAATTTTTATTGTTACATAGCGTTTGAGAATTTAGTATAAGCCCCTACAGTTAATAGCTGAAATCGCTACATTTTTGTTATTTCATCTAAGTTTCTTACAATATTCTAAACACTTTTTAATGCAGCGGTAGAACAAGGATTTGGGACTCCAAACTCACCGCGTAGGCATACCCAGCCGCAGGCATCTTCAACATTATTAGAATGACGGTTTCAGCCGTTTCTCTAAAAACTTTCCGAACTATTGTTCTTATATCTGTTTAAAAAAGTATTGCAGTGATCTCCGTCACTATTTCATCTCGATTACAGAAAAAAATTCAGCCTCAAAGGGGACTGGCGATAATTATTAAAAATTATGAACTTTTCTTAGTATTTATTAAAAATTATTGGCATTCGGCTATATTTGTCGCCCCTTCAGACCAAATCAATCAAAAATGCTTTCATACAAAGCCTTTTGAGGCAGAATATAATAATGGCGCTAAATGTTCTTCATCTTGAAGCGACCAAGCTTTACCAAATTTTTTTAAAATATAAGTTACAGTCATAAAAAAAATGGGTAATATAGAAGAGTAATAAAAAAGAAATGTAAACTCCCAATTGATCCTCGTAAAAATTACTATCCATTTTTGCGGATGAACAATATGTCTAAACTTCCCTTAATTATTTCTGATGAAACCCTACGGGATGGCGAACAGCAAGCTGGTCTTTTCTTCCCTTACGACACTAAAAAAACTTTAGCTAAGCTCATCAGCCAAACCGGAGTTCATCAAATAGACATAATGCCAGCAGTTCACGAAACAGAAGAACATTTACTAAAAACCTTGGTGGTAGAAGGTAATGGGAGCATTATGATGGCTGCCACAATGGTTGGCAAACAATTTATAGACCAGGCTTTAGCCTGCGGAGTAGAACGAATAATTCTCTTCTATGCCGTTTCAGACCGTCTTTTGCTTTTAAGAGATGCAGAAGTTCGCAATTTAACAGCATCGCCAGAGAAAATAGAAGATGACAATATGCCTAATGCACTTGTTCGCCGCGTCCGCCAGAATATGATTAATAAAGTTTTGGAAAATCTGCGTTACGCGACGAGTGCAGAAATTGGCTTAAAAGTAGAGTTTGCAGCCGAAGATGCTAGCCGCGCCGATTTTAACTTTTTAGTGGAGTGCATTCGCTCATTCCAACCCTACATCG
>DATGYA010000791.1:0-6380 GCA_035298405.1 Kamptonema sp. | reverse complement strand
AGCTCGAATTTTGTCTTCGTGAACTGCACGTTTCTCAAGTCTCTTTTTTGATGGCGCTCTTTTTAAATAGCAACTCCCCGGATCGTTGATATCATATAAAGATATATCATATTTAGTCGTTTCAAGAATTGCGACTGCTTTTAATGGAACTAAGCCCAGTTCTATAAGCTGCGTTCTGCTTTTAAAGTTGTTAGGAAGACTATCATTCCTATATTCTTTGTATTTTGGCAAATCAGTCATTGTTGTTAATCGGTATTGTCAAAATTATTGTGTGCAATAACTTGTTCGACAATGTATACTATTTTGTTTTTAACGGAAAAAAATTCGCTTATTCTATTCTTTAGTCTATCTTCCGAATGTCTACCACGTCAACATATTGCTGAAAAATTTTTTTAATAAATGCCTGTTTGCTTGTCCCCTCCGGTTTTGCCCGATCGAGCGCCGCCGATAGCTCAGGATTTATGAACGCTTCCCATTTGACTATCCGAGCCGCGTAGTTAGCCATCGCTCTACGTCGGGCTGCTTTACCTTTCTCGGGCTGGTGATATCTCTCTTGTTTGGTTTTCATAGTTCTAGCGATAGGTATTCTGCTTGTATACTACCGCCCGCACTAACTCAGCGCAGCTATATCGCCTACAACCCTTGAAAAGTCATGCCGTCGGCACTAAATCTTTTAGAGTAGCGAATCCAAATTTTTGGTTTTTCTAAAATATTTTTAAATTTTTACAGAGAAGAAAAGCCTTGGTAAATTACATAAGATTTAGTGACTTTTGCCCGATCAAGCAAAATCTTGGATTCGTGTAAACTGCCCAGTTGCGCTATGATGATCGGTGTGCTGGCTCCCACGCGGGTCGGTAGACAAAAAATTAGCCGCACCTTCTTCAGGGTACGGCTATGGATAGAAATATTTGTAATTAACCTCATGATAACAGACTTCAAGCTCGATCGCATCTTTTGCGAAATTCAGCAAAACCTCAATGACCTAACTCTTCAGCAGGTTGCCACAATCCAAGGGACTCTTAACGCCCTGGTCTACTCCGCCGCTGCCAATGATGGTCTAGTTTGGCGATCGCCCGATCGTGCCCTACATTTCAATTTTGAGAACATCGGGTACTTCTTCAGAACCGATCGCGCCATCATAACCCCTGTCACATTTATTGCGGACTACCTCAAAAAATTCTGGGCGGGTTTAGCACACTACAGTCGCGACGCCGTGCAACGCATCCGGTGGCTAATCAGCGACAGATTTAAAGTCTTTACGCAGGAAGATCGCACCGCCGACTGGCGTAACCCCAAAAATAGACACCGGAATCCGAACCCGGCGGGCGAATTTAATATGCTTCGGGCCCTACTGCTAGCCCGCGCCTGTGAAGAGCATTTGCTGTGCTACGGCCGCCAGTTAGAGGCCACGCAGCTAAATTTAGAAACAGTCGGCAACGGGTGCTATGAGTGGGAACGCATCGAGGAGAAATCGTTCCCGCAGCACAAGGGATTTTTGATGGCGGCGATTGGTCATGCTGCCGGAATTTGGACTGGCGACGGCGAACCGCACCCGGAAATTGTCGGGGTGATCGAGCTTGAATACTTGCGCGTGGCGGCCGAAAACCAGTACGAACAAACGGAACCGGGTGATCGCACAGAGGCAGAAATATTAGAGAAAGATTGGCTCGCCGTTACCGAATCCGAAACGGTTGTCAGCGACGGGGTGGCGGTAGTTGTTGAAAAGGTTGTTGATGCGATACCACTGGTGATGTTGGTGCGCCGATCGATGCGGGTTCCGGCGCGGCGGTTGCTACCACGGGCTGAAGATGGTGGGGTTAGTGTGCCGAGTTGGGTAAGGATTGCAGGCGATCGGGCGCGGGCGTGGTGGGAGCGCCAGATTTTTGAACACCGATGGTTGCAGGATGTAGCGCCCGATTGGGTTTTGGAGGCGGCGGTTGGTGATGGTGTTAATGGTGTTGAGAAAATCCGGCATTTATTTGATTAGCGAACCAGAACCGGAGAACGCGGGCAAGCAACTCTCTTGGGCTGATGTCAAATTTGCTGAGCACTGAAATCCAAAATCTAAAATCCATAATCTAAAATCCAATGAAAAAGAACTCAGAATCAACTACTAAATCAACGCGCAAACTACCGCCTGCCACGATCGCAAATTATGCCAGAGGCGAACAAGTCCAATACGTCGGACAGCGCTATAAAGACCAATACAGCGACTTGTTCCTGGTAGTTGACGAGATTGTCTACGATGGTCGATCGCCCGCCGTAGCCTGCCGCAAACCCGACGGCAGTTTTACAACTTGGCTAAACCCTGATGAACTGGTGGCGGTCGATCGCACGTCACCCCAGCCGATCGAGCAACCCACAGAACAGCAGCCTTCGGAGTTGCCCACAGTCATCACTCGCGCCGATGCTACTAAGCTCAAAGACATTGCAACAACTTGGTGGGAAGAGTATTACCCTGAGCACATCCAGTCGCTCAGAACTCAACTCTTTGGGTGGGGTTCGGTTGGGAATCGGTACACGCCGGAGACAGTTTTCGAGTGGTTGAAGGTGCAGAAACAGGTTGTGCGCGATCGACTAATGGAGTTGTACGAGATGGCGGGGCGGTTGCCGGATATGACAACGATAGAAATTAACGGGACAATTAGTGACAAAAATGTTGAGATTTAATGAGACACGCACAATGAGCAATTTTCCTGAAAACACCCGACTGGGAAAACTAAAATATCTGGAAATCTACGGATATTACGATCGCCCGTGTCTTTTTTCTTGTCGCAACGAAACCGGGCAAATATATCTGGCTGTTTGGGTGGATGAAACAAAAAGTTACGACAGGTGGCTCTATGCCCGTGTTTCACCCTATAAATTAGATTGGCTAAAAAGGGGCTGCGTTGATATTAGAAGTGCGTTTACCGAGGCGACCAGTGGCTTTGTGCATGATGTTAGGATTGGTCGCAACAATGTGTGTTGTGTGCAGGTTTTGTGTTGCTCCGATTTTACTGATGATTTACTGCCTGTTGCAGGGGAGTTATTAAAGCACTGCTAACACGAAAATTTGTAATTTGTTTAAAAGCGCTAGTAATTGCTTCTACTTTGTCAGGGCTAATATTAAAACTATGGATTGCTTTTACCGCTTGACTCAGTTCTTGGATGGTTTCTTCATTTATTTTAATAACTATTGGTTTGATTTTAGTCATTATGAAATACCTATGTGCTAAGAGTTTTTTTATGTTAAAATAAGAGTAAGCCGATCGGGTGCTGAAACACCCGTTTAACATCGGCTGTCCACCTACTACTGATAGGCAAACATTATGGATTTTAGCATTGAACTAGCCCAATATTTTATTAAATCGGGCGACTACTTCCCTGTTGCCTTTGACAAGGCTTGGGCATGGCTTGGCTATTCACGGAAAGATTCGGCCAAACGAGCATTGTTAACGGCTGGATTTGTTGAGAATGAAGACTTCCACATTGGTGTGGAGCCGACAACCACAGGCATTGCAGCCGTTGTTGCTGAAAACATTTTTTTGAGCGTTGAGTGCTTCAAGATGTGGGCCATGATGGCAGGTACTGAGCAGGGTCGGCAAATTCGGTTATATTTTCTGGAATGCGAGAAAATCGCCAAGGCTATCGCCCCTACCACTCCTGCATTACCACAAACCTATGTCGAAGCTCTCAAGGCATTGGTGCAAGCAGAGGAAGAGAAAGAGCGATTGGCACTAGAAAACTCTATGCAGGCAGCCCAGATTGACGAACTGGAGGAAGATGTTGATCGACTGTCGGAGCTTGCAGACGAGCTATATGACTACTCCTCGATCGTCCGCATCGCTAAACTCAACAACGTCAACGAGAAGACTTACAGTTGGCGCAAACTGAAGGCGGCATCCAAGATCAAAGGAGTTGAAGTCAAACAGGCCCCGTGCCAACGTTACGGAATTAAAAATCTCTACCACGAGCAAGCGTGGAAGCTAGCTTACCCAGAAGTAAAACTACCCGCTGCTGCTAGCTTGACTACACTGTAGATATCGCTTTTGCGCTAAATTCTAACTCTCGCGTGAGAGCTACTCAGCCCGGAACCGTCCGGGTTTTGTTATGAATACCCGAAGTGCGATCGCAATTCCGCAGTCTGTCCCAGAATATACCGCACCTCATCAACACTAAGAAATTCTTTGTATTTGGCGACTGCTGCGGGTTCAATCGGGCGATCGATACCTTCATGCCACGGCAACCCCAGCCCTAACTTAACTGCTTTTACTCGGTAATTCCTCACCATTTCCACATCGTAGGCAATGTCAATAAAATAACAACATTGCGAAAGAAACCTAATTTTATCGGTCAGCAAGTCCTCATATCGAACAACTAAATGCTGGGGGGAATCTCGCAGGCAGTACGATATTAGCGCCGCACTCTTCCACCGCTCCACGCAAAACTCCAGCGTCCATTCTCCACCCCATAGGATGTTATTGAGCGGGTCACTGGTAGCTTTTCGCATGGATGCCACCACATCCAGCGGATTGCGGACAAGGTGGATAAACTTAGTATCTGGCAAGTAGTTGAGAATATCGCGGATGAAATAGATGTGCTCTGGCGTTTTTTCTAGCCAGATTTGATTCCCTTCCTCGATCGCCAGCCGATCCAAAACCCCGACAAACCACTTAATCCGATCGCTCGTGAGTTGCCGACTGTAAATTTCGGATTCGTTGTACAAGTCGGGCCGGTTGATTTCTTGGTGAAACCATCTGTGCAGGCGATCGGGCAATCTGGATTTTAGGCGATCGACCCAAAGGTAGTGGAAAAATTTAGTCTCTGGAAACGATGTGATTTTTGGGTGCGCCGCTAGCAAACTTTGCAGAATTGTTGTGCCACTGCGGGGTGCGCCGACTAGAAATATTCGTTTCATAAATTTATACGTAAACTTTTATATATAAACCACTCTAACGATTCCATGAACAAACCAACATCACCCGGAAAGGATAAGCCAGAAATTACAGAGATTCAGTCGCCAAAAGTGTCGATCGTCATTCCAGCCCGGAAAAAATGTTCCATAGTTTAATTATTGTTTCAAAATAAGTTTATTGTTAAAATCATCACTCTCAAACTCAGCTTTTAGATTTAAACATTGAGACGCAAATAAAGCTCTATTTTCTCCAAAAATATTAATTATTACACCGTTTACAAGAGAGACTTGGGTTTTAAACGTTTTGTCGTTTATACACCTCACATTCCAAAATACGGATACCATCTGTGAAACCAAAAAACTTTGTTCATCGCAATAAAACCACACAAGCGGTCTAAAAATTGTAACTGATGAACTTGAGAAACTCGATATATTCTGTGTTAAACTTCCAGTGTCGTTGTTTATCATTGCTTTTAGCTTGATTGTCGCCTAAATTATCCAATGATAATTTTAACATAAAATTATGAACATTGCGCCAAAAGTGTCGATCGATATTCCAGCCTACAACCGCGAAAAGTATCTCGGCATGGCGGTTCGATCGGTACTAGATCAAACCTACCGCGACTTTGAGCTTATTATTGTTGATGATGGTTCGACGGATGCCACGTTAGAGATAGCCCAGCAATTTGCACGGGAGGACGATCGGGTTCGGGTGCTGACCGACAAGGTTAATCGGGGTGCGGCTTATGCGCTCAAGACGGGGTTTGCGGCGGCGCGGGGTGAGTATGTGGGGCAGGTTGATTCGGATGATCTGTTGGAAGCTTTAGCCGTTGAAAAAACAGCAGCAGTGCTGGACGAAAATCCCGATTGTGGGATGGCTTATACCAATTATGTCGAGATAGATGAGAACGGCAAAAAAACAAGAGTTGGTTGGCGCTGTTCTAGACATTATTCAAAAGAAGATTTGTTAACCACCTTTATGACTTTTCATTTTAGGTTAATACGTCGTTCGATTTACGAGCAGGCTGGCGGGATTGACTTGAAATTCAATATGCTTGAAGATTATGATTTATGTTTGAGAATTTCAGAAATCACAATTATTATTAATATTCCAGAATTTCTTTATTGTTATCGAAACCATCCTGAAGGCGTATTTAATAAAAACCGACTTAAAGTAGCTTTGCTTGCTAAAGATGGAATTGAGGCAGCTTTGAAACGTCGCGGAATGGAAAAGACGCACGAAGTTTTTATGAAAGTCAATCCAGAATATGTTATTCGACAAATAAAGTCAAAGCAACACAAGGATTAACCGCCATAACCTCCGCTACTTTGATACTGTGTATATGTCGGAAATACTGGCGGATCTTGATAGGTTTGCTCATTTAAAGATTTTTTCTTTTTTTTACTTTTGCTTTCGTCGTATTGTTTTGCTAATTCCGGATTGACGTAGCTTGCGATGGACATTAACCGACCAAGTGAGCCT
>DATGYA010000790.1:0-18856 GCA_035298405.1 Kamptonema sp. | reverse complement strand
TCGTAAATAGCATCTTCCTCACTATATCCGGCTAAGAGCTGTTCGGCTGCAAGGCGATGCCAAGCAGCGTTTTCCTCTATTTCATATTCTTCTATATCTATCGATTCATTTACTAGAACTATAACCCTCACTTCTTTGTTATTAGGCAAGTGTTTTAAAATGGTATCGGGGAAGTCTATTTTCCCTTCTGCTGTAACTTTTGCTGGAAATTCGTAGGCTTTCATAGAGTAATTTGGAATTGACTAAAATATAGATTTGTTACTAATAACTAATGGCTAATCGCCCCCTCACAATTAGCCATTAGCCATTAGCTATTAACAATTAAACTTTACAAACCAATTGGCAAAACTAACCCTTCGCGAGCCATAACTGCTTTCGGGAAAACGTCCTGCACTTCCTCACCTATCTTATCTAGAAAATCATCAGTGTGAGCCGGATCGTGATGGAAAATCACCACTCGCTTTACCCCAGCCGCCTGAGCCATTTTTACCGCTTCCTGCCAAGTGGAGTGTCCCCAACCCACCTTCGGAGATTTGGGATTGTGATACTCTTCATCAGTGTACATGGCATCATAAATTAGCACGTCAGCATCGCGGGCTAACTCGTATACATTTTCATCTAAACGATCGGGGAAATGTTCAGTATCCGAGCAGTAAACAACTGATTTTCCCCGCCAGGTAATCCTATATCCCATAGCTGTGTTCGGGTGGTTGAGGCTACCCGTTCTAATTTCAATATCGTCAAGCATCATTGTTTTGTGGTGCTTGAGTTCATAGAACCTTAAATCAGCCTGTATTCCTCGTAGGGGTACAGGGGAATTTGGGTGTAAAACTCGCTCAATAAAATGTTTTTTCATCGACTCGCTATCTGGCGGAATTGCTCCGTAAATATGAAAGCAATTGCCGGGGATGAAAGCTGGAGCAAACAGGGGAAAGCCTTGGATGTGATCCCAGTGATAGTGAGTAAAAAACATATAAGCTTCTACTGGCATTTCCTGCTGCAACTGTTCTCCCAGCATTCGCAAGCCAGTGCCGCCGTCAAATATAAGGCGTTTTCCTGCTACTCGTATTTCCAAACAAGAGGTGTTACCGCCGTAACGGACGGTATCTTTTCCTGGGGTGGGAATACTACCTCGAACGCCCCAGAACTGAACAACAAAATCGTCTATCCTTTCAATTGGTTCGGACGGTTGAGGGCAATCTAGGGGAGTTGCCGCGACAGAGGAAGGGCTTATTTCCATTTTAAACTTCAGGCTTCAAGGTTCCACATTGTGCATGATGGCGCAGGAGATGGTCGCACAGCACTAAAGCAACCATTGCTTCTACCATAGGCACGGCTCTTGGTAAAACGCAAGGGTCGTGTCGTCCTTTTGCTGCCAGCAGGGTTTCTTCACCGCTACTGGTGACTGTGCGCTGTTCTTGCCGAATTGTAGCAGTTGGTTTAAAGGCTACTCGCAGTATGATATTTTCACCGTTACTAATGCCGCCCTGAATTCCGCCGGAGCGATTTGTCACCGTGCGGATTGCACCCTGATTATCAGTATAGTATTCATCGTTATGCTCGCTGCCTGTCAGGAGAGTTCCTGCAAAACCGGAGCCGATTTCAAATCCTTTGCTGGCGGGCAAAGACATAACAGCTTTGGCAAGGTCTGCTTCTAGTTTATCGAATACGGGCACCCCCAGACCTTTTGGTACGTTCCTAGCCACACATTCGACTACACCGCCAATGGAATCCCCATTATTGCGTACTTTTTCGATGAGTTCAATCATCCGTTCGGCACATTCTGGATCGGGAGTGCGGACGATGTTGCTTTCTACCTGTTCTAAGGTGACGGTGTTGGGATCGACGCAGCTTTCTAAGTCTTTAATTCGCTTGACATAGCCGATTATTTCGACTCCGGCGACAAGTTTGAGGATTTTTTTGGCGATCGCACCTGCGGCTACTCGCCCAATTGTCTCTCTGGCTGAAGATCGTCCGCCACCCTGCCAATTTCTGATACCGTATTTGGCATCATAGGTAGCGTCGGCGTGGGAAGGGCGGTATTTGGTTGCCATTTCGTCGTAGTCTTGGGAGCGGGTGTCTTGGTTCCGCACCAAAATCGCGATCGGTGTTCCTAGAGTTTTACCTTCAAACAGCCCAGACAGAATCTCGCAGGTATCGGCTTCTTTGCGGGGTGTGGTAATTTTACTCTGACCTGGGCGACGGCGATCGAGTTCAAATTGAATGTCGGCGGCGTTAATTTCCAGTCTGGGCGGGCAACCGTCAATCACGACCCCCACACCGCCGCCGTGAGATTCCCCAAAAGTTGTAATTTGAAATAGATGCCCAAAAGTGTTGCCCATTATGCGATCGCTATCACTCTAAAGATTTATATCTTAAGATTCAATTCTAACATTGACTCTGTATAGATGTAGAGTCTCATCGCCGCTTCCATGACGCAAACAAACAAGCTAAACGCTAAAAGGCTTTCAGCTTTTTGAGCAGACTCAGATGGCAAGCTTTAATCTTCGTGTTCTTCAAAGGGGTCTCTCAATTCCTTAGAGGGAGGGCCGAAAGAAGTGTAGATCGAGAAGCCAGCTAGGGCTACAAGGCACAGACCCAGAGAAATGCTAAGAACTGTTGCAGGTTCCATAGGATTAAAAATTTATGAGTGCTTTCCCCTATAATATTACAAAACATTAAATATTTCTGTAGAGATTCATCACAGGTGACTTATGGCACAACGGACTTTGTTGGGAGATATACTCAAACCTCTAAACTCTGAGTATGGCAAGGTAGCTCCAGGTTGGGGTACCACGCTGCTGATGGCCACTTTTATGGGGCTATTTTTCGTGTTCTTGCTGATTATTCTGCAAATCTACAACTCCTCACTGCTGCTTGAGAATCTGAATGTGGATTGGTCAAGTCTAGGCAGTTAAGATCGTGGGGGGATGGGGAAGATGGGGAGGATGGGGGAGGTAGGGGAGATGAGGAAGTTAAATCCTTAATAATGACTGTTTAAGTTTTCCTTCTTCGCTATCCTCCTTACCTTACCCATCCTCCCGATCCTCCCTCTTCTCATTTTCTCCAGTTTCAAGACATCGCAGGAGATAGAAATCGTGAACGTTTTTGGCATTGGTCTACCGGAGATGGGCTTAATTTTTGTGGTAGCCCTTTTGATATTTGGCCCGAAGAAGTTGCCAGAAATTGGTCGCAGTGTGGGTAAGGCCCTGGGCGAATTTCAGAATGCTTCGCGGGATTTTAAGTCGGAGTTTCAGCGAGAAGTAAAGCAACTAGAGGATGCAGTGGCGATCGCGCCGCCGGAATCTGAAAAAGTGGCGATCGCGAGTCCCAAAGACGATATCACTGGCAGTTAAGCACTCAAGATCATGAACGAGGCTACACCGCCAAAGGTTTTGATAATTCCCCAGTTGATCGTAGGCTTGGGGAATCCAGAACCCAAATACAACCGCACGCGGCATAATATAGGTTTTGCTGCGGTTGATGCTTTGGCAAATTCTTGGCAAATCCCGCTTTCGGAAAATCGTAAGTTTCAGGCTGAGTTTGGAGAGGGTATGGGGCCGCAAAGGGATAAAATTCGGTTGCTGAAGCCACTGACTTATATGAATTTATCTGGTCAGGCAATTCGCGCTGCTATAGATTGGTATAAGCTACCGCCAGAGTCAGTGCTTACAGTCTATGATGATATGGATTTGCCAGTGGGAAGGTTGCGGCTGCGGCTGTCTGGTTCTGCGGGAGGTCATAATGGTATGAAGTCTGCGATCGCACATCTCGGTACTGACAAATTCCCCCGCTTGCGAATTGGCATTGGTAAACCCCAATCATCCAGCCACGACAAAGAAACTATCTCTCATGTTTTAGGCAAATTTTCCCCAGAAGAAAGCCAGTTAATGGATAAGGTGCTTAAACTGGTAGTAGAAGCAGTAGAACTGAGTCAAAAGCAGGGGGTAGAAAAAGCTATGAGTCTTTATAACAGTCGCACGGTTGCAGAAACAATAGGGTGAGTTCGAGATTACCTGAAACGACTGCTTATGTCCGAGTCACTCGCCAGTCTTGGCAACAAGGCACTATTGAAGGCGAGGTAAGTGCTGGTGCTTTTGAATGGCAATTTCAATGGCGCTTTCGGGAGGAGAAAACTTTGGTAATTGAGCCCTCTCAAGGTCGTGCTTTAATTCAGGAACCTTTGAATCGTTTTCTGGAAAAATGGGATTATCAGTTAGAACCTGGAGGGGATTATTCGTTTACGATTCGGGCTCAGTTTTAGGTTGAGAATTTTGTTAATTTCTGAGGCGATCGTGAATCTAATGATAAGGTTAGATCGACAAGGTACTACGATCGCGATCGTCCCCAGCAAATGCGGGATAATTATTAATCTGATTAACAAAAATGTAGTGAAGTAACAGGAATAATTCAAAATGTGGGACTTTCTTAATGTAGCAGCTAAAGCAGCTAGTGGCTTTGTTAATGATGTGACGGATTATGAAACAACTTCTACCTATCATTCCCAAGTTGTAGAAAGAGCCATTGAGATCCTAGATAATGTACCTGGAATAACTCCCTGTCGCACTAGCCTATTCAAACACTCAGCACTCAAATTTTCATTGCGAGATGGAAGCCAAGTAAGGACTTGGACTAATAGAGCCGTTGGCGGCGATCACGTCTTTCTAGCTGCTCCTGATGGTAAAATGCTGTATGGTGCCTTTGTCTGGATTCATGCTGATGAACTTAAGGAAGCGATAAATCTCATTAGGAAGGAGCTTAAAGGGGGGATAAATAGATAAAACTCTCTCGGTTGGCATCACGCGATCTGATCCAGCAAACTTCCCAATGAGCTTTCTGGAGGATAGTAACAGCCTAGTTTAACAAGATTGATCCGTAGTCTGCTCATCAAGTCTGTTTGTTAATAGCAGTTTCAAGCTCTTCTAATTGTTCTACAATTGTTTCAAAATTAGGAGCATTTCCCAATATCATACCCTGCATAGCTTGGTAATCCTTCTTAAGATGCTGAAGCAATTTACCTTTTGGAACTAAATGAAAAGATCCCGGTATCGCCTCGTCCAATTTCATCCAAGCTCTCTTGAAAAACTCCTGAGTATGCTGACGAACATTCTCTCTCAATTCTGGATCGGAAATTGCTTCTCGATCCAGCTTTTGGTAAATCATCGCCACATCATAATAATGTCGAGAGATTCGTTGAGGATCTTCGGGTAAGTCTTCTTTATCTCTATGTCTACAAGACCAACCATGCAAAATCATTACCTTATCCCAGAAGGTTCTCTCTGGCTTAATTGTGATAATATTTGGTACTGAAAAGTCCCAGTCTGTAAGTGTATCGTTAATCAAAGGCTGTATGACAAGTTTTTCGTGAGGATCGAGTGCTGAACGACCACCGCCTTCAAGTTTCACGCGAGGCTGAATATAGGCATCGCTACCCTCTGCAAATAGACTGGGATAATGAAATAGGAGAGTTGATTTATCTTGATCTTCTATTACGCTACATTCAGATACCACAGTCAAAGCTATAGTTTCTAAATCTTCTCTCAACCTGTGACAAATATATTCAGAAGTGGCTTGTATTATTCTGTCAGAACGGCGCTTTCGTTCGTTTCCAGATATTCCTGGTGCTGCGGGATCTTTGCTTTCATCAAAACCGATATCCTCACGGAAGACTGTAAAATCAACATCTTCAGAAAAACGATCGATTAAGTTATATCCTTTGGACAGAGAAGTTCCACCCTTGAAGAGAAGCCGAGGATGATCTTCATTCAAGCCATTGTAGAGGATATCGAGGACTAAGCAAACCCAAAAATCTTTTTCTACATAGCTTGGTCGAGTATCAAGGTTCTCGGCTTCAGCCTCAAATACATCTTGGCGATCCTGCTGAGATAATTCAAGAAAGCGTTTAAATTCTTGATTCATCACGCAGCAACGCTCACATTCTGACCCTGATTAATGCTATCTACAATTTTCGCCATCCAAGAGGGCAAAATATCTTTACCTTTGAGCAAGTCTTGTTTAACATCATCAGGCAAGCGCGATCGCAAGTTATTAATAACTTCCGTTCCAGAAGCTGCTAGTTTGCCAAGCCAATCTAGGGCTAAAACCACTGTTAAACCTGGGCGATCCAGCCATGACATTAACTCCTTTCTGGCGTGTTTGAGATGAACAGTACGACCTCCCACTTTTAAGGTTCTTGTCGTACCATCGGTAAGATAAGCCGTCTTAGCAGGAACAGCATTTGTCAAGCCTAAGCTATTCGCTGCAACAATGCCATCTGGCATAAACTTGATGTTATCTCGTCTTGCCAATGCTTTAATAGCAGCATCAACATTCGGTGCAGCCGGACGGTTTAAAATACCCCTCATGCGAGGAAGATCGTACAAACCTCTGCTGATACGCCGCAGTGAACCATCCTTAACTAAACGGGACAGTGCTTTATCTATAATGGTTCGGCTACCAAGGTCAAGGAAATCACTAGGCGTGCAAACCCACGTATCGTCACCGTATTGACGAATCCGCTGCATAATTTTTTGTGCAACTGTAATCATAGCTATACTGCAATCTAAACCATTGTCTAGTTAAAGATTATAGCTCATTTTTCTGACTAATGCCACAGTAATTTATACTACTTAGCCGAATTCTGCACCCTAGAGAGTTTTCACACGCCAAACGCGATCGCAAAGAACCGCTACCTAAATTGTGCGCGATCGCCTTACAATCATAATTAGCCTTATGCAGTCGATCTATGACTTATTTCTTAACCGCCGCATTGTATAAATTCGTTGAACTCTCAGACTTTGCCGAATTGAGAGAACCGCTATTCGCCTGCTGTAACGAAAACCAGGTCAAAGGCACTATTCTACTGGCCCAAGAAGGTATTAATGGCACGATCGCAGGCTTACCCGAAGGCGTATATGCAGTGCTAGAATACCTGCGTCGCGATCCGCGCTTAGCTGATTTAACTCACAAAGAATCTTTCTCGGAAAAACCACCATTTTATCGGATGAAAGTACGCTTAAAACGCGAAATCGTGACGATGGGTGTACCTGATATTAATCCAAATCAAATGGCTGGCAAATATGTCAAACCTGACGAATGGAATCAATTACTTGACGATCCTGATGTTATTGTAGTTGATGTGCGTAACGACTATGAAGTAGAGATCGGGACTTTTAAAGGTGCGATCAATCCTAAAACAAAAAGCTTTTCTGAATTACCAGAATGGGTAAAGCAAGAAACGGCTTTACGGGATAAGCCGAAAGTAGCGATGTTTTGCACAGGAGGTATTCGCTGCGAGAAATCTACTGCATTTTTACGAAGTCAAGGTTTTAAGGAAGTCTATCATCTAGAAGGTGGGATTTTGAAGTATCTGGAAACAGTTCCAGAAGCAGAAAGTCGTTGGGAAGGTGAATGTTTTGTTTTTGATGAGCGAGTTTCCGTTGGTCATGGTTTAAAACCTGGTGCTTATGAACTTTGTCGCGCTTGTCGTCACCCAATTAGTCAGGAAGATAAGGCTTCGGAATTATTTGTTTTGGGGATAAGTTGCCCTCATTGCCATGACTCACAAACGGAAGCACAGAAAAAAGCTTTTTCTGAGCGTCAACGTCAAATTGAGCTTGCTAAGAGTCGCAATCAAGTACATATTGGCGCGAGTTATGATGTTAAGGAGAAATCAAATCAATAGAAACTTAGAAACCAGAGTTCTTACACACTATTAGTTTAAAATTAAGGTCAAAACTTTCGTCCGACAGGGGTTTTAACCCAGGGCGGTTTTCCGGTTAACTTTGATGGCAAAGCGTACAAGCTTCATCCTTCTTCCTGCACCTATGTCAGAAAATTACCCAATTTTGTATTCTTTCCGTCGCTGTCCATTTGCTATGCGGGCACGCTTGGCATTGATTGTTAGCAATCGGGTGTGTGAGTTACGGGAAGTTGTCTTGCGCGATAAACCACAGGAAATGTTGAAGATATCTCCTAAAGGGACAGTACCAGTATTGATTGATATTGATGGACAGATACTGGAGGAAAGTATTGAGATCATGTTGTGGGCATTGGCACAATCCGATCCTGAAAAATGGTTAATGCCAGAACAAGGTTCTGTGGCAGAAATGCTGGAACTTATCGCTCAATTTGATAAGGGGTTTAAATATCATCTTGACCGTTATAAGTACCCCAATCGGTATGAAGGAATTGATGCAGAAGTCCAGCGGACTGAAGGGGGTTTATATTTAGAGAAATTGAATGTAAAGTTAAGCACAAAAAAATATTTATTTGGTAATCGTGTCACATTGGCAGATATGGCGATCGCACCTTTTATTCGTCAATTCGCTCATACAGATAGAAGTTGGTTCAATGCACAGCCTTGGTCGCAGCTACAAGCTTGGTTATCAGAGTTTATAGATTCAGAAATTTATACTCAGGTGATGAAAAAATACCCAAAATGGGAACCTGGCAATGCAGCCGTTATGTTTCCTCAATAAGAGGTAAGATATGTTTCAATAAAGCTCTAATTTATGGAACTGAGAGTTAAATCCGATGGAATCTGAAAATAATATAGCTATTGAACATCAGAACGTTCCTGTTGCTCATCAAGGGTTGCACAGTTTTTTGTATAGTTCTGATGATGAGCATACTTCTGTTACCCCATCTATTGCTTTAGATTGTGACGTGGCTGAGGTAGTCCCGGTGGCAGATTGGCGATCGCTCACTCATCAGGTTAAAGTGGCTGGAGTATATGCCGTTTTAGATAGCGATCGCCAAACTCAATACATTGGTTACTCGCGGGATGTACGCCAGTCTCTAGAGGGACACATCGCCCAAAACGGAACTGAAATCTGTGCTTTTATTAGAGTTCAGACGTTTAAATTCCCTAAACGTCAGGAAATGGAAGCTTTGCGCGATGAGTGGATTGCTGAGCTAGATTACATTCCACCGGGAAATCAACAACCACAGGGAAATTGGGCGAGCACAGTGGGTGAGGCCGCTAGAAGTACGATGTCAGAAAGCGATCGCAATAACTACGAAGAAAAGAAACTCAAGTTACGCAAAGCAATGGCCGATAATACTCTCATTGATGAATTAGAGAACAGCGATCAACAGGATAACGCAATGGCTGAGCGTCATCAAAAATTAGAAGCAGCAGTTAAAAATGATGATTGGAGTAGGGTGATTAATTCTTAAAAGGTCAGACCATATTGGCTTAAATACCGCCTTTATTCTTTAGTCCGCGTAGGCGGACTTCGTTTGTGTAGTAGCGATTTCAATCGCCGAACGATCGAGGATATAGCTTCGCCCTTACCGATAATTCTGGACTCTGGAAAGTTTCCACATCCAAAACGCGATCGCACCCAAAAATAACAACCCCATCAAACCAGCCAACGGATTGCGGTCAACACCCGTAATCCAATCAGGAACAGAGCCAGAATACTGCACTAATTGCCCCACATTAATGATATAATAGCTCCAGATCAAACCTGCATGAAAACCCATTGGGAAACCGAGGCGATTTTGGTGCGATCGCTTCCCCCAAACTAAAATTAAACCCAACAATAACAGACCAGGAAACTGAGGCCAAGTCCGCAACATTTCCGATAGCGGCTTCAAAAAATGAGATAACCCAAACACCACAGCATTAACCCCAAGCGACACCTCTAAACTGTAGTCCCGTTGTAACTCATCTAAAAGCCAGCCTCGAAATACCAACTCCTCAGCAAAACCAACTCCCAAAGCCGTCGCCAACCCCTCTAAAATCAATTTAATCCCACTCTCCGACTCCCCCCACGTCAGCCAACCCAACAGCCCTTCAAAGCCAAATAAACCGAAGGTAAGCAAAGCACCAATTCCAAACCCTCCGAGTACATCTAAGCCATTTTGCCGCGTTCCCACCAAACCATAGCTTTTGAGCAGGTAAGGCTGTCGATAAACCCGATTTCCCCACCATCGCACGAGCAATAGAAACTCTCCAAATAGCAACCCCATAGTCAGAATAGTTGCCAAATTACTATCCCTAACTAGCAAATAAATTGGTATAGCCACTGGGAGCCAAATCGAGAGTAAAATTAGAAGAAAAATCCCCAGCCTTAAAAGGACGGGGTAACGGGATATCTTAAGATAATTTGCCATTAGTAAATAATCAAAAATTCCTCGCCATTTAACTTAGGACTTATCCCAAATCCTGTTTATTTAACCCACCGGGTTAAAACCCCTGTCTAACAGTAAAATTCGGTTCAAACCGACTGAAAAACTGAGAAAATCGAGATTTTTATTCCTCTTAAGAGAACTTTCGCTATGAGACAGGGGTTTCAAGCGGTGTCAAGATGTGAGTTTTAACTACTCGTCTGGTTCAATTGTGCTGATTAGTCCGTGATTATTCAGCGTTTCGCTATAAAACTCAGCGTGTTCTTGAGCACAGATAATCACCACTGCCAGCCCGTTAGTGTGAGCTTCCATCATAATATTCACAGCCTGCGGCTGAGTCAGACTTGGCACCGTGTGCATCAAAGTTTGAACCACATACTCCATAGAATTGAAGTCATCATTATGGAGCAAAACCCGATAGCGCGGTGCGATTTTGCGGACTGTTGAACGCTTTTCAATAGTCTCGACAGACACGACTCTATCCCCTCCGTAAGTTATCTAAATTTGTCAATTGCTCTAAACGGTGCGGGAGCACTTCACTTTAACATAGTTTAATAAAATATTAAAATTTCGACAAGGTGGATTATCCAAATTGTTGGCAGTCAAGAGTGGACACGGAAAATCCCCACACTTGAGTCCAGATACTCTTGCCGGATTGCAAGAAAGATTGCAACAGCCATCAGGATTCAAAAGTTATGGGCAGAAGGTGGCCAAAGCTAGCAAAAATATATCGCTTTAGTTACAAATTTTGTCAACTTTGCCCACCCTACATCAATTACTATTTAATAATGACTGCCGGATTTACGATGATGCACCGCTGTCACCCCATCAGCTTTGAGGAGATGACCGTTTTCAATTACGGCATAAATTACCCAATGATCGCCGCATTCCATCCGGTTTGCAACTGAGCACTCCAGATAAGCAAGAGCATCGCTCAAAAACGGACAACCATTGCTAGCTTCCTGAGTTTCTACTGCGGCAAAACGGTCTTCACCGGGAGCAAAGCTCTTCATAAAATGCTTCCGTAATTGTCGGCCTTCTGCTAAAATATTCAACACAAACTGATCGCCATTGTGCATCAAAGATTCAATTGCTCTATCTTTTGCTACCGCCAAAGTAACACCAGGAGGATTAAATGTTGCTTGCGATACCCACGATGCTAACATCGCGCTCGCGACTTCTCCACGCTTAGCAGAAACTACGCAAAGAGAGCCAACAATTCGGCCAGCAGCTTGTTCTGTGCGGTCTGCACTGCTACCTAATGCAGGTCGGGGGGCGCGGAGTTTCTGAGATTTAATCAATGCTTGAGCAAAGTCAGTTCCCGTTTCTTCGCACTGTTGAATCGTGACATCTGTGGGTTTGAATTTAACTCGAATTGGTTCAAATCCTAACCGATATCCGGCATCTTTGAGTTTATTTTCCACTAAATCAACAGCTTCCCCACTCCAGCCATAAGAACCAAATACACCCGCTAATTTGTTCTTAGCTGCTGTGGATAAAACTATACCTAAAGCGGTTTGAATTTGAGTAGGTGGATGCCCGGCCAAAGTCGGCGTACCGATAATAAATCCATCACATTTTTCAATGGCTTCTTGAATTTCTCCTGGTTCTGCTGCTTCGCAATTAATTGAATCAACGGCTACACCTGCTTTAGTAATGCCTTTTGCGATCGCTTGTGCTAATATCCCTGTATTTCCGTAAGCAGACGCATAAATCAGCACTACTGTCAAGTCTTTTGTCTTTTGCTGTTGGCTCCATTCCCGATACAAATGGGTTAATTCTGTGAGGCCGTAACGCACCAATGGCCCATGACCGGGAGCGTAAAATTTAACAGGTAAATCCGCCAATTTATCCAGTGCTGCTAGCACTTGTTTTGCCTGAGATGCGTGCAAAGAATCGTAATAATAGCGGCGGTCTTCGCTGTAAACGCTCCACCCTTCATCAAATACTTGATCGCCGCAAACATGAGCACCAAAAAGTTTATCTGTGAATAAAACTTGTGTTTTTGTGTCGTAGGTGCAAAGTTCGTCTGGCCATCGGGGAGTAGGAGTGGCAACGAATTTTAATTGATGTTCTCTCCCTAAATCAAGGGTTTCTTCACCTCTGACGACATTGATATTTAACTCTTGGTCTGGAAAAGCCGCTCGCAGGGAAATTGCCGCCGGATTTGTGCAAACAAAGACAATTTGAGGAGCTATTTCTAGTAGAGCTTTGAGAGTTACGGCGCGGTTGGCATTAAAATGTCCGAGAATGATGTAATCTAGCTTAGCGATATCGAACCGCTGCTGCAATCCCTCTACATAGTTTTTGGTGAAGGATTCGCCGGGAGGGTCAATTAAGGCTGTTTTTTCAGATTCAATGAGAAAAGAATTTGCCGTTGTCCCTCTTTGCAGGGAATATTCAACCTCGAATTTGAGTCTGTCCCAAGTGCGCGAGCGCAGTACAATTGTATCTGCTGCAATCTGGAAAAATTGGACATCACGGGGTTTCGAGTTAGAGAGAGTTTGAGGAATTAGAGTGTTAGTCATTAATCGCACCAATTAAGAACTGTACTATTGAACTTTTTTTGATTTCCTGCCAAAAATTTGCATCTACAATATCAAATTTGGCACCCACCTGTTGTAAATTGTTATCCAGGTAAGTGAGAAACTCCCTGGTTTCTAAATCTTCTCCAATTTGGATAAAACTAATCCCAATTTCTTGATCGAGTTCGACTTTATTAGCAGCATTAATGATGTTCGCGGCTATAGGTTTGCTATCTTCCTGTTTTTCGTCGATGACTACAACAATTATCGCCCCTTTTTTAGCTTTAGGACTTGCTTTCCGCTTAAAATAATCGCTAATAGCATCGCTGAGAGCTTCTTGCAAGTTAATTTTAGTTAGGTTTTGGGGGTCTGGTGTTGTATTTTGCCGCTGCAAAATTTCAGCTAACCGCTTAACATCTGTATTTTCATATTTCCAGAGAGGGGTTGAAGCTTCGTAGACAGTTAAGCCGTCGCTGTCTAATTCTTGACATTTTTTTGCTAAGTCAATCAAGGAGGCTTGAGCTGCTAGCCAGTGTTCGTACAGAGGATGATTTTGCTCTCTGCTAGCAGCACTTCTAGCAATAATTATGATGTAGTCTCTGTCTTCTAAAATATTAGTTGACATTTTCTTTCTAATTAATTATTTTGGCATTTAGTGGGGCGGGTTTTGTACAGAATTTATCTGTTGGTTGCCATAATTATTGGCTAAACCCACCCCTACAACTTCTCATTCTTTAGTAGTGATTGCCTACTTTGCGGTGGTGTACGGCTGGTAAAGAGTCAGGATCGCTGACTCGACCGTTATCAACTGTCGCATAGACAATATGATGATCGCTTACTTCCATGCGGCTAGTTACTTGACATTCCAAATAAGCTAGAGCTTCCGTAAGAATGGGAGAACCATTGCTAGCGGGTTGAGTTTTAACACCAGCAAAGCGATCTGCACCGGGAGGAAAACGCTTTAAGAAGTGCTTCATTAGCGCTTGATAATTGTTTTCCGATAGCACATTTAAAACAAATTTGTCTCCCGTGTGCATCATGGATTCAATTGCACGGTCTTTGGCAACTGCGATGGTTAAACCTAATGGTTTAAAGCTAGCTTGCATCACCCATGATGCTAACATTGCGCCGCTGACTTCGCCTTTTTGAGCAGTGATGATGTACAGTCCACCACTAATTCGACCCAAGGCTTTATCGAGGTCGCTATCGAGGGATTTCATCTGCTTAACTGCTTTATCTCGCGTTAGCCATTGTCCCAAGTCTGTGCCTGCTTCATCGCACAACTGATAGGTTGCTTCTGTCGGCGCTTCCTTGATTAAAATGTTGGGAAAAGCTTCTTTTAATCCCAACTCTTTGAACTTATTTCGTAAGGGATAAATCGATAAGTCGTCTCCACCTCCAGACTCGCATAAACCGATAGATTGTTTATTATGAGCAGCAACTAAAATTGTGTTAATTGCGGTTTCTGCTATGGTTGCTGCTGGGCCCGTGCTTGGTGGCGTACAAATGACTATACCAGCGGCTGTACCTACTAGCTCTCTGACTTCCTGCGGATCGGCTATTTTAAGATCCATCATTTCGACAGCAACACCAGTTTTGGTGATACCGTGTGCGATCGCTTGGCTAAGGCGATCGCTATAACCGTAGTCGGAAGCATAGAACACCGCAACAGTTGTTTCTACCTTAGTTTGTTCTTGACTCCACTTTTTATAACGTCCAGTGAGTTCAACAACATTATGCCGCAAAAGTGGCCCGTGACCTGTAGCAATGGTGTTAATTTCTCCTAGTTCCGCCATCCGCTTCATCGCACTCAAAACCGATCGCGCATTGGGAGCCATCAAGCACTCATAATAGAAGTGATAGTCTTCTTCAATCGCTGCTAAATCTTCATCATAAGTGCTGTCTGAACAGTAGTGCATCCCAAAAGCATCGCAAGTGAACATCACTTGTGTTTTAGCATCGTAGCTAAAAATTGTATCGGGCCAGTGCAAGTTTGGCGCTGACACAAATTCGATAACGTGACCGTTACCTAAATCTAGTTTGTCGCCATTTTTAACTATCTGCCGTTTAAATGGCTTATGCACCAAGTCTTCTAAGAATTGAATTGCTACTTTTGAAGCCACAATTGTTACTTGGGGGGCCAATTCCAGCACATCTTTAACTAAACCGCTATGGTCTGGTTCAGTATGGCTGATAATTAAGTAATCAATCTCAGTGGGGTCAATTAACCCCTTAAGAATATCGAGATATTGTTGGCGGAACTTCTCATGGGAGGTATCAACCAGCGCTATTTTCTCGCCGCGAATGATAAATGAGTTATAAGTTGTGCCGTTTTTGAGACCAAATTCTATGTCAAAGCGATCGCGATCCCAATCCAGACAGCGAATCGTCGTCGTGTCAGGCGCGATCGCGCCAGTCTCTACTGTTAACCTGCGTTGTACTCGTTCAGTGAGCGCTACCATCTGTCGCCTCCTTGTGAGCAAGCCATTAATACATCATTAGCTCTATTCTTGCACGTTTTAATTGTAAAGCTTTATTAAAAAACCTATCACTCAGTTAAGAATACTAAAACTTAGCCTATGTTCTGTTCGCTTTTCTCTAAATTTCTAGTATTGGTCTTGACAAAAGCAACAAAATATGGTAATCAACAACCGAGCCTTGCTTAACCCTGTCATTCCGTCGTTGTTACATTTTTAATTAACCAATTAATGTTCGTAGTACAGAGAAACAGCGATCGCGCACTCAAACCTCTGATAAATCCAGTTAATAAAATCAGATTTATTAGCCAGTAGCCAAAGGCAATTGTACAACAAACTCAGTACCTTCACCAACTTTGCTATAGCAGCGAATTGTGCCACCATGATCTTTAACAATCGCCTGATAGCAAATAGACAAACCCAAACCTGTGCCTTGTCCCACTGGTTTAGTAGTAAAAAATGGGTCAAAAATTTTGCTTTGAATCTCAGGTGAAATGCCAACACCACTATCCCGAATTGAAATTGTCACCAACTTATCCGCACTTTCTGTGCGAATAGTCACTTTACCTGGTTTTCCTGATGTCACTATGGCATCCAAAGCATTTTGCAGCAAGTGGAAAAACACTTGATTAATTTGAGCCGCATTACATTGTAATAACGGTAAATCTCCGTATTCTTTCTGGATTTCAATACCATTTTTTAAGCGATTTTGCAGCATAGCCAAACTACTTTCCAAACCCTGATTCAGATTAGCTGGCTTAAACTCAGATTCATCCAGACGAGAAAAATTACGTAAAGTTGTGACAATTGAACGAATGCGATCGCTCCCATCCTGCATCGACTTTAGCAATTTAGGAAAATCTTCTTTAATGTAATCCAACTCAAATTCCTCCTCAAGTTTGATGACGGTAGCTGCTGCTTCCGGGCAAGAATTTGCACTGATTTCAATCGCTTCACTTAAAGTCTTGGCATATTCTTGAGCGTGAAACAAATTGACATGAATGAAATTATTAGCATTGTTAATTTCATGGGCAACCCCAGCCACCATTTGCCCTAAACTAGACATTTTTTCACTTTGGATTAATTGCTGCTGAGTTGAACGTAATTCCTGTAAAGTAGTTTGTAACTTTTGAGCTTGATCTTGGGATTTTACCGCCGCTAATTGCACTTCTGCATAAAGTTCTGCTTGTTGAATAGCGATCGCCATTTGCTCACCTAACTGCCGCAATAACTCAGTTTCTTGTAGTTGCCAATGGCGAATATCACGGCACTCTTGAGCAATCATTAAACCCCATAAGCGACTGGGGGATGGGGGAGATGGGGGAAATGGGGAAGGTTTACCTATGTTACTTCTCCGATCTTTCTCTTTTTCTTCTTTCTCCACCTCTAGCGAACAACTTTCATTTCTAATAATAACAATCGGTACAATTAAGTTGGATTTCACCTGCAAAGCCGTTAAAAAATTTACATGGCATTGATCTAAACCAGCATTATGAATGTCATTAATTGCCCTCACTCGCCCTTCTAAATAATGCTTAGCATATTCCTGAGAAAAGCAGTTATCACTAATCGAATCCCCAAAAATTGACGGCCAAGGAATTACAAGATCCTCCACTACAATTTCGCCTTCCCATTTGTCTTTAAATTGGTAAATAACCACGCGATCTGTGTTTAAAAGTTGGCGCACTTCTCTTACTGCCGTTTGCAGAATAGTTTTAACATCTAATGTGCTGCGAATTTGGTTGCTCACCAGACGCAACAAAGATTCACATTCGGCTTGACGGCGAGTTTCAGCGTATAATTTTGCTTGGTTAATCGCGATCGCCAACTGAGACGCTACCGCCTCAATTAGTTGCTGTTCCCATTCTGTCCATTCCCGTTCGCGATCGCACTGCTGTAACCCAATTACCCCATTTACCCGCCCTTGATAGCGAGTTGCACAAGCCAACATTGAGCGAATACCTAAAACATCTACTATTTCTCTAGTTTCTTTCCCCAATCCCGGAAAATCTGGAAACTTCACTACCGCCAAAGGGCCATCAATAGAAATAACAGTTTTTAGGTGGAAATTGTCAACAATTGGCACTTTCATACCGAGTTGTGAAGCATAGTTTTCTGGGTTGTACTCACCCCTAGTCACCAGTATTTCTTCTTCCTCTAATTCTTTCACTAAAATGCTGACTCGACTGCATTGAAGCATTTCTCCCAGTAGGCGGCAGGCCGAAGCTAATACCTCTTCTAAATCCAAAGTGCGACGGATTTCGTAATTAATTTGGTTCAGGAAGGTAGACAACTTAACTTGCTGTTCTAGTTGTAAAATCAGGTTGTTTTGCGCTTCTGCTTTTGCCAAAGCAACTTCTGCCCCTGGAATAGAAGTTTCAGATTCGGCTAAACTGGAAGATAATTGTGGCCAGGGACAGTGAGGTGCTTGTATTTTCATATACATAGAAACTCTCTATTTTTATAATGTTGTACTTGCTCTCGAGCGATCTAGCTGATTGCACCCCGCCGTCTTACCAAATTGAGCCAGATTCTACAATTATTAAAAAATTATAAATGATTTTATATCTAAAATGTAGTATTGGTAATGGCGGATATCAACACTAATGGAAAACCAGACTAAAATCGCTTTAATGATTGGCAATTCCCGTTTACACTGGGCTATCTTTGCTGGTACAGTTATTCAAGAAACATGGGATACCGACCATTTCACTCCTGAAGTTACACACCAGTTCATCAGTGAATTTAACTCTGGCTCGCCTATACCCTTAATTTTAGCTTCAGTAGTACCACAGCAAACGGCGCTGTGGCAAAACTATCCCAAGCTCCGTATTATTACTTTAGACCAATTGCCGCTACAGGGACTCTACCCTACTTTGGGAATTGACAGAGCCTTAGCCATACTAGGCGCGGGTGTCCAGCTAGGTTGGCCGATGATGATAGTAGATGCTGGTACTGCCTTAACATTTACTGGTGCAGATGTCAATAGGCGGTTAGTTGGCGGTGCAATTTTACCGGGCTTGGCGTTACAGTTGTCTTCTCTGGCACAAAAAACAGCAGCCCTACCATTAATAAATTTACCAGAAAATTTACCACCCCGCTGGGCTATGGATACGGTTGAAGCAATTCAGAGCGGTATTATTTATACTTTAGTCGCAGGGGTGAGAGATTTTATAGAAGATTGGCAGCGGCAGTTTCCTGAAAGTAAGATTGTTTTTACAGGAGGCGATCGCACTTTCTTACTCACCTATCTTAAAACTCTTTTTCCAGCTTTAGCTACCTCTATCATTGAAGCTCCCCATGCCATTTTTTGGGGAATGAAGGAGGTTATATTAAATTTTGTTAATCATGAGTAATTATTATACTCAACAATAGAATTATAAGATATACTTACATTAATTTTCTTTCTTTATTAAGCCTGGAAAATGGATATCGTCACTCATCTGCCTGGATATACCATCACCGAACAAATCTATGGAGGTTCTCGTACTATTGTCTATCGAGGTATTCGAGAGATCGATCGCACTCTCGTAGCGATCAAACTGTTGCGAAATAAATACCCAAATTTCAACGAAATTGTCCAATTTCGCAATCAATACACCATCGCTAAAAGTCTTAACTTTCCTCGCATTATTCAACCGCTAAGTCTAGAACCATATCACAATAGCTATGCCTTAATCATGGAAGACTTTGGCGGAGTCTCCTTATCTACTTATC
>DATGYA010000789.1:0-10328 GCA_035298405.1 Kamptonema sp. | reverse complement strand
ATCCTCGCGCAGAATTTCTGCTAAGTCTCGCTTCTTGTAATCGTCACTGAGGCTAGCTTTGGCAGATTTTAGCCAACCATCGCCGTGAACGCGCTGCATTTCCCGTTCGGCATAAGGGTATAAACCTTTACCTAAAAGCTTTAAAGCTCTGCCAACTTGTTCGTGATTAGTAATAGCCATATTAGAATTTACGATTTAATATTTAACTTGACATTAGTTATGCAACATTTCTGAAACTCTATCGGATGTTTTACCCCCTCCTTGGTAGTAGCAACTTTAGTCGCTCCCGCATTCCCTAACAATAAAGTGACTTAACTTATCCCTGTTTAACTTATTCATCAAACAAACTTACTTTCAAAGCTTCTTCCATACTAAAAGGCGATTCCTTCGGCAAAAAGTTTAACTTAATCCCTGTTTCCTCCGCAGCTTTCTGACAAGCTTTTTGATAACACTCATCAAATATTTCTAAAAGCACAGGTTGTAAACTTGGACTATCTTCTAATAATCCCTCAATACAAATACGCTGCTCGGTGATGGTACTACACCAACTTTGACTACGCTTTTCTGGTTGATATTCCCATTTTAGTAAGTGCATTAAAAGCACAATTAAACGACTTTTTAACTCTCGTTTTTCACTTCTACCCATACTTTCAATTTCTTCAACTAAATTCGGAATATCTATCTGCTTAAAGTTTCCTTCTTTCAAATGTTGAGCAGTAGCTTGTATCCACAGATAAAAGTCTTCTTCGTAAAGATTATTTTTTGTTGTGACAGATTGACTAATCATAACTAATTTCCTTGACTCATACAGGACTTACGCACCAAACCAAAGAAACCGGGTTTTTTGACTAAAATACTTCGTTGTTACCCACAGATTCTCTCAAAAACCCGGTTTCTGGAGCCATGAGCGTAAGTCCTATCATACTTTGGTTAATGGTGGTCATTTTTTCTCTATAATTGTAACAAAAAATATAGCAGATATTAGAGACTTAGGCATTTTGCCATTACTGAATCATTCGCCACTCACGCGCATCAACGAATTGTGACAAATGCCCCACATTTGTTGTCGCAATTACAACCTCATTGCCTTGATTAGCCTCCCATATAGCCTGAGCCGCTAAAATCACATCCCCATCAAGTGCAGTAGAATCTGCGGTTGGCCTTCCTCTTCGCCTTGCATCAGCCCACAAGTGTGCCGCCATTAGTATTACTTGTGTAGTGATAGGACGGTAGATAAGATCCAATTTCATTTGATCTAACCGCCGAATACCTCCTGCTTTACCCCCACGAATTAACTCGCGCCGCACTTCATAATCAGTAATTTCAGGTAAGATTACTATCTCACCACTTAGCAGTAAAGACTTTAACCACAGTTTGCACTCCTCAACCTCAACAGAGGATGCTTTAGGATTTGTTACCATTCCCAAAGGCCCAGAATCTAAAAGTATTACTCTACTCATGGAAATAATGGTCGGTTAGAAAGACGGTCTTGATCGATAGCTTGACAGAGATATTCCCAAGTTTCAGTTTGTTCTTCTTCATCTCCCTCATCTACCCATGAATTGATTAAAGCGATCGCACCTTGATTTCTTTGTATCCTCTCCTCCTTTGACAGTTTAGTAATATCTATTGTCTCCTGAGTCTTTGACACTCTTGGCTTCATTATCACAGTTTCCTTAAACAACCTTATCATTTCAAGTAAATTCGGCCAATATTCCCTCGGAGTCTCCTGAATCTCCTGCAACAACTCAACAAATTCTGCACCAATCCGAGGTTCGGAAACAGAAGTTTCAGGTGCTTGATTTTCACTACTTAAAACTTGTTCAGACATAATTACCTCCTTTGTCATTTCTCAAGACTTACGCAATGGGCATCGTTAAAAAAAGGTATGTAGTTACGCTTCAGCGCTCTTTCGTATGCTATAGCTATGAGCTAGGGAAAGAAGGGCATAATAAGCGGGTTTCAGTAATTTAGAACGTCCTAACTACCTTGGCGGTTGCGATCAGAGCGCATTAAGAGGGCTAAAGCCCAACTACGTACCTATAAATATTACCTCACGGTCGCAGGCATTCCCAAAAGATCCTCAATGCGAGGCATATCTTCTAAAGCAATTACCCGCCCTTCATCCTCAAAACCAGCAATCTGATCGAAGTTCAAATACTGATACAAATCGCTAGCAAAAGGCTCAATTTTCTTACCAACAATGTCCATATATTCCTGAACGCTTGGTACGCGCCCTAACATGGCACAAACGGCGGCTAATTCCGCAGAACCAAGATAAACTCGCGCATCCTTACCCATGCGATTATTGAAGTTACGAGTCGAAGTAGAAAATACAGTTGCGCCATCTTCAACCCGCGCCTGATTCCCCATACAAAGACTACATCCGGGCATCTCAGTTCGCGCACCAGCAGCTTCAAAAGTTGTGTAAATTCCCTCCTGTTTTAACTGATACTCATCCATTCGGGTTGGTGGGCAAATCCACAGTCGCGCTTTCACCGCTGATTCGCCTTCCAACACTTTCGCGGTAGCGCGATAGTGACCGATATTGGTCATGCAAGAACCGACAAATACCTCATCAACGCGATCGCCTACTACTTCGCTCAATAACTTGACATTATCCGGGTCATTGGGAGCGGCCACAATTGGCTCTTTAATCTCATTCAAATCAATCTCAACGATCTCAAAATACTCCGCATCTGTATCCGCTTCCATTAACACCGGATTTGCCAACCACTCCTCCATCTTTGCCACGCGCCGCATCATAGTACGAGCATCTACATAGCCGCGGGCTACCATGTTTTTTAACAGCGCTATATTAGAACGTAAATACTCAGAAACTGTCTCTACGCTTAACTTAATTGTACAGCCAGCACAAGAACGTTCTGCCGATGCGTCTGTCAATTCAAAAGCCTGCTCAACTTTCAAATCTGGCAAACCTTCAATTTCCATGATTCGCCCAGAAAACACATTTTTCTTGTTCTGTTTATCTACTGTTAGCAAACCTTTTTGGATGGCGATATAGGGAATTGCATTTACCACATCTCGCAGCGTTATTCCTGGCTGCAATTCACCTTTAAACCGCACTAAAACTGACTCCGGCATATCCAAAGGCATCGCGCCCAAAGCCGCAGCAAAGGCAACTAAACCAGAACCCGCAGGAAAGGAAATTCCCAGGGGAAAACGAGTATGAGAGTCACCACCAGTTCCAACTGTATCTGGCAACAACATTCGGTTTAGCCAAGAGTGAATAATACCGTCTCCTGGCCGCAAAGCAACGCCGCCGCGTTGGGCCATGAAATCGGGTAATTCTTGGTGAGTTTTGACATCAACTGGCTTGGGATAAGCAGCGGTGTGACAGAAACTTTGCATCACTAAATCGGCACTGAATCCTAAACAAGCGAGTTCTTTTAACTCGTCTCGTGTCATTGGCCCGGTGGTATCTTGAGAACCCACAGTTGTCATAATTGGTTCGCAGGAAGTACCGGGACGAACTCCGCGTAAACCGCAAGCTTTGCCTACCATTTTTTGAGCTAAGGTGTAACCTTTCCCTGTATCTGCGGGTGGGTTGGGACGGGTAAAGATTGTGCTTGGTGTTAATCCTAAAGCTTCGCGGGTTTTGTCGGTGAGAGTGCGACCAATTAGTAAAGGAATGCGGCCGCCGGCGCGAACTTCATCGAATATAGTGTCAGGTTTAAGGGTGAAGGTGGAAATAGTTTCGCCGGCTTCGTTAGTGATTTCGCCTTTGTAGGGATGAATGGTAATTACCATTCCTGTTTCCATTTTGCTGACATCGCATTCGATGGGTAAGGCACCAGAATCTTCTGCGGTGTTGAAGAAAATTGGCGCGATCGCAGTTCCTAAAATATATCCACCGCTGCGTTTATTCGGTACAAACGGGATATCATTACCGATGTGCCAAAGCACTGAATTAATCGCCGATTTCCGCGAGGAACCTGTACCCACAACATCGCCGACATAAGCAACTGGATGGCCTTTTTGCTTCAATTGTGCGATCGCACTCAAGGCCCCAGGCATCCGCGTTTCCAACATTGCTAAAGCGTGCAGGGGAATGTCCGGCCGCGTGGTAGCCTGGGGTGCAGGAGAAAGGTCATCGGTGTTTGTTTCTCCGGGAACCTTGAAAACAGTAACAGTAATAGCTTCTGCCAGTTTCGGGCGACTGGTAAACCACTCGGCATTTGCCCAAGAATCTACTACCTGCTTAGCCGCGGGATTGATCTCTGCCATATTGATGACATCGTGGAAGGCATCAAACACTAACAGCGTCTTGCTGAGTGCGGCTGCTGCGGAGGCTGCCATTGCTGGTTCGCTGGATGCCAGCAAGCTGATTAAGGATTGCACGTTATAGCCGCCTAGCATCGTTCCTAGCAGGTAAACTGCCCATTGGGGTGCAATTAAGGGGCTTTTGATTTCGCCATTGGCGATCGCAGTTAAAAATCCCGCTTTGACATAAGCTGCCCCGTCTACCCCCGCTGGAACGCGATCGCGCAGCAGTTCCAGTAAAGCCTGTTCTTCCCCCACAGGCGGATTTTTTAACAATTCGCACAGTTCAGATGTTTGCTGGGCATTCAGTGGTAGCGGTGGAATTCCCAAAGCCGCCCGCTCTGCGGCGTGTTGGCGGTAAGATTCTAGCATTGTGTTGTCTCCTGAGATAGCATTTTCAACTGTCAGCGGGCAATTTTTGATTGTAGATTAGGAGTTTACGTTCCAAACTGCACAAAGTGCCTTACCCATATACAAACTTAACGCAACTAAACAAACAGTAGATTTCAATACTAGAACTTACGCAAGTTATGATAATTTTTTATGTTCCAAGGCGATCGCGACAATCTTGGACTCCAAAACCCTCATTCTACCGTTGCATATTAAAAAGTGTCTGAAGTATTGCTTGAATGAGATCGATTTATTTACAGCCCATGCAGCAAATTTACAAATATCCTCGCACTCACCACATCGAAGGTTCGCGGCTGCAACCGGGAGATGAGGATCTCGACAGTGTACCCTTTAGTGTGGCGATCGCCTCTCAGTTTATAGTTGTAGAAGAAAAAGTAGACGGTGCCAATGCCGCCATCAGCTTTGCCTCTAACGGGCAAATGTTGCTTCAAAGTCGAGGTCATTACCTCACAGGAGGAGAACGAGAAAAACACTTTAACTTGTTCAAACAGTGGGCTTACACCCATACTGAAACTTTCTGGAAAGTGTTAGGCGATCGCTACATACTTTATGGCGAATGGCTCTATGCTAAACATACCATATTTTATAACGCTCTGCCTCACTATTTCCTAGAATATGACGTACTCGATCGACAGCAACAGCAATTTCTCAGCACCAAAAGCCGGAAAGATTTACTAGCAGAATTACCTCTAGTTTCTGTTCCCGTTTTATTTGCAGGTCAACTGAAATCTCACAAGCAACTGATAGAATTAATTGGCAACTCTCATTATATTGAACCTGGACATCTAGAACAGTTGCGCCAAGTTTGCCAGGAAAAAGGTTTAGATGTAGAGCGAACCATCGCCCAAACAGATCGCACATCCCTAATGGAAGGTTTGTATATTAAAGTTGAAGAAGACCAGACTGTTATTGCCCGTTATAAATATGTCCGCCCTAGCTTTTTAACTACCATGCTGCAATCAGACGGACACTGGCTTAACCGCCCTATAATCCCTAATATTTTACGTCCGAATGCCGATTTATTCAAAGGTACGTAGTTGGGCTTCAGCCCTCTTTCATATACAGACTTAAAAATTAACTCTATCTTGCGGCACTTGTGTAAGTCCTAATATTTTTTATATTTGCACTATGAATACTTCCGTTTCTCTCTGCCAGCCTTGGTCATTTCCCTACTGTCCCACCCCTCCAGACTGGACGCTAAATTGGCGATCGCTTCAAGCAGAGTTCGAGTGGTTGCAGTCTCTTGAAAATTGCCCCCAAGACCCCCAATACCACGCCGAAGGCGATGTTTTAACCCATACTCGCCTAGTTTGCGAGGCTTTAATCTCCTTATCCCAATGGCGAGAATTACCCGCAATTCAGCAGTCAGTTGTATTTGCCGCCGCCTTGCTGCACGATGTGGCAAAACCTGAAGCGACAGCTATTGAAGCCGATGGTAGCATCACCTCTAAAGGGCACGTCTTGCAAGGGGCAAAAATGGCGAGGCAGTTGCTTTGGCGTGCCGGAGTACCCTTTGAACAGCGGGAGGCAATAGTTGCTTTAGTGAGGTATGGCAGTTTACCTCTATGGTTTTGGGATAAGCCAAATCCTCAGCAAGCAGTCATTAAAGCCAGTCAACTGATCCGGTGCGACTTGCTAGCGCTGTTAGCAGAAGCGGATGTGCGAGGCCGTGAGTGTAGCGATCGCGCTCAACTTTTAGAACGGATCGAATTTTTCCGGGAATTTTGCCAAGAGAATGAATGCTGCGATCGCGCTTACCAATTTCCCTCAGATTGCAGCCGATTTATCTATTTCCAAAAAGAAGATGGCGATCCTAATTATACACCATTTGATAATACCAGATTTGAAGTAGTTTTAATGTCAGGTTTACCAGGAGCGGGTAAAGATTCTTGGATTCAGGAACACCTACCAGACTGGCCTGTAATTTCCTTGGATGCGATCCGAAAAGTATTAAAAGTTTCCCCAGAAGACGACCAAGGAGTTGTTGTCAACCAAGGGAAAGCAACGGCTAAAGAGTATATGAGAGCTGGAAAATCTTTTGTTTGGAATGCAACAAATACAACTCGGCAAATGCGATCGTCCTTGATTCGATTATTTGCTAATTATCAGGCGCGAATTCGCATTGTTTATTTAGAAGTTTCTTGGGAAGAATTGCTGCGGCGCAACCTTTCTCGCTCGGCCCGAGTACCCGAAGCTGTTATTTTGAAGTTGAGCGATCGCTTGGATGTACCAGATATCACCGAAGCTCATAGAGTAGATTGGGTGGTGGACAATTAAGTAGAAGATAAACTATTCGACATTGTATCCTCAGTTTTATTCCATATGAAATTTATGAACTTTATGTATGAACTGAGTATGAACTGGCTGCAAGAGTGTATGAACTTTATTCATTTACTTTATTGAGGTAAGGTCTAATAATTTGGCTTACCCCTAGTTTGTCATTTTTTATGTGCATGCATCTACCGTTAAAGAGCTATTAATTAGTAAACAAACTCGGCTCTACATAAAAAAAACTACCAAGAATCAATGCCTGCTCTTTGCTGATATCTCGCTGACCATTAACCAATTCATAAACTCCTTCTTCAGACCCAATAATTCCCACCAAATCTACAGGTTTTAGCGATCGCTGTTCCATCAAAAATAGTAACAATGAATGAGGTGTAGCTGTAACTCCAGGTGCATAGTATTCTTGCTCAAATCTTTCAATTAATACAATCAATAATTCATATAACTCATCTTCTTCTGGAGTGCGATCGGGACGGTGCATTAACTCTTCCACAATAGCCAAAGCCTGTTCATTTTCAGCTTCCGTTCTAATTATCTTGGGCTGATACTGAGACAATAACTCTTTGTATTTATCTGGATTAAAAGTAAGGGTCATTTTTCCAGTTCTCCTTATCATACTCGGCATGAGTAAGAATGTATTTTATATAAATCAATTGGCGTTCATAGTCAATACTAACTATTAATCTATAGTTGTTACCTTTGATGTTAAAAACTGTAAAACTTCCTACCGCTTCAGCTTTAGGAAAAACAGATTGCACCTCAACTAAATTTGACCATTTGGCTTTGGTAGCAATTTTAAACCAGTTATCTAAGACTTCCCGACAATCAGCATGACTTTCGCTATACTCACGTATCCGCCGATAGCTGATTATGTGCATCTGCTATATTTGGCAACTTCAACTAAATTTTATCTTAACTAAACCAATTTATTTTGTCAAGAGTGATGTCTACGGCAGGTGATGGTACGCCACTGCGATCGCTCTTTCCCCATCCACCTCTATCTGTGGTTAAAAAAGCGCGATCGCGCTCCATAAACTTTTGGCTACTTTTGCTAATAATTTTACAACTCTGCTGTTGAGTTATTGAGCGATCGCCTGACTCGCTTCAATCTTTGCCCGCGAAGCTGTTCTGCCAGCATCGCATTAATTTCTCCTAATTCTAAATTGACTTCTTGAACTTCCATCCGAGCTCGGTGGAGGTTAGCCAGCAAGCGTTTAGATGTTTCTGTATCGGGGATGTGGGGTTGTTTATTCATGGCAAGTTATATTCCATTTTAACTTCTTCAATACTACGCGATCGCCCCTTTCCTAAAAAGCGCGTAGGCCCCGCCAGCCGCAGCCATCGCCCTTTCTCCATCCACTTCTATTTGTGTACATTTGCCGTTAAAAAGCTATTAAGTCGCGCTTTCGCCCACGATCGCACCCCTGGCATCATCTCCCGCAAAGATTCCAGAGAGACGCGATCGCCATCTAAGATCGCCTCAGCTTCTAAACAGCCCACTATTGCTCTCCAACTAGCGGGATCGAAAAGCGGTTGACGCGATCGCGGCTAGTTGCCATATATTCATTAAAAAATGGTGACACTCCCCCTTTAGACTGGATCTGAACTCACTATCTCAGGGAAACGCAATAATGCGAATTCTATTTGTCTCCGCAGAAGCAGCACCCCTAGCCAAAGTTGGCGGTATGGGCGATGTCGTCGGAGCACTTCCGAAATTCCTGCGCCGAATGGGTCACGATGTCCGCATCTTCATGCCCTACTACGGCTTCCTCCCAGACAAAATGGACATCCCCAAAACTCCCGTCTGGTCAGGTGCGGCCATGTTCCAAAACTTCAGCGTCTACGAAAGCTTACTGCCCGGAACCGATGTTCCCTTATACTTATTTGGACATCCCGCCTTCATGCCTCGCCGCATCTACTCTGGCGATGATGAAGACTGGCGGTTCACTTTCTTTGCCAATGGTGCCGCAGAATTTGCCTGGAATTACTGGAAACCCCAAATCATCCACTGCCACGACTGGCACGCAGGCATGATTCCTGTTTGGATGCACCAAGACCCCGACATTAGCACGGTCTTCACCATTCACAACCTAGCATATCAAGGGCCTTGGCGCTGGCGATTAGAAAAGATGACTTGGTGTCCCTGGTATATGCAAGGTCACAACACAATGGCCGCCGCAGTTCAATTTGCGGATAGAGTAACAACAGTTTCTCCTACCTACGCCGAACAAATAAAAACTCCTGCCTACGGTGAAACTTTAGAAGGATTAATGTCATTCATCAGTGGTAAATTGTCCGGTATCATCAACGGTATTGATACTGAATCTTACAATCCGGCAACCGACAGATATATCATCGAAAATTTCACCGCCGAAACCATTGAAAAACGCCCTCCCAACAAAATTGCCCTTCAAGAAGAAGTCGGCTTAGAAGTTAACAAAAACGCCTTTTTAATGGGCATGGTGACGCGATTAGTGGAACAAAAAGGCATCGATCTAGTGATTCAAATCCTAGATCGGTTCATGGCCTATACCGACGCTCAATTTATTGTATTAGGAACAGGCGATCGCTACTACGAAACCCAACTCTGGCAGATGGCCTCCCGTTACCCTGGTCGCATGGCCACCCAACTGTTATACAATGAGGCTCTTTCGCGGCGCGTTTACGCAGGTAGCGATGCTTTCCTGATGCCATCCCGCTTTGAGCCTTGCGGCATTAGCCAAATGCTCTCAATGCGCTACGGCTGCGTTCCCATTGTCCGCCGCACAGGTGGTTTAGTCGATACCGTCTCTCACCACGATCCAATTAATAATGTTGGCACAGGTTACTGCTTCGATCGGTACGAACCCCTAGATTTGTTTACCTGTATGATCCGTGCCTGGGAAGGTTTCCGCTATAAAGATAAATGGAAAGAACTCCAACAGCGCGGCATGAGTGAAGATTTTGGCTGGGATCTTTCTGCCAAAGATTATGTCAAACTCTACAGCAATATCCTGGGATTACCAGAGGACAAACAGCCAGAATTGCTAGTAGCTAGTAGTTAGTTGTTAGTAGTTAGTTGTTGGTAGTTAGTTGTTAGTTGTTAATAGTTAGTTGTTGGTTATTCATCTAAACTTTTAGAGATAGATGAAACATTGTCTTTGCCAAAGTTAAATGTAGGGTGGACAAAGCTGCAAAAAGCAAAGCTGATAAAGAGCTAGACAATGATAGGGAGTTTAACTCACTTAACACCCAATAACCAACAACTAACAACTAACAACCAACAACTAACAACTAACAACCAACAACTAACAACTAACAACTAACAACTAACAACTAACAACCAACAATTAACTAAATTCCTGTAG
>DATGYA010000788.1:0-5158 GCA_035298405.1 Kamptonema sp. | reverse complement strand
TAGCCCCTAGCCCCTAGCCCCTTCTTCAGGAGATTTATGGTTATGAATTTGAGATTTTTTCGGGGAATCTGGAAAAGATCCCTTAAGCCTTCTGTTTTGGTAATAGCAGCGATCGCAACCTTGGTAGGAGTTTCACTCTTCTCGATTTCACCGCTGACTGCAACTCCCAGTGCCAAAATTCAATTTGTTTCTCCCAATTGGGTAGCAGCCAACGCAAAAGATCCAAATTTGCGAATTTTGGATGTGCGAAATGCGCCTCTGTAGTATATTGGAGGCCATGTTCCAAACGCAGTACACATTGCAGATACTGCGTTTCGTGGCCCCGACGGATTTTTGCCCGTGCAGTATTGGGATACCCAGAAATTAGCTTCGATCTTTTCTCGATCTGGTGTTAGCAGTAACAGTCGCGTTCTCGTTTATTCCGATGCACGAGATATTTTGGGAGCGACAATGGTTGCTTATTTGCTAGAGCGATCGGGAGTAAAAGATATTGCAGTTTTAGATGGGGGATATACAGGATACAAAGCCTCTGGGCAACCTGTTGTTAAGGAATATCCCAAATACAAGTTTACACAGTTTGCGGTTCAAGATAATCCCTCAATTCGCGTTAACCTCCAACAGGTTGCAGAATTAATTGGTAAACCAGGTGTGGTTTTTATCGATCCTAGACCAGGTGATTTATTTCGAGGTGAGAAAGATATCTGGGTACGTAATGGGCACATTCCGGGTGCAAAAAATATTCCCTGGCCTGCGTTTACAGAAGCCGAGAACTCTCAGGAGAATCTCAAAAATCCTCATCAGTTGAAGTCACTAGATGGGATTCGCAAAATTCTGGCGGACAAGAAGATTAAGCCTTCAGATGATGTGATTGTGTCATGCAGCACTGGGCGTGAAGCCACATTACAGTATGTCGTGCTAAAACATCTTTTGGGATATCCTAAAGTTCGGATCTACGAAGGTTCTTGGACTGAGTACAGTACGTCTAATTTGCCAGTTGAAACTGGGCCAGAAAAAGTTTAGTTATTTGGTGCTAAGCTGTTCGACATTTAAAATAGTATTGTAGGGTGCGTCAGTAGATAAGCGTTTCCCTTGCTTAATAAGTGTTATAGCTGATGCACCCTACAAATTTTCCAGTCTGACAGTTGCTTAAGTCCTGTTTCTTGTACTTATTAATGTATGAAAGTTTTGATTTCATCACTTGTTGTTTTTGCTACTGTGGCAGTATTATTTGGGTTTGATTTTGTACAGCTAAGTCAACCCGCTTTAGGCAGTTGCGATCCGCCACCGGAACAACCGAAGAGCCCACCAAAGAAGTAGTAAAAATGAGTTCATCAGTTTCTGGTGAGCCATTATTGGCTCCTTTTCGTCCCGATCGCTTGATAATTGCGATCGCCTTAGCACTTTTTACTGTTGGGGCAATTACACTCAATCGTTATGGTTGGCAGCAAAGCCTATTGTTCTTGATTGGTGGGTTGCTGGGCCTGACACTTTACCATTCTAGCTTTGGCTTTGCCAGTGCCTACCGCAAGTTACTTGTGCATAAAGACGCGCGGGGAGCGATCGCACAAATTATCATGCTGGCGATCGCTACTGTTCTGTTTGCGCCGACTCTAGCAGCCGGAACGGTATTGGGGCAACAGGTGCGGGGTGCTGTTGCCCCTGTAGGCGTTCAAGGGGCGATCGGTGCCTTCCTGTTTGGGATTGGGATGCAGCTTGGGGGAGCCTGCGGCTGTGGTACTTTGTATACCCTTGGTTCTGGCAGTCTCACTTTGCTGATAACGCTGGTGACATTTTGCATTGGGGCATTTGCAGCCAGCTTAACCCGACAGCTTTGGGTGAATTTGCCTGCTTTGCCAGCGATTTCTTTGGCGGATAATCTTGGCTGGTTTTGGGCAGTGGTTTTGCAACTGACAATTTTCGCTGCTTTGTTTGTTGCTCTCCAGCGCATTTTCCCTTCTGCAAAAGCTCTTTCTTCTCCTCCCCTAAGTTCTTCCCCTCCGCTTTTCCCCTCCTCGCTAACTCAGCTAATTTACGGCCCTTGGTCGCTACTCACAGGTGCGATCGCGCTGTCACTGCTCAACTGGCTGACGCTGATCCTGTCTGGGCAACCCTGGCGGATTACCTGGGGCTTTGCGCTGTGGGCGGCTGAGATTGCATCGTTTTTGGGGTGGGACTCTACCAGCAGCCCATTTTGGAAGACTGCCAACGCTCAGGCTGCCCTCACGAATGGCGTGTTTGCAGATGTCAGTTCGGTGATGAATGGTGGGATCGTTCTAGGAGCGCTGCTGGCAGCGGGGTTAGCAGGGCGATGGGTTCCAACTTTTCAGCCTTCCAAACAGATTCTAGCAGCGGCGATATTAGGTGGCTTACTGATGGGTTACAGTGCATTTCTTGCCTACGGTTGCAATGTGAGTGGGTTCTTTAGCGCGATCGCGTCTACCAGTTTGCACGGGTGGCTGTGGATTGTGGCTGCACTCCTGGGAACTGCGATCGGGGTGCGGTTACGACCTTTGTTTCGGCTACCCAATTAGCGTAAAGCTGAAGGAAGAAGGAAGAAGGAAGAAGGAAGAAGGAAGAGGCAATAATAGCAAGGGTTTCAGCGATCAATATAGTCCTAACTTCCACCAAACTCGCTGATTCTATTCCCATCTTCCCCCTCTCCCTCATCTCCCCCATCTCCCCCATCTTCCCCATCTTCATTTCTAACTTCTTGATTGTCACCATTGATCTTGAGTGTGCCTTGCTGTAAGATAAATCGAATACTACGGTAAACCGATTGACTTATCGTATAAATTGCGACAATCCTAATTAAGCGAGACATTCACCAAGGAGTTGAGGAGACGAATCATGAGCAAATGGTTTGCCATTGCCAGACGTAGGTTACTGCTATTTTTTATTTCAGGGCTGTTTCTATCGCTATTAGTCAATGCCTGTAATTCTTCCTCTCCTGGAACTAACACTACAGCAGCATCTCCAGGCTCATCTCCTACGGCAGTTCCTACAGTAGTACGTTTAGATTATGCCTACTACAATCCTGTTAGTCTCGTACTCAAAGAGAAAGGCTGGCTAGAAGAAGACTTAGCTAAAGCCAATATCAAAGTCGAATGGGTTCTCAGTCAAGGTAGTAACAAAGCATTAGAGTTTCTTAATGGCAGCAGCATTGATTTTGGCTCGACTTCTGGTGCTTCCGCACTGATTGCAAAAGCCAATGGCAATCCCATCAAATCTATTTACGTTTACTCCAAACCCGAATGGACGGCATTAGTAACTACTGCCAATTCTTCCATTCAAAAAGTCACAGATTTAAAAGGTAAGAAAGTTGCAGCAACGCGCGGAACAGATCCGTTTATTTTCTTGTTGCGTGCCTTGGATAAAGTTGGTTTAACTGCCAAAGATGTAGAAATTGTGCCTTTGCCCCACGCTGACGGTAAAGCTGCCCTTGAGAAAGGCGATGTTGATGCCTGGGCTGGCCTCGATCCGTTTATGGCACAGACAGAAGTAGAAAAAGGCTCAAAACTTTTCTTCCGCGATACTAAACTAATTAGTCAAGGCTTTTTGAATGTCCGCGAGGCGTTTGCCAAAGAATATCCTGAACAAGTTAATCAAGTATTAACCGCCTATGAGAAGGCACGGAAATGGGCGATCGCGAATCCTAGCGAACTCAAACAAGTGGTAATTAAAGCATCGAAGTTGACAGAAGCGGTAGCAACTAAACAATTAGAGGAGCGAACCGATCTCTCAAACTCATCGATTGGTGAGGAACAAAAAGCGGTTATTAGTGCTGCTGGAGATGTCTTGAAAAAAAGCGGCGTGATCGAGAAATCTGTTGACGTGATTACAGTAGTTAACGATTTAATCGATCCGCAATATGTGGCAAAGATTGCCAAATCCTAAGTAAAAAAAATCTGCTTTTGATGTATAGCAATTCTCAATTACATGAGGTACAAAAACGACCCCCCTAGCCCCCCTTGCAAAGGGGGGAAACCGGAAAAGCCCCCTTTCTAAGGGGTTGGGGGTAGAGCTATTGTACCTCAGCAGACAGAGAAAGGTTATATAGCAATTCTTAAACAAGTGAGGTAAGCTGTTGAACATTTAAAACAGATTGTAGGGTGCATCAGTCCGAAGTGTTTCCCGTTTAAGCGTAAGTATTCTAGCTGACGTACCCTACTTACTTCGTTAGCGATCTAAATGCGTAACAGCTTACGCTTCCAGCAGTTAGCAATTAGCAATTAGCCATTAGCCATTAGCAATTAGCCATTAGCAATAAGTTATGGGACAAAGACTTGCGATCGCAATACCAAGAACACAAACAGGTAATATTTGGCAATTCCTCAGTCGTCTGGGCAAAATAAAAGGCTGGCTCTTGCCAATCTTTTTATTAATATTGTGGGAAAGTATTTCTAGGTTTGGTTTGGTTGCTCCTAACTTGTTACCTGCTCCCTCAACTGTTCTCAAAACAGTATGGGAACTCGGTGCAGCAGGGGAACTATGGCAACACATCGGCATTACACTCTATCGAGTCTTTGTTGGCTTCCTAATTGGTACATTTTTTGCCACTATTCTAGGAGGATTAACAGGCTATTCTGGCCTAATTCACGATTTACTCGACCCACTTTTGCAGTCACTTCGTAACATTCCTTCCCTCGCATGGGTGCCCCTATTCATCCTCTGGATGGGAATACATGAGCCTTCCAAAATTGCTTTGATCGCCGTTGGAGTCTTCTTCCCTGTTTACTTAAATCTAATGAGCGGCATTCACAATGTCGATCGCAAATTGGTTGAAGTTGGCAAAATCTATAGACTTAATGATTGGCAACTTATCAGTCGTGTTTTCTTACCCGCGACATTGCCTGCCTACATCGTAGGTTTGCGAAGTGGTTTGGGTTTAGGCTGGATGTTTGTGGTGGCGGCTGAATTAATGGGAGCCAGTCAGGGTTTAGGCTTCTTATTAATTGATGGGCAAACAACAGGACGACCGGCGATCACCCTTGCTAGCATTCTCCTGTTTGCTATTTGCGGAAAAGTGACTGACTCGGCGATTAGCTTTGCATCGCATTGGCTACTCCATTGGCAGGATGTTTACGCTTCTCAGCATTAGTTTCCATTTATTGAAAGCATTTATTCAAAGCGCCAAGGAGGAATAACAGATGCTACTCAT
>DATGYA010000787.1:0-3994 GCA_035298405.1 Kamptonema sp. | reverse complement strand
TTATGCCGATTCAGGTGCTGACTATTACGAACAGAAATATCGACAACGTATTGTCTCTAAGCTGGAGAAAACAGCTCAATCTCTTGGGTTTGAGCTGGTTGCTTGCGCCTCAAAACTAGATTGAGTTTCTGAGGAGGACTTGATCTTTCAGACAGGGGTTTTAACCCCTGGCGATTGTTGCATATACTATCAAATTTTGGTCAAAAAGCAGTTTCAAGCAGCACCTACCGAGGCAACTAAACGATGTTCGTGGTCAGCAGCAAACTCCAAACAAGCTCTAATATCCTCTTCTGTTAATTCAGGGAAATCGTCTAAAATCTCTCCATGAGACATCCCCACCGCCAACCAACCGAGAACATCATAAACAGTGATTCGCATCCGTCGAATACAAGGTTTACCGCCTCGCTTATCTGGTTCAATCGTAATAATATCGCGATAGTTCATGGTAGTTTATGGATATAGATATAGGATAGCAGATATAGCACGGATAGTAAAGACTTACGAAACACCAGTATAACTCTCTTTAACCTGCTGGGGGTTTCAACCCCTAGCGGTTGTTGCAACAGATGTAAGATATAAGTTAAATAGGAGTTGCAATTATGCAGACGGAAATCAAATTACTTGATGTAGTTGCCCTAACCGAAGATTTACCCGACAAAAAAGTATATCGCGGTCAAGTAGGAACTATAGTGGAGTTACTAGCTGAAGGTATTTTTTAGTAGAATTTAGCGATAATCAGGGGCATACTTATGCCATGCTTTCACTAAAAAATGAGCAACTAATGGTATTATATGATGAGCCGATCAAACTACAAGTCTTAATATGAGACCAGAAGATATCAGGGATCTTAACCGAAGACAACCCTTTCAACCCTATCGCATTCATATTACTGGTGGAAAGACTTATGAAATTCACCACCCCGATCAATTATTAGTATTGCGATCGCGCTTAATTGTCGGCGTTGGCGGTGATAATGATATCCCCGATGGAACAGAGCATATTTCCTTAATTCATATTGTCAGAATTGAGGATTTAACCGCTGTAAATGCTGATTCCTAAGTAAACTTAAACAAAATAAAAAGCGATCGCGCATTTTTTATAAAGAGCGATCGCCACAATCAATTAGTAAAAATTAGTTGCCAAGCTAGCATAATCTAACCAATAACAACCCAAAAAAAGCAAATACACCCAACGCCTTCCCCCTACTAGAAATCTTGGGGCAACAAAGAACTCAAGCGATCCAACAAAGGGTCAGGCTCCCGGCGCGAAGCCTCAACCTCAGCATTTTGCTGTGGAGCCAAATGCTGCTCCGGTTCAGGCTCCACCCGTTTAGGCTCTACTGCCATAGAAACTTGGGCAAACTTAGTATTAACACTTGCCTGCAACTGCTCTAGCTGTTCGCTCAGTTGAGTCAGGTGGGATTCCAGCCCCTCCAAACGGCTGATTTCCTCAGCAGTAACATTGAGCTCAAACTCAGCAAACTTTAGCTGAAGTTCAACAATTCGCTGTTCCAACCGCTGAAAACTAGGAGTAGGCTGAGCAGACTCAGAAACAGATAAAAACTGCCACAGAGCCTGCTTACAGAGATTACTGAACGTCTGGTACTTCGTCAGAACTAACTCTTTTTCGATAGCCGCCAACAAAGTTTGATCCGCAGCATCTTCCGTAAACGCCACCGAGAAATTACCCTTATTTTTTGCCCAGAGTGCCATAGCGTTCAAGCCTTATTCCGTTACTTATCTCAATGTAGCTAGCTGGGCCTCTGCATAGATATACTGCCCCAAAGCATTAGCTTCGCGAGTCGGCTTAGCTAAGTGAGCCTTGAGATTAGCCTCTTCAACCAGTGGTTTCAGCACTTCCCAGAAAAATTCGCCACCGCCACCAGTGAAAACAACATCAGTTACTCGCTCTGGCAGCCATTCCATCAACCGCTCAGACAGCTCAGTAGCAAAACTTTTACGCAGAGCAGGCAGAATTTCATCTAGATTGATTTGCTTATTAGAACCCCTGGGCCGGTAGAAGCGCTTGCCTTCTTCTTTGTGAACTGATTCTAACAGCGACAGAGATTGAGGATCTGCCTTACCTCCCGTCTTGGCGACCACTTGTTCGGTAACTTGTTCGTAGAACTTGTTCATCGCCAAGGAATCGCTCTTAGAAACCGCCCGCGCAAAGCGGAAACGGTCTACCATCAGAAAATCAGTAGTTTGATGCCCAATATCGACAACAGCCACCGACAACTCCGGCAACTCTGGGGTAAATTCCTTGGTGTCTTGAGCTTCGCACCAGATTAAGCTGCCAAAACCTTCCGGCATTACCCAAACCTGGCGAATGTCAATCTCGACGCGATTGCCTCGATAAACCAGAACATGGGGAGCCTTCAGTTGGCTGATAATCTGTTCCTTTTCTTTCTCAAACTGTTCCTGGGAATAGAAAGGCAAACCCAGCACTACGGCCAACTCGCCCTTCATCTGAAAGTATCCAACACAGGAAAAAATCTTTACCAGTGCATCTACTACCTTAGATTGGTCAGCGGTGCCGAGATGAGCGCCAAAGTCCGCAGCCAGTTGACCGATGGCGTACCCATTACCCTGGTACTCCAACCACATATCCAATAGCGGGTCTGTAGCTTTAGATTCAAAACTACCGCCCCGTACCTTCTCAACTGATTCTTTGGCAACATTTGACGGGATAAATACCACGCCATTGGGATTACGACTCACGCAAGCTTTGGTGGCTGTCCGGCCCAAGTCAGCGCTGAGAATGTTTTTCGTCGAATCCGCTACCTGTCTGGCGAGCATAGCTGGATTGGGAGTAAGCTGTCTAGTTGTTGTCATTGAAATGTGTTACCTCACTGAGCCTCACCATTATCATGCCTTATCCCTTGACACTGCCAGGATTAAAGGCAGTAAGTTTTGTGGCGATTCTTATAACTTTACCTAGATTGGGTTTCAATTCCGCATCAGAAATCCAATTTCATCTGTGTACTTGCTCACTCGTCTTTTTTTGTCAGTTGCCTGAAAACAGATTGTTAAGTTAAATTTAGTTAAGATTCTGAGTGTTAACGTTTGCCGCATTCCCCTGCGCTGCGACTTTACCTGATTTGTCCACTTTTAGAGCAATTACATTTATGAAAATTTCGTGGAGAACCGTATTACTTTGGACTTTGCCAGCTTTAGTCATCGGGTTTTTCCTGTGGCAGGGCGCTTTTGCGGCAACGCCGACGGATATGAGCAAGAATACTGCCAGTACCCGGATGAGCTATGGCAGGTTTTTGGATTATCTCAACGCTAATCGAGTCACCAGTGTTGACCTTTATGAAGGTGGCCGCACGGCTATTGTCGAAGCGATCGATCCAGAACTGGACAATCACGTGCAGCGGTGGCGGGTAGATTTGCCGACAAATGCTCCTGAATTAATGTCTAAACTCAGAAGTGCCAATATTACTTTTGACACTCACCCTCTCCGCAATGACAGCGCGATTTGGAGTTTGGTGGGAAATTTAGTTTTTCCTGTTCTGTTGATTGCAGGTTTATTCTTTCTCTTCCGCCGCAGTAATAATGTCCCTGGCGGGCCTGGCCAAGCGATGAACTTTGGTAAATCTAAGGCTCGCTTCCAAATGGAAGCAAAAACGGGTGTACTTTTTGCTGATGTGGCTGGAGTTGAGGAAGCCAAAGAAGAACTTCAAGAAGTGGTGACATTTCTGAAAAAGCCGGAACGTTTTACTGCTGTGGGCGCTCGCATTCCTAAAGGTGTTTTGCTGGTGGGCCCTCCGGGAACTGGTAAAACTTTATTGGCAAAGGCGATCGCAGGTGAAGCTGGCGTTCCTTTCTTTAGCATCTCTGGTTCGGAATTTGTGGAGATGTTCGTTGGTGTGGGTGCTTCCCGCGTCCGCGATTTATTTGAACAAGCAAAAACCAACGCTCCCTGTATCGTCTTTATTGATGAAATTGACGCAGTAGGTCGTCAACGGGGTGCTGGTTTAGGTGGTGGTAAT
>DATGYA010000786.1:0-7128 GCA_035298405.1 Kamptonema sp. | reverse complement strand
TTATGCCGATTCAGGTGCTGACTATTACGAACAGAAATATCGACAACGTATTGTCTCTAAGCTGGAGAAAACAGCTCAATCTCTTGGGTTTGAGCTGGTTGCTTGCGCCTCAAAACTAGATTGAGTTTCTGAGGAGGACTTTAGCTATTAGACAGGGACTTTAGTCCCTGACGGGCTTTTTGGCTTAAGTTGACACCAATGGCTGTTCCCTCTTCCCTCTTCCCTAGCCATACTAGCGATCGCGAACTGCTTTTAACACCTCAACTACTTCTTTATGACCCTCCGATGAAGCCCAAACAAAAGCAGTCCAAGTATTATTATCCTTAGCTTTGATATCAGCCCCTTTTTCTATCAAAAATTTCACAACTTCCCCATAACCGCTACCAGCAGCACTCATCAAAGCAGTCAAACCAAAATTAGTTTTCGCATTCACATCTGCACCCGCATCTATCAATGCTTTTACAATGTTTATATTTCCAGCGGCGGCTGCCCCCATTAACGCCGTCCAACCATCATTATCGCAGGCATTAACATCAACACCACAACTCAGCAACTTCTGCACAATTTCTGTTTCTCCAGCCTCAGCCGCAGCAGTCAAAGCAGTCAACCCATCATCATCTTTGGCATTGACATCTGTACGCTGCTCGATCAAAGCTTCTAAAGTGGAAACATCACCCGTTTTCGCGGCATTAATTAGTTCTGTCATGTTCTTTTAAAATCTCAAATCAGATGTCAGTAGATATTTTAATCCTCTCAAACGGCCCTGGGGAAATAACTACATGGGTGCGTCCAGTAGTACAAGCTTTGCGCCAACAGTTGGGGTGCGATCGCACTCTAGTTCGCATTTCTGTAGTATTGTCCCCTTGTCCTAATGCAACGGGGAAAGAAGCAGCGATCGCGCTTTCCTACCCAGAAGTAGACAGAGTGCAAGCAGCAGAGGACTTTTCCCCCTTTTTACTGCGAGGAAAAACCGCAGAAAACTGGGACTGGCGAGAAAAAGGAGTAGTTTTGTTTCTCGGCGGCGATCAATTTTTTACTGTCATAATTGGTAAGCATTTAAGTTATCGTACCGTAGTTTATGCAGAATGGGAAGCTCGCTGGTATCGCTGGATCGATCGCTTTGGCGTGATGAAACCAGAGATGATTGCAAATATCCCTAAAAAATATGTAGATAAATTTAGTATTGTTGGCGATTTAATGGCTGATGTGACAACAGGTAATTCACAAAATGTAACCGATAAATTATCGGTTACGACTACGACTACTACCAATAACTCATCTGTTAAATCTGTGGCCAATGAATTGATTGGGTTTTTACCTGGTTCAAAACCCGCAAAACTAGCTTCTGGACTTCCCTTAAGTTTAGCGATCGCAGAACAAATTCACCGCCTCCGTCCCCAAACTCGCTTTGTCATTCCCGTTGCCCCTACCTTAGATTTACAAACTTTAGCAGGTTTTGCCAATCCCCAACAAAATCCTATTATTTCCTTATTCGGAGGCATAAGTGCACAATTGCATTTAACAGATTCTCCCTTTTTGCAGACAAAAAATGGCGTGCGCGTAGAATTGTACGAGCAGTTTCCCGCCTATAACTTGCTGTCTCAATGCCACCTTTGTTTAACCACCATCGGTGCAAATACGGCTGAATTAGGCGCTTTAGCTGTACCGATGATTGTGTTGTTGCCAACGCAACAAATGGATGCGATGAAAGCATGGGATGGTTTGCCAGGAATTTTAGCTAATTTACCATTATTAGGTTCCGCTTTTGCTACAGCAATTAATTGGTTAGTGCTACAATTAGGAAAGGGAAAATTATATGCTTGGCCGAATATCTGGGCAAAAGCAGAGATTGTGCCTGAATTAGTAGGAAAACTGGAACCGGAAACATTAGCGAAATTAGTTATCGACTATTTAAGCCATCCTAAAAAGTTAGAAGAAATGCGCGATCGCCTCCGTGCAGTTCGAGGAGAATCTGGGGCAGCAAAGAAATTAGCTCAACTGGTGTGCGAAGAACTTTTATTGTTATCTAATGGAACCAATGGAGGAGATAATCAAGTAAAAGCACCCGCCACTGATTAATGCCGTCAACACTGCACCAATAATTACCCCTTTCATTTCTCCCCATTTTTGCTGGCGTTTTAGGTTAATAACAGTCGGGACAATATATAAAAGTTGAGATAATCCTATGCCAAATATTCCATAAGCAAATAAAGCACTAAAAGAGCTGATTGGGGAAATAGCAGCCACTATATACATTAGCACGAGGCATACTAAAACAAAGGCTATATTCATAAAGAATGCTACCCCAATCCCTACCAAAATATCTCTCCATTCAGGTCTTTCTGACATAATTTATGTTTCTCCTAATACTAATCATTGACTAAATAATTAAATGATACTAAGTAAATCCACCTAATTAAACGTAAGATACCTATGGCTAAAAAGTTGGCTGTATAAGCCTTCTTCCTTCTTCCTTCTTCCTTCTACTTATCTTGGCGAACGCTTTTGTCAAGGGAATTAGCTCAAAATACTATCATAGCAATAGAATGGGCATAGTTTGTAAAATTTATTTTATTTAGGAACAATAAGCTGTTACGCATTTAAACCACTAACTAAGCTTGTAGGGTGCGTCAGCCAGAACACTTATGCTTAATGCGAAAAGCTTCGGTACTGACGCACCCTACTATCGTCCTTTAAATGCGTAACTGCTTAAGATATATCCAGCACCCTCCATTTAATAAAGCTGTCAACACTGCACAGGCAATAACACCTTTCATTACTCCCCAACGCTGCCTTTTTTTGAGTAAAAAAACCAGAGGAATTACATAGATCATCTGCCACAAGCCAATAGAAGCTGGTATGAAGAAAACATTGTAACCTTGGTTTAAGTAAGGGATGAAATTCGCCGCAAATATCAGCCCCACCATCGCTAAACTGTGGATCGCTAATATAAGCACAATCCCTAAAATAATCCCCAAAACTTCATTGTTTCGCCGTGACATAACTCAAATTTCCCTAATTTTAATTTCACCGATTAGTAACCAAATGATTTCCGGCACTTCCCTCTCGATAAAACATATTAAACGTATCAAAGGGAATAATCCGCCCATCTGGATGTACAATATGAATGCAAGACCGTTTTACAGATCGCACGTCAAAGTTAAACGGATCGAGGAATTGGACAATCAACACCCGAAATACATTTTCATAGGTAATTCCTTCGGGAACTGCCATCATTGGTAAACAACATAATAACTGTTTTAAAGATGTTGCTGCTGACTTCGGAGAATGGCTAGTTGAAAACAACTCAAAAATCTTGCTTTTAAGTTCTTCATTCTGCTCGTAAAGCACGCTATTAGGCATCATTTTCACATAAGCATCTGGGTCTATCATACCAGTTAACGGTATCACTTGCCCTTTCAATTTAAGCGCATAAGCCATTGCTAAACTGTCGGGATGACAAGGAACTGGGATAATATCTTCTGGTTTGAAATAGGAACTCTGTTGTAAAATTGAACGGCGAACTTCTGTTAGCGTGTATCTGTCTCGTTTAGGATCGAATTGTTCTAACCTCCCCGCTACTTGTATCGGTTGAAATGTGACACCGCGAACGCATTTTTGCTGCAAAGCATATTCGATGATTTTGCCAATTTCGCTATCATTCAAACCTTTTTTGAGAGTAACAACTAAAGTGGTGGAAATGTTATACTCATTTAGGTTCGCGATCGCTCTTTCTCTGACCTCTCTTAAATCAGCACCTCTTAACTCCTCAAGAGTTGATTTCTCGAAGCTATCAAACTGCAAATATATCTCAATTCCAGGCATATATTGACTGAGGCGATCGCAAAAACTTTTGTCTTTAGCAATCCTCACTCCATTGGTATTAATCATCAGGTGCTTAATCGGCTTACTTTTCACCAAATCCATCACCTCAAAAAACTCTGGATGGATAGTTGGTTCACCGCCGCTAAGCTGCACTATTTGCGGTTCTCCTTCATTAGCAACTACGGCATCTAGCATCATTTCAATTTGTGCTAAACTGCGATGTAATCTGGTTTGATTAGAATGAGGTGAAATCTCTTCAATACCCGAATCAGCATAGCAAATAGGACAGGAAAGATTGCATTTATCTGTCAATTCTACCAAAGTCAAACAGCTATGTTGTTCGTGATCTGGGCAAAGTCCACAGTCGTAGGGACAGCCATATTTAATCGGTGTATTAAACTTGAGTGGCATATCCCCTGGTTTGATGAATTCCTGGGTTAATTTATAATAGTCAATATCGTCAGCAATCAAAACTTCTTCATGTCCGTGAATCAGACAATGTTTGACTAGGTAAACGCAGTCATCCCGAAAAATAATCTTTGCCTCAACTTTTGTTAAGCACTTGGAGCAAACGCTGTTAGTTAAAGCATAAAACAAGTAAGGTCGAGTAGGCATAAGATTGACTGAGATTTTATAGTTTGAGTTTACAACTGACAGTTAAATAACAAGTGCTTTTAGTGCGTAGTTGCGCTTCAGCACTCTTTGTAAGTAGTTGCGCTTCAGCGCTTTTTGTTACGTATTTAAGCTTCAGCGCTAAAGCGCAACTACATACCTTTGAATATTATTATTTAACAATCGTTTCTAAGCTGGTGACAGGTTTGGTGAACCTAAACAGATTTCCAAAAGTACGACGATAATAAACTAAAGCTAGTAAGCAAGCAATTTGAATAGCCGTCATCCCTAAAAATGGATGAAAATCTGGCTTGATGAAATCTACAAAAAACCGAAATCCCAGATAAGCTACCATGTAAAATTTGAAAAGATCGCCTTCTTGCCGCTGATAATTGCTGCGGATGTGTAAAAAAAATATCAAAATCATTAAAAATATAATCTCATACAACTGAGTAGGGTGTCTATAAATTCCATCACCAAAATCGACACCCCAAGGTAAATTAGTGGCAATACCGTAAGTGCGATCGCTCAATCCTGTGAGAAAACAACCAATCCTGCCGATAGCAGTCCCTACAATCAAAGGATATACAAAAGCATCGCCAGTAGAACGGGTGACACCGATCGTTTTTTTTGTTAATTCAACGCCAATTAAACCCCCAAGTATGGCACCAACTACAGTTTTCCCTTGAATTATCAGCAAAATAAATTGCTGCCAATGTTGAGTAAGTAAGTCGATATGCTCTAACAAAACTAGGGCTTTTGCTCCTACCAAAGCGCCGATCATCCCACCGACTATAACAGAACTTCGCTGAGTAGCATCAATGGAATCTTTACGACAGTTAAGGAGGACTAGGCGAAAGGCGATCGCGTAGGCTAAAGACTCAAATAAAAAGTGAGGATGAATTTGTAAAGGGCCGAGCCAAAAATAAACGGGAAATATCATAATAATTGTTAGTTGTTAGTTGTTAGTTGTTAGAGAGTAATTCGATACCCACCCAAAAAATTACTCTTAATACTCTTAACAACTCAACAATCAAAAAATTAGTCAGACTGACCATCTCTACGCCCTAGTTCGTAGACACCGCCGCCGACACAAGCAATTACACCCATACTGATCGCCCAACTACGGCCTAAACCCAATTCTACGAGCCAATTGCACAAACAGCCTGCTAGTAAAAAGGGTACGATACTCAAGAGCGCAGCGTAAAGAGAATTTAAAGCTTCTCTACTAGAGCGAGTTCTTTCAAACTCAGATTGTGAAGTGTAGAGCGATCGCTCAGCAAAATTCATCCAGCGGCTTAGCTGTTCGATCGTCCATTCACTCACAGGTGATAAACCCCAATATAAAGCCAAAGACCACAAAGACGCACCCGCGATCGCAGTGGCATCGAAAGCAAACATAAACGGAAAAATTTCAGTCAGCATAGGCGGTGGCAATTGTAGAGTTAAGAATTTTGATTTTAGATTTAATCTAAAACCCTTGAGTATCTAAGGGCGTGAAACCAAGCTTAACTCAGATTTAACCTTAATGCTTGACACACGCGCTGCATAGAGTAAGATACTTCGATGTAAACTGATTGACTGCCAGCTCGCCTGAACAATAACAGGGAAAATCGCAGCGAATTGGCATGACACGCAACAACCACTCGCAAGTATAAAGGGCAATTCAGGAGTGAGAAATATCATGCAAGACTCTACACCGCGATCGCAGGCCAAGCGCTTCGTTCGTCTAAAACCGATATTGTTGCTGGCAGGGCTGATCGGCGCGGGTTTAGTAACTATCGGACTCAAACAGGAATTAGTAAAAGCTCAGAACTCCAGAGTTGACTCTGTTGCTGTAGGTAGTATCTGGCAAGCCGCCTCTTTCCCGGTAGAAAATTTTGAAGCCTACACCTCTCCCTTTGGCCCTCGCGGCGGCGATTTTCACTATGGCTTAGACTTAGCTGCCCCTGAAGGCAGTTACATCCGTAATTGGTGGTCAGGTCAAGTTGCGGAAGTCTGGGAAGATGGTAGGTGCGGCACTGGGATTACAATTCGTTCTGGAGAGTGGGAACACACTTACTGCCACCTTAGAGGGCGCGTAGAAACTGCCAATGGCGGGCGCTATTACATCGATCGCCAAGGGGGTCTGCAAATTTGGCAAGGTCAAACAGTTCCAGCCGGTGCGCGAATTGCCAGAGTTGGGATGAGCGGCAACACCAGCGGCCCTCATTTACATTGGGGGCTCAAATATGGAGGTCGCTGGGTAGATCCCGCCTTAGTGCTGCGGGAAATGTATGCTCAGCAAAGCTCTCACTTCTCTAGTTCGTCCCAGTTACAGAACCGAGGACAAGGTTACTGATGCTCTGAAAATTGATGCAACAAACATCTAAAAGACTGCACCGCGAGAGTTTACGTGCCCTGGATTTTTTGAACTTTTTTCTGGCTGATGTGCGCGACGGTGTGGGGCCCTATCTGGCTATCTATTTGCAAGCTTCACGCAACTGGAACCCGGCTCATATCGGGATTGCGATGTCTGCGATGGGCATCGCTACCGTAATTGCTCAAACTCCTGCGGGGGCGTTGGTAGATCGGCTGCGGGCTAAACGCTTGTTGATTGCGATCGCGGCGGGGTTGGTAGCGATCGGCTGCTGCTCGATTATTTTGCTGCCAACTTTTGCGGTGGTAATCTCGGCTCAAGCTTTGAATGGT
>DATGYA010000785.1:0-5301 GCA_035298405.1 Kamptonema sp. | reverse complement strand
GATAGATGTCATCGGCGGCGGCCGGATTGGGTTAAAGTTGCTGTGAATGGGCGGATTGTGCGATCGCCAGAATTAGAGCAAACTATTCTGAGTGCTTTTGCACGAACTTGTCCGCGCGATCGCTACCCCATTTGTTTTATTCACTTGCAAATTTACCCAGAACAAATAGACTGGAACCGCCACCCCGCGAAGGCAGAAATTTATCTGCATAACATGAGTTACTGGCAACAGCAAGTTAACGTCGCCATCGAGCGAGCTTTGCATCTGAATGCCGAGGTCATGCCTGAATTACCTTTACCGGAGCGAGTCGGCAATTTACTCAAAGCATCGGAACAAAAAGGTGGTTATAATGTTAGCCGTTCTATTCAACCCAATGCTGACGGCGAAGCGGGAAAAAATAACCGCGATTTAGAGTTGATGGAATTGAGAGCGATCGCGCAAGTTCACAACACCTATATTCTTGCCGAACATCCCAGCGGAATGTGGTTAGTAGAACAGCACATTGCCCACGAGCGAGTTTTATACGAACAATTATGCTATGCTTGGCAATTAATACCCTTAGAATCGCCAATAATTCTCAACCAATTGTCACCAACTCAAGTCGAAAATTTACAGCGATTGGGTTTAGAAGTAGAATCCTTTGGAGAGCAACTATGGGCAGCACGCACTGCTCCTGCCTTGCTTGCAAAGCGAGATGACTGTCAAGATGCGCTAGTAGAAATTAGTAAAGTTGGAGACTTGCAAACAGCTCAAGTAGCCACAGCTTGTCGCAGTGCAATTCGTAACGGCACTGCCCTAAATATGCACGAAATGCAAACTTTATTAGACCAGTGGAAAACTACTCGCAATCCTCGCACTTGTCCTCACGGACGACCCATCTTTTTGTCTTTGGAAGAATCAGCTTTAGCTCGTTTCTTCCGCCGTAGTTGGGTAATTGGCAAAAGTCATGGGATTTAATTTTTGGAAGCGGGGTACGAGGATAATTATTAAGGTTATGACCGAACAGAAATAGTTTGATACTTTGAAAAGCATTATATTTAGGGAGAATGGATCGTGGATCGGCTAGAAGAAAAGGAAACTGGACGTATAGAAGCCTTTAGTGATGGTGTCTTCGCGATCGCAATCACACTACTGGTTCTTGAAATCAAAGTTCCCCATCACAATACAGTAGAAACCTCTGGTTTAGTGTCGGCTTTATTGTCTCTCTGGCCGAGCTATCTAGCATTTCTCACCAGCTTTGCCACCATTCTTGTGATGTGGGTAAATCACCATCGCATCTTTAGTTTAGTGCGGCGCAGCGATCATTTATTCTTTTATTGGAACGGATTACTGCTACTATTTGTTACCTTTATACCTTTTCCTACGGCAGTGTTGGCAGAGTACCTAACTCATCCAGAAGCAAAGATTGCAGCTACGGTTTATGCAGGAACATTTTTAGCGATCGCCCTCGCATTTCAAGGGTTATGGAGGCACGTATCACGGGGTGGAAGGCTACTAGCTCAAGGAGCAAAACGAGAGGACATCGACGGCATCACAAAGCAGTTCCGTTTTGGCCCACCGCTGTACCTGACGGCTTTTATTCTCTCTTTTATATCCGTGTGGTTAAGTGTAGGTCTGTGCATTTTTCTAGCTGTATTTTTTGCATTCCCAGGCTTATCATCAAACCAATAGCTAATAAATTTTTAGATGAAAAATATTATCATAATCCTTTCATTCTTTTTGAACTTTATCCTATTGCTAAGCATTTTACTATTTGCCACAAAAATGGGTTACTTAGGAAGAATATTGGTAATATTTAATGCAAATTCTCTAGAACTGCCTACAGATACTCTAAGTTCTCAAACTTGGTGGCAAGACGAGGTAAAATATCAAGTCTATGTCAATCAAAATGCGAAAATAGAAACTTGTTTTTTTGGTGACTCCATTACATCAATGCTTGGAAATACCTTGGGGCAAAATACTTTTAACTTTGCCATTGGCGGAATGACTACTATTTCACAGCTCGAACAGCTAAAATATTTAACTGCCGCAAAGGTAAGATGCAATAAAGCTATAATTGCCCTGGGTACTAATGATGCTATATACAAGACTATGGACGAGCAATTTATCAGCAACCTGAAGCAGATAGTGGCGACAGTTAGACAAGAAATGAAAGCTAAAAATATAGTTTTGATTCCGGCCTTTTACTCAACTTTTGAAGCGGCACACGACCTAACAATGGCTGGCCCGATTGCCAAAGTAGAGCAAATTCAGGTACTAACTCGTCAGGTTGCGACAGCCGAAAAATTACCGATAGCAGAAAAAGAGATTCAGCCATTATTTGAGAGTAAAGCTCTGAAAGCGACTCTAACATCAGATGGCGTTCACCTCAATACTGAAGGTAAAAGAATTTATCGTAGTGCTTTATTAAAAATTACAGGAACTTATTGATGAATGACGCACGAAAACTTTTTGAAGAAGAAATTAATCAGCCATCTCATCAAATTAATCTGGCAGCAGCAGCCCTTTACATAGCCCAAGAAGAGGAGCCAGACTTAAAACCAGATGAATACCTTTCCTCTCTCGATGCAATGGCAGATGAAGTTGACAAAATACTACCAACAGAGTTCTACCCCCTGCGGATTATTCAAACCCTTAACCACTACTTCTATCAAGAATTAAAATTAAGTGGTAACACCGCCGACTACTACGATCCCCGCAATAGTTTTCTAAATCATGTCATTGACAGACGGACTGGAATCCCGATCTCATTATCTCTGTTTTATTTAGAAATAGCGCAAAGAATTGGCTTTCCAATGGTTGGCATTGGGATGCCTGGACATTTCCTAATTCGCCCCGACTTTGAAGATGCAGGTATCTATGTTGATGCCTTTAATCAGGGAGAAATTTTATTTCCGGAAGACTGTCAAAATAGACTTTCCCAAATTTACGGTAAACCAGTTGAGTTGCAACCGTCATTTTTAGCCCCAGTTAGTAACAGGCAATTTTTAGGGCGGATATTGAGCAATCTCAAAGCAATTTACCTGAACCAAGGTGATAAAGTCAGAAGTCTAGCTGCGAGCGAGCGGATTCTGCTGCTGTTTCCCGATGCAATTCGCGAAAGGCGAGATAGAGGAATTCTCTGCTATCAACTAGGTCGCTGGCAAGAAGCTCGCTTCGACTTGGAAATGTATCTGATAAACATTCCTGACGCTGAGGACGCTGCTATCATCCGTCAACTGTTGGAACGCATGAGTCGGGAGATATGACAGTTTAAAAACTGGTGAGGTGGGGAATGCTGAAGGATGTTTTGTAATATATCTAGGGACTAGGGGCTAGGGAAGAAGGGAATAAAATCTATAGTGGCCGGAAATCAGAACATCCTAACTGCCTTGGCGGTTGCTATATTATATGGAAAACTCCAAGAGCGCTTATGCAATTCAACGGTAGAATGATTGGAAGAGGGAATTGTACAGAGGGAGAAATGCTAGTAAAAATATAACTGTCTCTGTACTATTTCCTGTAGGCCACTACTGGTTTGAATTTTTGCGCCGGGTTTGTGGCAGAACTATTTTGACTCAGTTTTAAGGGAGGAGCAAATGAAATTTCAGGCTAGACTAGGGTGGTTTCAGGGCATTCGCAAACTTTACAGTGTTTTAAGCAAGCGAATCTCAAAAGATATAGCAGTGGGAATGGCTGTGTTGGTGGCGGCAGGTGCTAGCTTGTTGGTTTTTAGCAGTAGTGCAGTTGCGATCGACGCAATTAAAGTTAAATATGGTGGGGTTGATGTGTCCGTGGCGGTGCCGGAGTTAGTAACTTTTGCAAATACTGGTCAAGTTTCTAATCAACTGCGATCGCTTTTTCAAATTGCCAAAGCAACGCCCGCTCAAATTAGCAATTTCCGTCAAGTTTTGAGTAAACCAGTGGATGTCAATCCCAATTTCTTGAATGATTTGCTCAACTCCTATTACGGGAAGCTTGCCCTCACAGAAGTCAGTAAATATCTAACTCCCGGTAGCAGTTCCGCGAGAATGGTGGACGATCTGAAAGCGACTGTGAATCTAGTAATCAAAGATGGGAAAATTTCCCTCTTAGAAGTCTTGCAAAGCTATCAGGGAACTGATGCGATCGTCATTGACGGTCAAAAAATTGTCAATCTTTATAACCAGGCAGTTGTCGAAGGACAAAAAGTGTTAACTTTCCTACGAACCGATCCCCAAGTGCAGAAAGCACTTTGCAAAACTTCGTAGGTCTTAGACTATCTAGATAGATCGGGTTTGAGAATAATGCTTAACCTATAATCTGAACTCGAAAATCTATCTAAAGACTGGTTAAAATGGCTGAATGTGACAGTTTCTTAACTGGTCATTAAGGGAACACTGGAGGGCTTTTTCTAGACATATATAGGGAGAGATAGTCGCTCCAAGAAACTATGTTCGATCCTGTAGAGAGACCTAAACTAATGAACTGTCACTTTCAACTAAACTGTTTTCAGCGTGTTCGCCTAAACTCAAATTTTTGGGCAAAGGGAGCCTCAAAATCTTTATCCCTAAGTTTGGCATTGTTTTTGGCAACAGGTGTAGCACTACTGAACAGCTCAAAAGCCTTTGCTGTTGAACAGATTACTGTGAAATATGGGGCTATTGATGTAGCTTTACCGATGAGCGACTTACAATCCTTTGCTCAAACTGGCAAACCATCTTCTCAGTTGCAAAGCGTTCTGAATCTTGCTAAACAAGACCCAGAAACAGTGCGTGGGATCTTAATGCGAGAAGTAAGTTTAGATTCGCAATTAGTAACGCGACTTCTAAATACTTACTTTGGAGAAGTCATGCTCAAACAGATGACTGAAGTTGCTTATCCTCCCGCCACTCGTGCTCAAGGTAGTACCGCCTTGCGGGATGCTTTAGTTGCAGCGGCTAGCGACAACAAGATATCCTTAATAGAAGTGCTGAAAAATTATAGTCCTCAAGCACTAGAAGTTGATGGTAATCAAGCTGTTGCTATCTACCAGCGAGTGATTAAAGATGCACAAGATTTGCAAGCTATCTATCAGAATTCCCCTGCTTTACAAAATACAGCAAGACAAGCCGCAGATACGGCGAAGCAAGTGATTTGTCAGCCGGGACAATCTGGTAGGACTAAGTAACAATTGTATATCTATAACAGGTAAGCCTGTTACGCATCTAAACTGTATATCTGTATCTCGGCTCTAACTCCCCATCTCCCTGCCTTTCCTGGCAAGGGAAGGGGAGTAATATAGCGATCGATGCTTCTGCAATTTAACTGCGTAACAGTTTACTATAGCACAAGGAAGAAGGA
>DATGYA010000784.1:0-45778 GCA_035298405.1 Kamptonema sp. | reverse complement strand
AATGCTACAATCGGCGTTATTTTATTGGGAAGTTTTTGTATTGAAAATTTTATTCCCAGAAAAAGCCAAACGGTTAACAATTATTAATATTAATCAAATAACACTTAAGTATAATGGAGAATTGGTGTGATTTGTGATGATTTTCAATGAAAGAACCTGTAGGAATTCGCTCGATCGCCGTCAGTTTTCCGAGCGAAGTCCGTACTAATGACTATTGGCGGGAAAATTACCCTGAATTGGTAGAAAAGGCTGAGCAAAAAAGCTTAGCAAAAGCTTTTACAACTATTGAATCTGACGATGAAGGTTTGCAGATATGGTCTGAAGAAATGAAGCCTTATCTGTCTGACCCTTTTCGAGGTACTGTAGAGCGCCGGGTACTTGGCCCTGGAGAGTCTTCGCTGACGCTGGAGAATGATGCAGCTTGTAAGGCGCTTAAAGCAGCAAAGCTTTCTGTTGATGAAGTGGATCTGATGCTCGTTAGCTCTATGTTTCCAGAGCATATCGAACAAGGTAATGCTGCTTTTCTAGCTGCAACATTAGGCTTTCGAGGTGCTGCCTGGAATATTGACTCAATGTGTGCTAGCCCTTTAATTGCGCTTCAAACTGCTTGCGCCTTGATACGTTCTGGAGAGTACCATAATGTGCTGGTAGTTACTTCCTGCACTTACTCTCGATTTTTTGATGAAAACGATACTCTATCATTCTTTGCAGGAGATGGTGCAGGAGCTTTTGTAGTTAGCGCACTTAAATCAGGTCAAGGTATTCAAGGAGTCAAAATTGTTAATACTTCTGATACTTGTGGGATTTTCTCTAATGAAATTGCAACAGATAAACAGGGCAATAATCGAATGTTAATCCGAGCCAATAAGAACGCTGGACAAAAAATTCCTGATTTAACATTGAAGTACATTAATGAATGCTGCCAAGGCGCTCTTGCTGCTGCGAGTGCGACTATCGAAACAATTGATTTTTTTGTTTGCTACGCAGCTACTGCTTGGTATTCAAGCTTATGCACCCGCGTTCTCAACATCGATCCAAAACGCACGATTGATTTATACCCTCAATACGGCAACATTTCAGCAGCATCAATCATTGCTCATCTCTACCACGCTGCACAAGCAGGCAAGATTTATGAAAATGACTTGATTCTTGTCTACAATCATGGTTTTGTGGGCAGTGCCGCTGCAATGGTAGTGCGTTGGGGCGATGTAGCGCTCGGTCCTACCTCTTCAACGTCAGCTAGGCTGATAAAGACTGCTGTTGGAGCAATGTAAAGGGTTTTTGTAGCCACTCAATTTAGGCTTGACATAGCAATAGTTTAGAAACATCAACAACTTAGGGAGGTTTATCATGTATATTCCAAGTTTTTCAAATCAAGAATTATCCTTGGTGCTGCAAGCACTCATAACTGTAGCTGCAAATCCAGAAGCATTGACGCTACGAGAACAGCAATTTTTACAGGTGCTAAGCGATCTGCACGAGGGTAGAAATGCCCCAATTGTCTATTCACCTATAGCTCCGTCTCAAATTGCCAAAGTTATTACTAAGCCATATCAGCGTCAGTGGTTGGTACAAATGGCAATAGTCATGGCAATTGTGGAGGGTAAAAGCACTCTCCCACAACTACCCCAGCAACTAAAAAAATTAAGATCCTTGGCTGAAGCTCTTTCTGTTAAAGAGCAAGGTTTACGAGTGCTGCGTGAAGTGGCAGGCGGTCAGAATCTCCTCGCATTGTTAGATGTGATGAGGTGCATTATGGGCAAACTTATAAAAGACGCTTATCAGGAAGAAGGAATTGTAGGGGTGATAAATCTTGTGCAGCCCACATTTTTCGCAACGGGCGGCAAAGACCTTGATCTAGCATGGAGGTTCCGCAAACTAGGTCTACTACCGGAGGACACTTTAGGTCGTATCTTTTGGGAACACTTCACGGAGAAAAGTATAATTTTCCCCGGAGAGTGGGGTGGGATTCCAGAACGATTTGTCTATCACGATTTTAGTCATATCCTATCAGGTTACAATACCGATCCAATGGGCGAAATGCTAGTTGGTGGCTTTCAAGCGGGTTATACCCGCAAAGATGGCTTTATGTTTTTCCTGTTTTCGATCCTACAATGTCATTGGGGCATCCAACTTACGCCTGTTGTAGAGGCCTCGGAAGGACTGTTTGACATTCCCTTAGTGATGGACGCATTGCAGCGAGGAGTAGCCTGTAAAGTGGATCTTTCCGATCACTGGAACTTCTGGGAAGTCGTGGATATGCCCTTGGAAGAGGTACGCGATCTATATGGCATTCCACCTCTGTGTCCATCGTCGATAAAAGCGATCGCAACTGCTGGAATCATTAGGTAATAAAGTATGATATAGTCTTTTACTATCTACTTTCCGTAAGCAGGCGATACACTTAGGCTCAATTAGTGGTAACTCGTCCTTCAAAATAAGCTAGCAGTCAAGAAATTTTTCCCAACCTTAACCTGTTCATAGCTTAGCTATGCTAATTTGTTAGTGATTTATCAGTCAGTAAGAGGCAATATGCTTATTTTTACGATGCTAATGAGTCACCTTGGCAAGCATGGCTATTTAGGTAAGGGCAAAGCTTTCTCTGCAAAATTGTACTATACTATTCTGCTAGCTGTACCTTTCTCTTTACTTTCCGGTCGAGTTACAGCACAAATTCTCCCGGATAATACTCTTCCCAATAATTCCATTGTTGCTCCTAATGGTAATAGTTTAACCATTAATGGTGGTACGACAGCAGGAAACAATCTTTTCCATAGCTTTCAGGAATTTTCTATTCCCACAGGTTCAGAAGCTTTTTTTAATAATGCTAGTAATATTCAAAATATTTTCAGCCGCGTTACAGGAGGAAAAATCTCTAATATTGACGGTTTAATTCGAGCTAATGGAAATGCTAATTTATTTTTACTCAATCCCAGCGGCATCATTTTTGGTCCGAATGCACGGTTAAATATTGCTGGTTCTTTTATTGGGTCTACAGCCAATAGTATTGTATTTAATGATGGTTTTAATTTTAGTGCTGCCAATCCACAAGTAACCCCTTTACTTACAGTCAATGTACCAATAGGCTTGCAAGTCGAACCAAATTCTGGAGCGATTCGGGTGCAAGGGTCTGGTCACGGTTTCACAACTGAAAAGCCATTATTTGCAGACCCCGCTTCCGCAGCAATTAATCGAGGTACTACCAATTTAGGTTTGCAAGTTATGCCCGGAAATACCCTTGCCCTAATTGGAGGAAATATTGACCTACAAGGAGGAATAGTAACAGCAGAAGCTGGGAGGGTAGAGTTGGGCAGTATTAGCAGAGGATTAGTCAGCATCAGTCCCGATAACCGAGGCTGGACTTTCAAATATCAAGGAGTAGAAAGCTTCCAAGATATCCGCTTATCAGATCGGGCAGCAGTAGATGTTAGTAGTATTGACAGCGGTACTATCCAAATAGTAGGTAGGCAAGTCAGCCTAAGAGATGGCTCACTTGCTTTAAATCAAAACCAAGGAAATCAATCAGCAGGAAGCATCATTGTTAATGCCTCCGAATCAGTAGAATTAATAGGAACGAATCCAGACGGTAAAATTTCTACCAGCTTATTGACTGAAAATCTTAGAGGAGGTCAAGGTGGAGATATAACTGTTTCAACAAGGCGATTATTAGTGTCTGATGGAGCTACAATTAGTTCTAAAGCGTTCGGTATTGGTCAGGGTGGTCAACTCATAGTAAACACCTCCGAATCAATAGATATTAATGGTTTTTCACCTATTAATTCAGGTGCTTTTAGTGCGATAATTGCTTATGCTCTTAATTCTGGAAATGCAGGAAATCTAACAATATCAACTGGGCGATTGAGTCTTCGAGATGGAGGGATTTTATCAGCTCCAACGCTCGGATCTGGATCTGGCGCAAATGTAAATATTAATGCAACTTCACTGATCGAAGCATCTGGATTTATACCAGAAACTTTCTTGGCTGGTGGAATAGGCGCTATAAGTACCAGTACAGGAAATGCTGGCAATGTAACTATTAATACTCGACGACTTGTAGTTAAAAATGGGTCATTGATCAGCACTTCTGGTTTAGCAAGTGGTTCAGCAGGAAGTGTCACTATTGATGCTTCGGAATCTGTAGAAGTTAGCACTGTCCCAGGCGTTCCAGCCCCCGTTTCTAGGATAGAATCAGGACCTAGTATTCAACCCGCAATTGTGCGACAGTTTTTGGGAATACCAGATCGCCCCTCTGGAAACTCGGGCGACGTAACCATTAATACCAGAAGGTTGACAGTCTCAGGCGAAGTGCTAATTGGTGCCAAGAATGAAGGCACAGGGAATGCTGGCACCCTCCGAGTAAATGCCAGAGATATCTTCCTCAACAACCAAGGTAGCCTTACCGCCTCCACCGCCTCTGGTATCGGTGGCAACATCCAATTACAAGTTTCTGGCGACACCATCCTCCGCAACGGCAGCCAAATCGCTGCCGAAGCCGCCGGTACTGGCAACGGTGGCAACCTCACCGCCAACACCAACACCCTCACCATCCTCGAAGGTAGCAAAGTCACCGCCAACGCCTTCCAAGGCAACGGCGGCAACATCCGTATCACCACCCAAGGGTTGTTCACCTCCCCCGACAGCCGCATCACCGCTTCCTCCAGCTTCGGAGTCTCCGGCAGCATATCGATTAATAACCCTAACCTCGAACCGAGTTCCGGCTTAGTGCAATTACCCGAAAACGTAGTTGACCCTAGCACACAAATTGCCCAAGGATGCACGGCAGATGGAGGCAACACCTTCACGATCGCAGGTCGAGGCGGCTTACCAGAAGAACCCACTGCCACCCTCCGAGGTCAAACCGTCTGGCAAGATTTGCAAAACTACGCTGTTGAGTCCCCTCAATCCCACAACGAACCTTCAACAACTCCCCCACTTACTACCATCCCAGAAACTCCATCCCTCGTAGAAGCCGTAGGCTGGCAAACTAATGCTCAGGGTGAAGTAGAATTAGTTGCCAGTCTTCCTGCTGGTGCACAAGTAACTGCTAGCGATCGCGCCCCTAATAACAACTGTCCTAGACAGAAAGTTGAACCCTAAACTAGAGAGGCGCGATCGCTTTTTGGGATAGAGAGAGGCGATCGCTCTTTCTTCACCTAAAAACCTACTTTAAGCGCTTGAGGCGTTGCATTCTTAAAGCCTAAGTTCGGAATTGGCGATCGGCAGCAAGTGCTTCTATTGCCGCGATCGCACCCTTATTACCACTCCATTTGCCCAGAATCCTCAACCACAGCATTTCAGAGATTCGTGGCAATTGGTGAATAATTATTATTGCTGTCCTATTTCCGGTGTCATTAAGTAAACTCCCGGCAACCATTCAGATTCTACTGTAGCACAAAATCTCGACAACACTGCTGATGATATGGTAGGTGGTAAGTATCCATAATCTCGGTAAGACTAAATCTGCAATTTCTCTAGAATTGTGAAAATTTTCGCGCTAGTATTGCCAACGAAGTTCTAACTGTTTTCAGAGACAATCGCAAATTTATTGGGGAGTTGCTAGATTACAAAATAGTTGAAAAATAGAGGGAGTTTCTGCTAATCTTTCTAATAATCCTAAAGCTTCCGGATTCCCTTCGCTCGTAGGTGCTGGCTCAAACCAAACATCTATTTGTCCAACTTCAGCAGTAATTCTACAGGATGCTTGTAATGTCCCCAAATGAGTTAATAACTCTTCTAGATAATATGATGACTCGATTTATGGTGGATAAATCTAGTTATCCTGATGTGCTGATTAGCTATATTTATGAAATAGGTTCTTTAGATTTAGTGTCAACAACCAGGTCAAACCTCTAGTCCCGCAGTGGTTTCAACCCTCCCTCATAGCTTCAGTCTTCTCAAGAGGACTCACAAAAGGATTTTTAAACTCATTTCTCAAGAACAGGCAAAATATCTGTTCCCCAAAGAGTAAATTTTCTTGTGGGGTAAGGCTCTTACCTTGTTGAGTGACCCTCCTGCCTTGTGGAGTGGACATCTTGCCCACCCGTGAAAGCCTCACTGCTGCGACTTTTACTCAACCTTAACACCGCTACTAAGATAAAATGCTAAACTAGCCTAAATTAAAACCTTGCGAGTCTCGAAATAAAAGGGAGGCGGAAGCAATCAAGTACATAGCAGTTGCTCTCCCGCTGTAAACAGGCAAAATTATGAACCCTCCCACTCAGTCTACCAACGTCATTTTAATTATTGATGATAATCCTGCTAACTTAGCAGTTTTGTCTGAACTCCTTGATGAAGCAGGCTTAGAAGTATTAGTTGCTGAAGATGGAGAAAGCGCTCTCGAAAGGCTAGCCTATGTTCAACCTGATTTAATTTTACTGGATATAATGATGCCCGGAATTGATGGGTTTGAAACCTACCAGCGCATCAAAAACAATTCACAAACCAGTCAAATCCCAGTTGTTTTTATCACGGCTCTTTCAGAAGTGAGTACTAAAATACAAGCTCTCTCTTTAGGAGCAGTAGACTATATAACTAAACCTTTTAACAGAGAAGAAGTTCTAGCTAGAGTACAAACCCATTTAAAACTGCACAGATTAACACTTGCCTTAGAACAAAAAAACCAGCAATTGTTGCAAGAAATTGAGGAAGGGAACAATGCTCGCGCTGCCTTAGAAGCACTAGCACAAGAGTTAGAACTGCGCGTACAAGCGCGGACAACAGAACTATCAGAAGCTCTAGAAAATTTACATAAAAATCAAGCTCAACTTACTTATGATGCCCTTCACGATTCCCTTACTGATTTGCCTAACCGTACTTGGCTGATCCACCGCCTCACTGAGTTAATTGAAAACGAGTTAAATTATACAGTTTTATTAATAGATTTAGACCGCTTTAAAGTCATCAATGATAGTTTAGGACATTTGGTAGGAGACGAACTCTTAAAACAAGTGGCTCAGAGAATGCGTTCTATTTTAAGTCCACCCAATACTGCGGCGCGATTGGGTGGCGATGAATTTGTGATTCTGTTAGAAAATGGTGACGCGATGCCTGCGGCTGGCTTTCCTCACACCAGAGCAGAACAAATAGCGAAAGAAGTTTTAGAAAGCTTACGCAAACCCTTTTTATTGGAAGAACGCCAAGTAGTCATAGGAGCTAGTATTGGTCTATCCTTCAGTACAATTGGCTATTCAGCTCCCCTAGATCCGATTCGAGATGCTGATATTGCTATGTACTCAATTAAACAACAAAAACAAGGTGGATATCAAATTTTTAACCGACAAATGCAAGAGATTGTATGGGCGAAGATGCAGCTTGAACAAGACTTGAGAAGGGCGATCGAAGCGGAAGAATTTTGCTTGCATTATCAGCCGATTGTTTCTCTATCTAATGGCGAACTGAAAGGCTTTGAAGCTCTGCTACGCTGGAATCATCCTCACAGAATAATTTCACCAGATCAATTTATTCCTTTAGCTGAAGAAACTCGGCTGATTCATCCTTTAGGAGAGTGGGTGTTTAGGGAAGGTTGTCGCCAATTGAGCAAGTGGCAAGAGCAATTTTATGACTTTTCTATAAAATTGAGCATCAACATTTCAGCCATACAGTTTCAGCAGGAAAATATGCCAGACAAAGTTGCGTCTATCTTGAAAGAAACTGGTGCAAACCCCCGATTATTAAAATTAGAACTTACAGAAAGCTACTTGTTAAATGAACCTTCTAGGGAATTGCAAGCTTTAAAAAATCTGGGTCTCGGATTATCTTTAGATGATTTTGGTATGGGTTACTCTTCATTGAGTCGCTTACAAGAATTTTATATTGATACCTTAAAAATCGACCGTTTTTTTCTAAAAGGATTGAAGGATAATTCCGAAGATATTCCTCTCATTCAAATTATTTTGCTGCTTGCCAATAGCCAAAAACTAGAAGTTGTGGCTGAAGGAATTGAAACAGAATTTCAATTAGAAAAACTTCGCAGCTTAGGGTGTAGCTTAGGTCAAGGATTTCTTTTTTCTAAGGCAGTAAACAATCAAATAGCTACGGAGTTGATTATAAAGGAATACAAAAAAAATGAAGAACAGAGTAAAATATCACCCAATACCAAGTTTAGTTGATTAACTATCATAAGCTGTTACGCATTTAAACCATTAACGATCCCGATAGGTGCCTCAGCTAGAACAATGATTATACATAGGAAACGCTTATGTAATGAGGCATTCAAGTATCTATCTGCTCCACAAGGTTGATTGGAGATGTCTAATGAATTATGGTTAATGCGCCAGACGTGATATAACATTTATGGTCAGGGTGCCTGGGAGCTTTCCAAAAGCTAGATTTATTGACATATAAAGATCGCGATCGCGCTGAATCTTTCCCAAAATAGCCAAAATTCTAACGAGCACTCCTTATGATTCTTAAAATCTTCCCTAAATTTATCTATCTCCCAGCCAAAATTAGCCTCAGCATCGGCTTAGCTGTGCTGACATTATGCCTGACAGTTACCCTTCCTACCCTAGCCAAACAACCGCCAATCTCCCCAATCGCGCAACAACTCCCAATCACGCAAAACTCAGCACAACTTCTAGAAAACGGCAGACAACTCTACGGTGCAGGTCGCTTTTCCGAAGCGATCGCCCAATGGCAACAAGCTCAGAAACGTTACGCTACAGAGGGTGCAGCTTTAAATCAAGCGATGACTCTCAATTATCTAGCTACAGCTTATCAGGAATTAGGTCAGTTAGAATCTGCAAAAAACGCGATCGCCTCTAGCCTCCAACTACTGCAAAGTCAAAGCCAACTTGACATCAAAGCTACTTCCATCCTCGCCCAAGCCTGGAATGCCCAAGGTAGCCTGTTACTGGCAGCCGGTCAAACTCAATCAGCCTTAGAAGCTTGGGAAAAAGCAGAAACTACCTACGAAGCTGCCAACAACCCAACGGGAAAACTTGGTAGCCAGCTCAACCAAGCCCAAGCTCTGCAAACCCTTGGTTTATACCGTCGCACGAAAACCTTACTAGAGCGAATTAACGAACAAATCCAAACCCAACCCGACTCAGTGCTAAAAGCTGAAAGCTTGCAAAGTTTAGGGCGTACTCTACAACTGCTAGGAGACTTACGGCAATCTAAACAAGTGTTAGAGGAAAGTTGGCGGATTGCCCAACAACAAAATTCTCCTGCTATTCTCAGTAAAACATTACTTGCGATCGGCAACGTTGCCAGAGATTTACAGCAAAACAAAACTGCTTTAGACTATTACCAACAAGCAGCAAAAACAGCACCAGATCGCCTCACCCAAATGCAAGCCCAACTCAATCAACTCAGCTTGTATGTCGAAACTCAACAGCAACAAAAAGCGATCGAGATCGCACCTCAAATTCAATCGCTCCTCGCCAATTTACCACCTAGTCGCTCCACTATTTACGGTCGCGTTAACTTTGCCAAAAGCATGATGAAAGTGCGATCTGTATCCCAGCAAGATATTGCCAAAATCTTAGTAACCGCCGTTCAACAAGCCCAGGAACTTCAAGACTCCAAAGCTGAAGCATATAGCCTCGCCCAATTAGGGGAACTTTACGCACAAGGTAAACAGTGGCAGGATGCAGAAACTTTAACTAAGCGATCGCTGGCTACGGCCCAAAGCATTGATGTTCCCACTCTTGTTGCTTATACTTCTTGGCAACTCGGTCGGATTTACAAACAACAGGGAGATTTTAAAGGCGCGATCGCGGCTTACACCGAAGCCTATCGCACCCTACAATCTCTTCGTAAAGACTTAATCGCCATTAATTCTGACGTGCAATTTAGCTTTACCAAAAGCGTCGAACCAGTCTACCGCGAACTCGTCAGTCTGCTACTCACAGAAGGAGCTCCAGAAGGACAAGTCTACGTTGGGAATGCCGAAGAACAACAAAAACTGAAATTAGCCCGCCAAGTTATTGAGTCTTTACAACTTGCAGAAATTGAAGACTTCTTTAAAGAAGCTTGTTTAGATATTAAACCTAAACAAATTGATGAAATCGATCCCCATTCCGCAGTCGTCTATCCGATTATTTTACCAGACCGTTTGGAAGTGGTTCTATCCTTACCTGGTCAACCTTTGAGACACTATCGAACTTTATTGCCAGAGCCAGAAATTGAGCGTCGTACTAAGTTGTTATATTCCTCCCTTTATTTGGGTTATTCTAGTAGCGATCGCCTGCGCTATTACCAAGAAGCCTACAATTGGTTAATCAAACCCGCTGAAGCCGACTTTGCAGCTAACAACATCAAAACTATAGCCTTTGTTCTCGACGGTTCCTTGCGAAACCTACCAATGTCCGCCCTCTACGATGGCAAACAATACTTAGTAGAGAGATACAGCGTCGCCCTCAGTTTGGGGTTACAGCTTTTGCCCGAAGCTTTGCAACGCAATAAACTCAAAGTATTGGCGGCAGGGCTCACCCAAGCACGCCAAGGTTTTCCCGCTTTGCCAGGAGTAGGAGTTGAACTCAAGGGAATTGCTGCTGAAGTTAAATCTGACGTATTTCTCGATCAAAAATTTATCCAATCCGCCTTAGACAAAAATGTTAAAGACCAGGGTTATTCGATCGTTCATCTTGCCACTCACGGTCAGTTTAGCTCTAACCCGGATCTCACATTTCTCCTGAGTTGGGACGATCGCATTAACGTTCGAGATTTGAGCGCGTTGTTAAAAACCAGAAATAACTCTAATCCTTTAGAACTTCTAGTTCTCAGCGCTTGCCAAACCGCCGCTGGCGATCCTAAAGCCGCCCTGGGATTAGCAGGACTAGCTGTGCGATCGGGAGCTTCTAGTACCATCGCTAGTTTGTGGTCGGTTAGCGACCTATCAACTACTAAGTTAATGGTGGCATTTTACCACCAGCTCTCTCAAAGTAAGCTAAATAAAGCTGAAGCTTTGCGAGGGGCGCAGTTAACTTTATTGAAAGACCCTATTTACAATCACCCTTATTTTTGGGCATCGTTTATCTTGGTGGGCAATTGGCTTTAAGTTAGTTTAAGTTGATATCTTGTATGATTGTCTTTAATAGGTAAGATGCCTGTTCCACAAAGATTGAGTTTTCTTGATGGGGCGCTCCAAAGAGCCCCTGCCTACACAAACGAAGTAAATTATTATACACTACTTACAAAATGTATATTAAGATTTGGTAAAAATTATAAAAATATAATAAAGTAATGAGGAATACAGAGTGTTTTTGCAATTTAAAGTGATAATGTTTTATATGGGGCTTACTCTACCCAAAGTAAGGCTAGTTCAGCCTAAAGTTACGCCTGGGTCGTAGAAGGGGCCGACCCCCTACGTTGAAACAGGAAGCTAACGTTGAATCTACTGAGTAGATTTGAGTAAGTTTAGTAGAACGGTGCGTAAAGATAAAATGGCTACAGCTCTGTACAAATCTGTACAAATAAGATTGAGCGAATTCAGGGTCAGGCGTGCAGCTACGAGTGAAAAATATCAGCACATAAATTTTTTAGACACTCGGAGATGGTGTTAGTGCATATTCTTCAACCAAAGAAATCAACCTGTAATCTTTTAGGAACGCACACTTCTCAATCTTAATGAGCTCATTGAAAAAATAAGCCTATACCTCACCAAAGAGCAGATTATGATTACATCTCACCAAGCAACAATTGCCAGAATCATATCTAGTGCAGCCTTAGCGATACCTTTAGCGATCGCCCCATGTACTCTGGAAGCAGCACAAGCTAGGGGCAACTCAAGCAGGAGCGCCCCAGCTACAGCAAACCAATCTTTAATGGCGATTCAATTCCAGGCTCCAGGGGACGGTACGCCCACTGACACCACTGGTGGTGGCACTCGTGGCGTTCAGTTTCAGTCTGGCGGCGACGCTACCCCGGCTGACACCACAGGCGGTGGCACTCGTGGGGAGATTAGATTTGCATCTCCCAGTGGTGACGCACCCAACAGTACCACAGGCGGTGGCACTCGCGACGGTGTAAGATTTACCGCACCAGGTGACTCTTCACCGGGCAACACCACAGGCGGTGGCACTCGCGACGGCGTAACGTTTGCAGCACCAGGCGACGCTTCACCCAGCACCACCACAGGTGGTGGCACTCGCGATGTCAACTTCCAGGCTCCAGGGGAAGACTCACCGAAGTCTACAGTAGGAGGTGGCACTCGTACAGATGCACTGTCAGTGTTTATTCCCTTACTTCCTGCCACGAAGCTAGGACGCACGGTGGCAGCACGCCCGACATTCTTTGTGTACGTTCCCGAAGGAACTCGCAAGCAAATATTTTTCAGCTTGCAAACCACCGATAGAAAGCCTCACTACCAAACAACATTTGAAATTTCAGGCAAGCAAGGCATTCTTAGCTTCACTCTGCCCGCAGATGCCCCAGAACTAGAAGTGGGTAAAGATTATTTATGGTTCTTTGCTGTGATCGAACCAGGGCAAGTATTGCAACCGGGTAACTACGGTGTTAACGGTTGGGTTAAGCGAGTTCCAGCGCCTGTGGCAAGGGAAACAAACAAACAACTGACGGCTGTAAAAGAAGCTGAGCTTTATGCTGAGTCTGGCATTTGGTACGATACTCTAGCGGTACTAGCTGCGGCTCGGCGATCGCAACCTGAAAATCAGACCTTAGTTTCCGAGTGGAACTCACTTCTGAAGCAAGTTGGCTTGGATCGGCTGACGGCCATTCCCTTAGTAGAGCAGTTTTAACCCCAATAAATCCCTCCTGCGATCGAATCTCAGCCAAACTTACCAAACAGGATTGGCTATAGTTACGAAAGTGGCAGTAGTTCTACGTCACTCAAAAAAACCCTTGCTAAGAGGGAAAAAATAAGCCTGCGTTCTAACGATACTTCGTTGAACGCCTAGTTTTTTGACAACTTGTAAACTCCTAACTTTAGTTAGGGTCGTTGATTAAGTATGGATGTGGTATCGAGAAGTCAAGCTTTGAATTTTCGTGTAGTCATTATATGGATTTGAGCAAGCTTGATTTCAGAAAACGGGTTGGGAAATGGCGAGGTGTGGTAGCGATCGCAGCTACTACCACCATAGTCACTATTGCAGGAAGTACCCTCGGTTTCTTCCAGTTACTAGAATGGGCAACAATTGACCAGTTTTTTCGGGTGCGACCAGCAGAACCCAAAGACGAGCGCATCGTCATCGTTGCCATCAATGAGTCAGACATCAAGTACGCAGGAACTTGGCCGATCTCCGATCGCCTCTTGGCTAAATTGCTCAACAAAATTAAAGAACAACAGCCACGAGCGATCGGATTGGATCTTTATCGCGACTTACCCTTAGAACCAGGACATCAAGAATTACTCAAAGTCATGGAGTCTACACCCAAATTGATTGGGATTGAGAAAGTCGTGGGTACTCCTGTCGCACCGCCACCTGTCTTAAGCAAAGCTCGGCAAGTAGCAGCTTCTGACTTAGTTTTAGACGCAGATGGCAAAGTCCGGCGGGCTTTAAAGTCTGTCGGGCCTCAATTTAGGGAAGGGCTAGGTGTCAGAATTGCCTTAGAATACCTGAAAGCAGAAAAAGTGGAACTGCGGATGGTTGAGGCTAAACATCAAAAAATCGGGCTGGGTAAGGCGACGTTTACACCCTTAACAGGGGAAGAGGGAGGCTATATTGCTCCTGGCAGTAAAGGTGGCTATCAAATTTTGATAAATTACCGGGGATCGATGGATAGCTTTCCAACAATCTCAATGGCTGATGTACTTGAAGATAGGATTCCTCAAGGACTGATGCGCGATCGCGCCGTCTTCATCGGTGTTGTTGCTGACAGCCTCAAAGATATTTTTCGTACCCCCTACAGCAGTAGTCTACTCTCTGCACCTCAATTAACTCCTGGTGTAGCCATTCACGCTAATATCGCCAGCCAAATTTTAAGTGCTGCTGTCCAAGGGCGACCCCTACTGCACGTTTGGAATCAGCAAGCCAACTGGTTGTGGATTACCCTTTGGTCTTTTACTGGTGCTGGTGGCGTTTGGGCCTTATTGGCATCAAATTCTTTAAAGAAAAATAACTTTTCTACTATCACTATTTTATATATTTTAGCAGGAGGAAGCTGCATCGTTAGCATTTGCTTCCTTGCTTTTTTAGGTGGTTGGGTAATTCCTGCTTTCTCTCCATTGCTCGCCTTAACTATCTCAGCAATTTTAACAACTAATCACTACAACCACTGGCAGTTAAAAGGAGCAAATGAACAATTACAAGCAGCTAATAAAGATTTAGGAATAGCCAATAATCAGTTAGAAGAATATTCGCGCAATCTGGAGTTGAAAGTTGCCGAACGCACCCAGGAATTAGAAGCCGCTAAAGTTGCAGCCGACTCTGCTAACCACGCTAAAAGCGAATTTTTAGCAAACATGAGCCATGAACTACGAACCCCCCTCAACGGCATATTAGGCTATGCTCAAATTTTAGAGCGATCGCAATTGCTATCTGCTAAAGAGTTAGAAGGAATTAGGATCATTCATCAGTGCGGCGATCACTTGCTCACGTTAATCAACGATATTTTAGACTTGTCAAAAATTGAAGCCAGGAAGCTCGATCTTTACCCCACAGAGTTTAATTTCCATAATTTTATCATTGGAGTTGCCGAAATTTGCCGAATTAAAGCCTTTCAAAAAAGCATAGATTTCACTCCCCCTAAAATTTCTGGACTACCTCTCAAAATCCGTGGGGACGAAAAACGACTCCGGCAAGTTTTAATCAATCTGCTGGGAAATGCTATTAAGTTTACTGACAGCGGCGGAGTCAGTTTTAAGGTAGAAATCATTGACAAAAACATAGATTTATTACAAGACGATAAAATCGGTACAACTCAGCTCAAGCAGCACTCCTTTTCTCCCGCTAAAATCCGATTTTCTATAGAAGATACTGGCATTGGTATGACTTCAGAACAGCTTGAAAAGATATTTTTACCCTTCGAGCAAGTGGGAGAAAAATCGCGAATGGCAACAGGAACCGGCTTAGGCTTAGCCATTAGCCAAAAAATAGTAAATCTGATGGAAAGTCAGTTAGAAGTAGCTAGTCAATTGGGAGAAGGCAGTATTTTTTGGTTTGACGTAGAAGTTCCTGTTAATTTCACTCTTTTAGAAGCAACATCCATTTCATTATCCACCAATAAAATTGTGGGAATTAAAGGTAAAAAGCCAACTATATTAGTTGTAGACGACAGCTTTGAAGCTCGCTCTATTGTCACCTCAGTTCTTTCATCAATTGGATTTTCTATTACCGAAGCCGCTAACGGTGAAGAAGGATTGAACGCAGCCAAAACCTCTGAGATTGACTTAATTGTTTCTGATTTGAATATGCCAATTATGGATGGTTGGGAAATGATCCGCCACATTCGCTCTGACCCACAACTGAAACAATTACCAGTTGCCATTTGTTCTGCCAATGTTTTTGAAGAAACACAACGTCAAAGTTTGGAGGCAGGAGCCAATGATTTTTTACCAAAACCTATTGAAATTAATGTGCTTTTAGAAGTGTTGAGAAAACATTTGAATTTGGAGTGGGTACGGGAAGAAAAATCAACAGAGTTAGGAGAACAAAAAATGCCAATAGCAGCTCATTTAGAAGATATAACAGCACAAGTAACTCTACCTAGTCCCGCACTAGAGAAACTTTATGATTTAGCTCTTAAAGGAAATATTAAGGCAATTAAATTAATATGTGACGAGTTAGAAAGAGAAGATGCTAGCTACACACCAATAATTACTGAATTACGACAACTGGCGGACAGTTTTGCTGTAAAAAAGCTCCAAATTTTAATTGAAAAATTAGTAAGAAATAATCAAACAAGTTGATTTAATTTTATGAATCACCCAGCCGAAATACCAAGGAATGCAACAATTCTGTTGGTAGATGATAACCCTACCAACTTAAAAGTTCTGTCAGAAGCCATGTCAGAATCTGGGTGGACGATTTTGGTAGCAACGGATGGAGCGAGCGCAATTAACCAAGCAGAATATGCCCTACCAGATTTGATATTACTAGATGTGATGATGCCAGGAATTGACGGTTTTCAAACCTGTTATTGCCTGAAATCAAATCTAAAAACTTATGACATTCCCGTGATATTTATGACAGCTTTGAATGACCCAGTTGATAGGGTAAGAGGGTTAAACTTAGGAGCTGTAGACTATATTACTAAACCTTTCCAACAAGAAGAAGTTTTAGCTCGTGTAGCTATCCACTTAAAATTAAGATTTTTGAGTAAAAAACTGATCGAACAAAATGAACTATTAGAACAACGAGTAGAAGAGCGCACGAGTGAACTTAAACAAGCAATGCGAGAATTACAGCAGTCTCAATTGCAATTGGTACAGAGTGAAAAAATGTCTACTCTAGGTCAGTTAGTAGCAGGTGTAGCTCACGAAATTAACAACCCTGTCGGCTTTATTTCTGGCAACATTAGTCAGCTTAAAGAAAATATTAAATCTTTGTTTAAGGTAATTGATTTTTATCAGCAAGAACACCCTACTCCTTCGACAAAACTTCAAGCTTTTTTGGAGGAAATGGAATTAGATTACTTGAAAGAAGATTTGCCTAAGATGCTATTATCAATGCAGGATGGAACTGAGCGCATCCGCAATATTAGTATTTCGCTGAGGACTTTTTCTCGTTTAGACTCTATATCATTGGTAGAATTCAACATTCATGATGGCATTGACAGTACATTGATAATTTTAAAGCATCGATTGAGAGCGAATGAGACTCGCCCGGAAATTCAAGTAGTGCGGGATTACGGAGATCTACCGCTAATTAAGTGTCATCCTGGTCAATTAAACCAGGTATTTATGAATCTTTTAAGTAATGCGATTGATGCACTGGAAGAAGCAAATAACGGGCTGAGCTATAAAGAAATTAAAAGTAATCCTAATCAAATTTCTATTCGGACTTTTATGCAGAATTCTCACTTAGCGATCGCGATCGCAGATAATGGTTGTGGGATGAGCGAAGAAACCTATTCTAAACTATTCAGCTATATGTTTACAACCAAGCCGATCGGGAAAGGCACAGGTTTAGGGTTATCTATTTCTCGCCAAATCATTGAAGAAAAACACAATGGTAAATTAAGCTTTCAGTCAGTTTTGGGAAAAGGAACAGAATTTTTGATTGAGCTTCCTGTTGAATACCCAAACGAGCGCTTACAGCCATTTTCAAATGAATAGACCTCTCCCCTTTTTGGAGAGAGGCTCTGAGGCTTACTCGTAACACATTTATTCCTTTTCCCCTTAACTAATAACCTGATTCTTCTTCGTACTCTGGAGCCTTTTTCTTCTCAGGGATATTCACGCGGGCTGGCTTGTAAGGTTTTGGAGCTTCATCATCAGCCCAAGCGTCGGCTTCTACATCATCATACTCAAGGGCCCGTTTCTTCTCCTGAGAGCGAACTGGAGCAGGATAATCCCTTTCTACATACTCTTCTTCATAATCATCCCCCCCATCGTTCCAGTTATCTTCTTCGTCATAATCGTCGTAAACTGGCTCTGGCTGAGGCTGACGCACGGGGGGCCGCACTACTGGTCGATCCCACTGCTCGTCTTCATCCCAAGCTTCCTCAACTGCGGGAGCAACAGTTCTTTTCTTGGTTTCTACGGGGCGAATTATCTCTCCTGTACCTAATTGATTTCCGGGACTGATGGCTGTGGGGAGGGTATACCCATCTTCTTCACGTTCCCAAGGTGCTTGTCCTAAACCGATACGCTCTAAAATCCCTACTGTTAGCTGACGCAGCCTTTCCTCTGCGCCTTCAAATACAATCAGGCGGTTGGGGCCGCTGCTAACGATTTCATCTATTGGCAGTTCATAGGTGCTGAGAATTTGTTCGGGGATCTGGGGAATACCCAAAGAGGCGATGATTAAAGATACAAGTTTACCGTTTTCGCGATCGAACTTAAAACTCCGAACTCGACCCAAAAGTTCGCCAGTTTCGGTAATGACTTCGCTGTTAATCAAGCTGCTATAGGCTTCAATGTCAACGTCGTCTTCGATCGCGTTTTCGTCTTCTACCAAGATTACATCGCCGATTTCGCGGACGTTGGTGAGAAACATAAACCTCGGCATTCCAGCGATCGCCAGTATATTATCTCGCAGACCGACAGCCACAACCTCCCGTCGGTCAATGTCTATCCACAATTGACTCACCACCCCTAAGCGTTTGCCTCTGTCGCGGGTGATTACTTGAGTACCGAGAAGGTCGGAGCGTTGGCGGATTTGTTCGGATGTCATTCTAGCTCTAATCCTGATTTCTTAAATATACATATTACTTAACACAGTCATAAACAGTGACTCCGGGTTACAATTTGAGTCCTAAGACTTGAGTATAAGCTCCCCGCGCCTGTGTTACGCCAATTGTACGCTCTGCCGATTGAATCATAGGACGGCGCAAACTGACAACAATAAATTGAGCTTGCTCTGCCTGTCTTTTTATCATTCTAGCTAATCGCTCCACATTTGCCCCATCCAAAAACATATCTACTTCATCAAAAGCATAGAACGTTGATGGGCGATAGCGTTGCAGTGCAAAAATAAAGCTCAGGGCAGTTAGGGATTTTTCACCTCCAGACATGGAAGCCAAGCGCTGTACGGGTTTGCCTTTGGGGTGAGCTACCAGATTTAGACCGCTGATAAAGGGATCTTCGGGGTCATCTAGCTGGAGATAGCCGTCACCTTCGGAAAGTTCGGCAAAAATGACTTGAAAATTTTGGTTGACGGCATCGAAGGCTTCTTTAAAAGCTCGCCGCCGCAAAGTTGTAAAATTCTCAATTCTTAATAAGATTTCGGTGCGTTCTCCTTCTAATGTTGCCAATTTTTGACTCAATTCTTGGAGGCGTTCTTGAGTGCGGTTGTATTCTTCCAAGGCTAGCATATTTACGGGTTCTAGAGCTTGAATCCGTTTAGTTAGGGATTTAACTTCTTGCTGCAATTCGGCTAAATCTACTTTTTCCAGATGTTCTGGAATTTCTGGCGCGGGATCTGGCAATTCTCCCCGCTGAGTTTCTAGCTGAGTGCGAATATTTGTTAACTGTTCGCGCCGCTCTTGTTGAGTTTCCTGAAGTTTTTGCTGTTGCCATTCTAGTTGCTGTTTAGCTAGGTGGCGTTCTCTGAGGTGAGATTCGGCGCGATCGCGAGCCTCTTTTTCTGTCCCCAATCTTTCCTCTATCTGAGCTAACAATACCTTGGTTTCGGCAATTTGTCCATCCATAATAGACAAATCGCTTTTAATGGTCAACTGTTGACTATTAACTGTTAACTGTTGATTGTAATATTCTTCTAACTGCCTTTGACTATCTTTGATTTTTTCTCCTAGACGCTGGCTTTGATTTCCTAATTCAGCAATACGTTGCTGGTCATTTCGCAGCGCTGATTCTCGCTCTTGTAAATTAGCTTCCAAACTCCGGAGATTTGTTTGCATTTGTTGCCATTCGCTATGGCGGTTTGACTCTTCTAATTGTGCTAAAGTTTCGCGATATTGCTGTAGTTCAATATCCTTTCGTGGCAACTCTAGCTCCAGCAATTGCAATCGAGTTTCAGCATTAGTTAATTCTTGAGTATTCTTAACAAGTTGGGTTTTAACCTGTTCCTGTTGGGAGGTTAAATTCTTAATTGCAGCTTCTAACTGTTCTACTTTTAACTGACTTTCTCGCTGATTTTGCCTTGCTTCCACTAACTCTCGCTCGTGAGATTTTACAGCCGCCGCAGCTTGCGCGATCGCAGTTTTGCACCGCTCCAAAATCCGCTCAATTTCTTGTAATCGCTCTTGCAGAGATGCAATCACTCTAGCTTCAATCGCAGAATCGCTAGCATCAACATTGCCAAAATGCAAGGAAGATCGCGTGACAATACTCCCGCCAGTCATCGCGCCGCTAGTTTCTAAAATTTCCCCATCTAAAGTTACAATTCTGTAAACTCCTAAGTGTTTGCGAGCGTCCCCAAGGTTGGCAAAGACAACTGTATTACCGAAAACATAAGCAAAAATTTCGCGATAGCGGGAATCGCAATCAATTAAGTTTACCGCACAGTCAACAAAGCCAGCGGCGCGGCGTAACACATCGGGAGGAGAAAACCGCGAACCTCTGATTTTATTCAATGGCAAAAATGTCATTCTTCCGGCTCTTGTTCTTTTCAAAACTTCAATAGCCGCTGCTGCTACACTATCATCTTCTACTACCATATTTGCCATCCGCGCACCAGCCGCAATTTCTAATGCTAGCTGATAGCGCGGTTCGACTCTTCCTAATTGCGCGACTAAGCCGCAAATGCCGCCAATTCCACTTTGAACTATAACTTTAGTCGCCGCAGTTCCGGTAGTTTCTTGGATAGCTTGAGCTTGTGCTTCTAGCTTATCTAATTTACGCTGTCTTTCCCGTTGTTCCTCCAGCAAGCGGGTTTGAGTTTCCTGTTGTAGTTGTAATTCTTGTTCGGCGGATGCTAGAATTTGAGTTAAAGATTCTACTTGCAGCGAGGCAAAAGCTTTGGTTTCAACCGATCGGGTGAGTTGAGTTTGTTTCTCGGCAACTTCCTGCTCTAAATTCTGCAAAGACTCGTTCTGCTCTTGAATTTTGCGTTGCAATTGATCGGCGCGTTCCCTTACAGTTGCTTGTTCTGTACGTTGAGGGTTTAGGGTTTGCTGGAGGGTTTCGATTTGGCGGTGAAGTTCTGTTTGCTGTTGCACCCAAGCTTCAGCATTGGACGCGATCGCGTTGGCAACTTCCCGGTTTTGGTCGAGGATTTGTTGCGCTTCGTCTCGCTGTTGCTGCAAAATTCCCTGCTGAGAATTGGCATAAGATATTTCTACTTCTACTTGTTCTAAAGTTTGGCGACGTTGCCGAATTTCTTGGTCAGTTTGTGCTATTTGTGCGGCGGTTTGTTGCGCTGCTGTTTCTAGTTCTTGCTTGCGGTTTAGCAGTTGCCGTTGTTCGGCTTCTTGGGTGACTAAAGTTGATTGCAAAGCTAGGAGTTCCGATTCTCCTAAAGCTTTGACTCGCGCATTTAATCCATCTAGTTCGGCGGTTGCTTGTTGAATTTGAGTTTCGAGAGATTGGAGTTGACTATTTAAGTCATTTAAAGTGCGATCGCCTGCTTCGATTTGTTCCCGCAATTTCCACTCTTGTTGTTGCAGGCGGCGATATTTGAGTACGGCTTCAAACTGCGACTTTTCTTGCAGTTCTGCACGCAGTTTTTGATATTTTTCGGCTTTCACGCGGTCAGCAGAAAGGCGATCTCGTTGTGCAATTAGTTCTTTTTCGACAATCCGCGATCGCTCTTCATGTCCTTTGACCTCATCTAACTTATCTTTAGCTAAGACTATTTTGCGATCGAATTGCGCCACACCCGCCAATTCATCAATAATTTCGCGGCGTTCCTTCGCATTCATGGAAATAATGCTAGTAACATCGCCTTGGAGTACGACATTATAGCCTTCTGGATAAATTCGCAGACGGTTTAACTGTTCGTGGAGTTCAGTCAGAGTACAGGGTGTGCCGTTGATGTAGTAATTTGAGGTGTAAGTACCTTGTTTCGTTACCCGCAGCTTACGAGTGACACTCCACTCAGCCGATCTTGGTTTCTTACTCCCCCCCTTAGCAAGGTGGGGTTCTAATGTGAGGTTATCAGACGGCGAGTGTCCGTTATTTTCGTGAAGTGCGATCCCTTCGGCGTGGCGTGTCGCGATCGCATCGTTTTCTTCCCCTGCCACCGATAACTCATCCGTAACAGCAGTTTCCCCATCATCTGCAACAGATAACTCATCCGTTAGATCGTTAGCCTCATCATCTGCTAACCATTTTTCTGCCTCAGCTTCCAGGTGAAAAGTTGCCGTCACGCTAGCTTCAACCGTACCGCGCTTATTTTGAGCATTATTGACCAAATCCGGCAAACGTTCGGCCCGCATCCCTTTGGAGGTGGAGAGGCCCAGACAAAATAGCAAAGCATCGAGGATATTGGACTTCCCGGAACCGTTGGGCCCGGAAACCACAGTAAACCCCGGCAGCAACGGGATGGACGTTGTGCCGCCAAAAGACTTGAAATTAGTGAGTTCGACCCGCTTAATGTGAACCATTATGCTAGACCTAGCTGTGGCTCCGATGTAGTCTGGATTACGTACACTCTAGGGTAACACTCCTAGATTTAAACGTAGGGTGGGCGATCGCAAGCACTTTGCAGGCCCCGCCAGAAAATTTACCTCTATGGAACAGGCTTCTTGCCTATTCTTAAGATTCGTATTCATTAAAAATAACAATCTAATTGACCTGACGATAAATTTCCACTTCCTGTCGTATCCAGAGCGATCGCGCCTATTCTAACATTCGACTAGCTTTGATTCGCTTCGTGCAATTGCTTAGTTTCCGCCAATATTTTCTGAAAATCTTCCTCACTTAACTGCTTAACATAATTGATTTTTACCTCCTCTAGAAAATCTGATAACAGTAGTTGAATTTCCTGTAAAGTTTGATGTTGTTGTAATTCAGCGCCCAAAGCCTTGCCAAAATGCTGCACTAGCTGGTTTGAAAGTTGAGTACCTACGGTATCGTCTGCGGCAGCTTTAAAGGCTTCATAGGCATTCTGAGGCCCAAATGCTGCTAATTTAGATAGCTCTGCTACTAACTGTTCCGCTAGCTTTTCGGGGAAATTTCCTAATCCCGGAACTTGCTGGAATCCTTGATAAACGGGAGATTGTTTAAGCATACTTTCGATACTGTGGCGCAAAAGTGCTTCTAAGTCTGGCTGGAGTTGAGGCAGGACTTTATAGACAGTTACTTGTACTAAGCGAGTTGCGATCGCTTCTATTTCATTAACATTATTAATATCCCTATAGCGCTGTTGCTGCGATTGAAATAGCTGTTTTGCCAACTCTCCAGAGCGAATCGAGCCTTGCATCTGATTTATAATTTGAATCACCACAACTTCCGTGAGTTCCTGTGCAAAACTGCCGACAAATCCTCGACTAAGTGCAGTTCGCAAAAATTCTAAATCCGGCAATTTTGCTTCATTAATGCGAATTATAACTGGAATAACGCGCAGCAACCGCCAGAAAGGAAGGAGCAAGAAAAGATCGTACCACCGCCAAAGCATAGCTTCTCGCCATGTTAAACTTGGATACCGACGGCTGAGAGCAAATGTTCGCGCTAAAAATTCTAAACCAAATATAATTATAAACCAGCGATCTATCTTCCAAAACAATTCAATAGCTTCGCCATTTTCCCCAATACCACGATAATAATTAGTAGCAATTAAAGGCTTAATTTCCCGATCGAACCATTGAATCTCTTGCGTCCAACCCGCCTTGTTTAAATATTCGCTGCTCCAAAATGTCCTAAATGCTTCTTTGGAAGAATCTTGGGGATTGGGAATCCGGTTTCGCATTCGATTTTTTATTTTTTCCAGAGTCCCGCTCTTGTTAGCCACTGCAAAAGGATTTTGATCGATCATTTCCACGCTTTCGCTGCGAAGTTGCTGTAATAAACTGCTTACTTCAGGAGGGTTAACTCCTGCTTGGACAACTTTAGCTTTTAAGGTGTTGACAGTGTTTAGATATTTCTGGGTTTCTCTATGAGGTTCAATTCCTTTATAAGGGTCGTAAAATTGAGTAATAACGGGGAATTTATGGAAGTAGAAATCGCGCCCCTGTATGTAACTAAAGTCAAATAATACTAGGCTAAAATCTACTATGGCAATCAGTGCCATCCCACGCTCGAACCAGCGAATGTGGGGAGCGATTTTGCGGGATGCGGATTTTGGAGAGGGCATAAGAGAGCGTGTCATAATCATGTTTAATGTTATGGTTAACTTAAGACTTGGCGAATAGAATTCGCAGCTATACAAACGAAGTCCGCCTACGCGGACTAAAGAAAAATCAATACCTTTCTCTAACCCGCGTAGGCGGGTTTTGTCTGTGTAGATGCGGTTTCAACCGCCCAGTTTCTGATATTAGCCAGTTTGACCTTCTACTGATAATATTTGTGCTGTTGCACCTGATAAAGTCTCTGTTTCATTACAAGCCCAGCGGCGATAATCTAATAATAACTGGTGCATTAGTCGCTGTTTAACTGTTAAGAGTACGCTTTTGAGTAAACCATTGCCTGTGGCTTCTAAAATTGGCTGGGGTGTTAACCAAAAAGGCGGAGGTAATTCTACTTCTACTTCTAAATCTGCTTTTCCTATTAGATAGGTTGCTCCGTTGTGTTGATAGGGAGCAAGTCGTCCTTTGAGGTTGAGTGCAAAACGCTGGTTGATGTATTCTACTCCCCGAATTTCGCAAGCTATGGATTTTAAATTAATTGCTCCGTCGGCTCCTGCCCACACTTTTAAGTCTACTGTGGGTTGAATGCTCACCATCATAAATTCTAGCGATCGCATTTTCAACCGAAAAGAATCCTCGCTCAGTTGCTCTAAGCGGCTTCGATCTACTAGAGCATTTACCAGCCGCTTGGGTTGACGCAAGTAATGCTGAATCGGTACCCGTTGGTGGGGAACGGGAATTTCAACAGATTGGGAAGCATTAAACCGTGTGTGCATGAGAGGATGTAAAAGTACAGGTTAGATCGGAGAATCTTAATAAAGCTTAACACTCATTAAGATGACTTAGACTAGATACTGAACAATGTTAATTTCGCCAAACCAAGCGATAAAGGGTTTTAGGGTAAATTAGCAATCCGATCATCATAATTTCTGATTGATGAATTTTAAGTAAAGAGTTGTAACTTTATATTGCACTGTATGACTATATCCGTCGCACATCTCGGCCCCGCAGGTACTAATGCTGAAACTGCTGCTTTGGCTTATGTCAAGTGGTTGAGTCAGCAGGGCTATGAATGCCTGTTATGTCCTTATTCAACCATTTCGCAGGCGATCGAGGCATCAGCCACAGGGGGGGCTCAGTTAGCAGTTGTCCCGGTAGAAAATTCTATAGAAGGGAGTGTGACAGTGACGCTAGATACGCTGTGGCGGTTGGATACGCTGCGAATTCAACACGCTTTAGTGATACCAATTCAACACGCTCTGGTTTCTTATGCGGAAAATTTTAGTGAGATTAAAACAGTATACTCTCATCCGCAAGCGCTAGCTCAGTGTCAGAAATGGTTGGAGCGATTTCTGCCGTCGGCGCTGTTGATTCCGGCGAATTCAACTACAGAAGCATTGGAATACCTCAAAGATCGCAGTTTAGCGGCGATTTCTTCTGTGCGTGCGGCACAATTATATAACTTGCCAGTGCTAACTAATTCTATTAATGATTATCCTGACAATTATACTCGATTTTGGGTTCTTAGTAAGGCTGATGCTCCTGCGATCGCGCCGCCTCTTTCCCCTGATTGTAGTCATACATCTTTAGCTTTTAGTGTCGGAGCTAATGTGCCGGGAACGCTTTTGAAACCGCTGCAAGCTTTTGCTAGCCGGGATATTAATATGAGCCGGATTGAATCTCGCCCAACTAAGCGATCGCTGGGCGAATATGTTTTTTTTATTGACTTACAATGTGACATTGAGCAACCTGCGGCAGCTTCGGCTATAGAAGAGCTAGCCACCTACACGGAAACTCTAAAAATCTTTGGTACTTACAGTGTTACGACTATTAATTAGTTATCAAAAAATCAGGAATTTCCCTCTAACCAATTGTAAGAGATAGTGTTGTCTTTCAACTCGATCGCTATGTGGTTAATCGCCGAAGGTATTCCGAGCTTGCCGGATCTCACTCATCCTCATGAGTTGATAGAATTTGGCAATCAAATTCTCAAGTTGTCATTTAAGTTAGGTATCTTGGTGGGGGCGTTAGGAATTGCGATCGCGCTGATGAGTTTTGCCCTTCGTAACCACGAACCGGAAAATACAACTTTTATCGGCGAGTGGGTTGTTCGTTACTCAGCTTTGCTGCGTGGTTTGCAGCATTTAATCTTAATTTTAATTCTGGTGGTTGGCGGATTTTTTCTTTCTGCTACTTTGAGCAATCGTTATCACCATTGGGAACAGGCAAGAGTCACTAAGATTGCAGAGAGTGTAGCTGGCGATCGCCTCGAACAATCTGCTCCTCAAGTCCGCTACACTATCGAAGAACCCTATACTTATGATACCCAAGTTGAGGGTAAAATTGTTCGCGTTCAGGCAATGCGGAAAGTCGATCGCTTCATCACGATATCTGGTTCTCAAATTGATGTCAAGTTGAATCAAACTACTGACCCATCAACGGAAAGAACTATTTATCAGGCAAATTTTGCGGCTGACTACCAAGTTGCTAATAAATTAGATGAGGCGCAGAATTTTTTGTTTGAAGTACAGCCGCCTTATGGCTATAAGCTGTTGCAAAATTTAAAAGTTGAGAGAGATGGCAATCGATTAATACCTGTAAATCCAGGTAATTATAATTTTCCGCTGCGGCTTTCACCAGGAGAAGAAACTAAATTTAAAGTTACTTATCAAGCTCTCGGTGGGCCGCGCTGGGTTTATAATGCTAATGGACAATTACTTTCAAATTTTCGCTTGAGTGCTCTAGCAGATTTTCCTAATGCTGATTTTGCTAGTGGAATTATTCCGACTGAAAGTAAGGTGGAGGGCAGGGGAACTCGGTTTACTTGGGTGTTTGATGATAATGTTTCTGTTCTCAATCCGTTTGGGGTATTTACCTCAGTTGGCCCAATTCGGAATACGGGGATTTTGCCGAGGTTGTTGCTATTAGCACCGGCGGTATTTTTGTGGTGGCTGGGGTTGCTATATTTGTCAGTACCAATGAGCTTAAAAGATGTGGCGATCGCGGCTGGTGTTTTCTTTGCTTGCATCCTTTCTTTAACATATCTCAGCCGCATTGTCGATGCTAAACTGGCTTGGAGTGGAATTTCACTGATTTTATTAGTAATAGTTTGGGGTTTAGGTAAAGCTAATCAAGCTCGATTCGCAGCGCTGATTGCCACTATTGCGGGGGGGATTTTGCCCGTTTTAGGTTTGTTAGTGCCTTACAGTGGTATCACTCTTAGTTTAGCTGGTTTGTTATCTGTTATCTGGCTGGCAGTTCGGCATTGGTATGGGTTATATAGAGTTGAGCGAGATTCGCGGATGTCATAAATTGCTGATAGTTAACAGTTAACAGTTAACCGTTAACTGTTAACTGCTCACTTCAATGTATCTTTGAGGACAGTTCTAGCTGCCAGTTGATTGCGAGTAGAAGTCAAAATTTCCGCCTCGCGTTCGAGTCTGGATGCGGTATCTTGCATTTCTAAAAGACCTTGCTGTTCTGTTGCTACGCCATAAAGGTTGCTAGCAACCCAGTGGGATAACTCAGTAGGAAGACTGGGAACATCATCGGGCAATTCAATAGCTTGATCCATCAATTTGCCAGATAGTCGAACCACATCCCGCAGCAATTGTTCAACCTCCCTAGCTAGGGGTCTGAGGTCTTGTTGTGGGGGGGAATCTTCTATCCATTCCACCAAACCTACTAAATAGGGTTTTTCTCGCACTGCTTCGAGCACTCGAAATCGCTGCTGGCCTAAGGTCATGATTTTCATGCGATCGTCAGGGAGACGCTGACAGTGAATTACTTCAGCACAGCACCCAACGGCGGCGACTTTATTTTGATTAGGGTCCCACATCAGCACCCCAAAGCGGCGATCGCTCTCCAAAATCGTATTCATCATAATTCGGTAGCGAAACTCGAAAATTTGCAGCGGTAGTGGTCTACTGGGGAATAGAACCACCTCCGGCAACGGAAACAAGGGGAGTTCGCGAACTGCTACAGAGGAAGAGGATGCCATTGTCCGTTAAAATGACGATATTTGCGCTTATTTTCTTACTTTAGCCGATTTAGGCAATTAAGGGAAACCCAGAATTTACTACAGTTAATTGACAAAAGCAGTGAATAGATTAAGAGTTCTCAGCCTTTGTGTTGCCGCTAAAGCATCGTACTGTAGCTTAATCCGCAACATTGACCGCACCCGAGCTCGCAGTTCTATACTATTAATGGGTTTCGACAAAAAATCATCAGCACCAGCTTCAAGAGAGCGAGCTAAATCTTCTTTGGAACTCAATGCTGTCACCATAATAATCGGGATATGAGACCAGCGCTGATTAGATTTAATTTGTTGACAAGTTTCAATGCCATCTATTTCTGGCATCATCAAATCCAACAACATCACATCTGGTTGAATCTCATCAATGCGATTTAAAGCTTCTTTACCGCTGGAAATATACGTGAAATTGTATCCCTCGCGGTACAGCAATCCTTCGATGACTTCAAATATACTTTCTTCGTCGTCGATGACGAGTAAATTGAGTTTTCTCTCGCTTGTCAAACTGGGTGAATTTTGCATAGAAATACTATACTCTGGTATTGAATTCTAGAAAATAAAAGTCTAAAATTGATTGAGCTGAAAGGCGATCGCTTCCACCAGTTTCTTCAAGCTTACAGGTTTTGCCATATATTCATTGACTCCAGTTTCTAAACATTTTTCTCTATCTCCAGGCATAGCGAGGGAAGTCAAGGCAATAATTGGGGTTTGAGCAAATTCTACATCCGCTCGCAGTTGGCGGGTTGCTTCTAAACCATCCATTTCTGGCATTTGAATATCCATTAGCACTAAATTGGGTTTTAGCTCTTTTGCCATTTGCACTGCTTCTAATCCGTTCATGGCGGTTGCTACTCGGTAGCCCATAGCTTCCAAATATTCCACTATTGTAGAGATATTTGCCTCATTATCCTCTGCCAATAACAGCAAGGGCAGGGAGTTTGATTCTAAGATTGTAGCGGTTTTGTCAAAGCGTTCTTGAGCAGCGGCTAACTTGCGGAGAGCTAACTGAAACTGATGCCGGGAAAAAGGTTTGACTAAATACTCATATCTACTTGCTTCTGGCGATCGCACTGGCTCGTCAGCTACAGAAACAATTAAAATCGGAATATTATGGGTGCGGGGTTCAGCCTTGAGTTGTGCCAAAACATCCCAACCCGATCGATCGGGTAGTTGCAAATCTAGAATAATTGCATCGGGGTTCATTTTGATAGCTGTTTCTACTGTCCCTGTTCCCAAGGAATAAATGGCAGAATTATTGATGCCCAATTCAGCTAAATAATGTGCTATTTGTTCGGCGGCGGGGGCGGAATCTTCTACAATTAAAACTTGATTGAGACGTAAGGATTGATGAGTGGCGATCGCCATCGGCATTTCACTTTTCTTGATTTCCTGTTTCCAGGGTAGAGAAACTGTAAATCGGCTCCCGCGCTCTAATTCGCTTTCTAGAGAAACACTACCACCGTGTAATTCTACGACTTGCCGCACTAAAGCCAATCCTAAACCCGTACCCGCATAACGGCGAGTAAACGAACTATCTACTTGCACAAAAGGCTGAAAGAGTTTACCAATGTTTTCTAGAGAAATTCCAATACCTGTATCGGCGATGCTAAAGTGCAAAACTTCATGTTCTAAATCAGGCTTAACTTCAATCCAAACTGCACCGCCATCGGGAGTAAATTTAACTGCATTACTGAGTAAATTAATCAGCACTTGTCGCATCCGGCGCTCATCAACTTTGATTTTACCAATGCGGGGAGGAATTTGAGCAGTAAGCTTAATTTGTTTTTGGTGAGCTTGTTGTCTGACAAAGGCGAGGCTAGCGTCACATAACCCTTGAATATCAGCATTAGCCAACTGCAATTCCATTTTTCCTGATTCAATTTTTGATAAATCTAGGACATCGTTGATTAGCTCTAGCAAGTGTTGACCGCTCTGTTCAATAGTCGCTAATTTTTGGTGCTGTTTAGTAGTTAAAGGCCCGAAAACTTCGTCTCTAAGTGCTTCGGAGAGTCCGAGAATTGCGGTGAGAGGGGTGCGGAGTTCGTGGCTCATATTCGCGAGAAATTCGCTTTTGGATTTGCTGGCTGCTAAGGCAGCTTGTGCAGCTTTTTGTTGGGCAACTTCTGCTTCGTGCCGAGCGAGACTAATGGCAACTATTTCTCCTACGAGTTTTAGTAAGTTGATTTCTTCTGCATTCCAATATTTTGAAGTTCGCACGGTATTTAAACCGATGAATCCAACCCGGTTTCCAGAGTGAATTAACGGTACATTAATGGTTGACTGAATGCCAGCACGTTCAAATTCGGCTTTGTCTGCGGCTGCTTCGGGTGGCAAGTCGGAAAGGCGAGAAATTTTAACTATTTTATGGCTAGCAAGCTGTTGGTGAAACCAGGAGTAAGTTTGAGTAGAAATGGCTTGTAAATCGCCAATCATTGCGGCAATGCCTTCAGCACACCATTCGTGGGTATTTGTCATTTGATTTTGGCTTTCAGAGTAGCGGATGATGTAGCTGCGATCGCTAGTTGTATATTCCCCCATAACGCCCAAAGTAAAATTAATCGCCGTATCAATATCGCGATCTAAAAAAGTACGAGAAATATTACTGAGTAGGCTATCAATTTTAGCTCGGCGTTGCAGAGTTTCTTCTTGCTGTTTGCGATCGCTAATGTCAAAAATTGCTCCATCTATCCATAGTAACCCCCCGTCTCTGGCAAAGTAGCCTTGACCTTTATCATAAACCCAGCGAATGCTACCATTGGCATGAATCACTCTGTATTCTAAAATAAATGGCTGTTTAAATGCCACAGCTTTTTTAATAGTAGATTTTACCATCTCTCGATCTTGAGGATGGATAATACTTGTCCATTTTCGCAGGCGGTTATGAATAAATTCGCTAGCTCGATAACCCACTATTTCTTCAACGGCATCGCTGAGGAATTCCACTGTAATATCTAAGTTAAAAATGCAGCGGTAGATAGCACCAGGAATGTTATCTACTAACGTCCTAAATCTTTCTTCACTTTGGCGGAGTGCTGCTTCTATTTGTTTGCGATCGCTAATGTCGCGACCCACCCAAGCCACTGTATTTTCTGATGTGGGAGCAATGCTAGCAATAAACCAAACTTCGCGATCGCTCGTGACTAAACTGTACTCAAAATTAACAATTTGCTGTGTTTCTAAAGCCAAGCGGATTTGAGCGTGAAAAATTTCACCCTTCTCTCCAAAAAATTGTTCTATAGTTTGACCCAGAATGTCAGTATCCTCTGGGTAAAACCGTGTCGAATTTGTCGGCGCAACTTTGATGCTGAAATCCTCAGCATCAATTAGCAGTACGATGTCATTCATCGCTTCAAAAAAAACCCGAATCGCCGCCTCCGAAGACCGAAGTTTCTCTTCTAATAACTCGCGATCGCAAATTTCCCTCTCCAACAGTGCATTTTGTGCTGCCAGTTGTTTTTGCAGTTCGCGCAACCGCAAATGATTCTCAACACGCGCCAGCACTTCTTCCATCTGAAAAGGTTTAGCAATGTAATCCACTCCTCCCACAGCAAAAGCTTTCAACTTATCTAGCGCATCGTTTAAAGCACTGAGAAAAATAATAGGAACATTGCGAGTATTTTCCGCAGCTTTCAGATGTTGGCAAACCTCATAGCCATCCATCTCCGGCATCATAATATCCAGCAAAATCAAATCAGGAGGACTTGACTGTGCTGCTTTCAGAGCCATTTTACTTTTGGATACACCCCGCACTTTATAGCCTCGATCTGTCAGCAAATTAGAAAGCAGGCGCAAGTTATCCACGGTGTCGTCAACAATCAGAATAGAGGCTTTCGCAGGAGCCGTAGGTGAGCTGTTCATGTTGGCTATTCACTTTTATGACTGAGGAGTGAGCACCCAATCCCCTGACAAAGGAGGGCTAAGCTGTTACTCACTTAAACTGTACGATCGACGGATCTGTATCTGTGACCTAACCCCAGTCGTTTAAATGCGTAACAGCGTAAGTCTTGACTTTAACTTTTTATAGCACAATGAACGGTCATCTTTCACCAGTGAGGAGCCGAAGTAATCAACTCTATTAATTTTTGTGCATCTAAGGGTCGAGAAAATAAATATCCTTGGCTAAAGTCGCAGTCTAAATTTCTGAGTTGATCTAACTGTTGCGCCGTCTCAATCCCTTCAGCAATCACCCTCATTCCCATAGTCTTTGCAATGCACATAATCGCTGGGACGAGTCCTAAATTTTCTGAATTGCCATCTAAGCGCTGCACAAAGGATTTGTCAACTTTAAGAGTATCCACGGGAAAAGAATTGAGGTAACTTAGGGAAGAGTAACCCATGCCAAAGTCATCAAGGCTTAACTGAATTTTCCTGGCTCTGAGTTGTTGGAGAAGGATAGCAGCAGATTCGGGATTTTCTATAATCGCAGTTTCAGTAATTTCTAGCTTTAAACACTGGGGATTCAGTTGGGTTTCCGCCAGAATTTCGTCAATTTGGTCGATTAAGTCTGGTTGGGAAAACTGGTGTGCTGAAAAATTGACGCTGACACTGAAAGACTCTCCAGCAATTCCTGTTATTTGCCACAGACGTAGCTGGCGGCAGGCTTCCCGCAATACCCAACTTCCAATATTAGCAATTAAACCTGTTGCTTCTGCTACAGGAATGAACTCTGCTGGATACACTAAACCCCTGACTGGGTGATGCCAGCGCAGCAGTGCTTCTACTCCAGCGATTTTGCCTGTACTGAGTTCAATAATGGGTTGGTAATGTACGCTAAATTCTTTTTGAACTAATGCTTTTCGCAGATCTGTTTCTAGCTGCAAAAATTGGCAAGCTTTTTCGCGCATAGTTCTGTCAAAGATTTGATAGCGGGCTTTTCCCTGTTCTTTGGCGCGGCATAAAGCGGTATCTGCATCTCGCAATATGTGTTCTGGCTGAATATATTTATCGCTACCGGCAGCAATGCCAATACTGGCACTGACAAACACTTCGTATTTTTGCAAGTAAAAGGGAAACGTAAGTTGTTTTAGTATTTTACTAGCCACTTTTGCGGCACTGTTAATATCTGGAATATCTGTGAGTAAAATTGCAAATTCGTCGTCTCCTAGTCGCGCAAAAATGTCGCTAGAGCTTAACTCTTTTTCTAATCGACGAGCAATAGCTGTTAGGAGTTCATCTCCTACGCGATAACCGAGAGAATTATTAATTATTTTAAAACGATCGCAGTCAATAGATAGTACAAAAAAACGATGATCTGACTCTATTTTGGAACGGTTAAGTGCAGCTTCGAGAGCATCGATAAATGACACTCTGTTGGGTAATCCAGTGAGGCGATCGCGAAGGTTCGCTTGCAGTTTAGCATTGGCAGCTTCTAGCTGTATTTGGCATTCTTTGGCTGTTCCTCTCAACTGAGTATTGAGTTGCATAATTTCCTCTCTTGCTGCTTTCAGATTGAGTTGATTCTGGATTTTAATTAGGATTTCATCCAAATTAAAAGGCTTGTTTATATAATCGCAAGCTCCAAATTTAAACCCTTTCGATCTTTCTAAATTTTCCCCCAAAAAACTCAAGAATATTACAGGAATATTCGCTGTTTTAGGATTATCCTTCAAGCTCTGACAAACCTCATATCCGTTCATTTCTGGCATGAGAACATCTAATAAAATTAAATCGGGAAGCACTGCTTCTGCTGCTCTTAAGGCAGCTTGTCCGTTGATGGCTTTGCGAACGTTGTAACCCCGTTGTATTAATAAAGAAGAAAGTAAGCGCAAGTTTACGGGTGAATCATCAACGATTAGGATCTCAGCCGAGTAGAAGCAACTTTTATTCTCATTCATGGATTATTCTGCCTTCTGCGAGATGATCTCACTGTTCACTGATTTAGTCAGTTCATTTGTAATAACTGCTAGATCAATAATTCTATTTTTCTATGGCAGATAGGCTTTTAGGGTGAAGATAGTGACTTTAAGGAGAACTTAAGAGGAAAATTAAAAATTAAAAATTAAAAATTAAAAAAATAGGAAGAGAACAATAGGGTTATGGTATAGCAACCGCCAAGACACTTTAATGCTCAATGGCTCCCAAGGCTTTCAAAGTCACTTTTTGAGCTTCTGTTAATCCCGCAGTTCCGGTAATATCCATCTCTTCATAAATCCTTTCCGGCTTCAGCGTATCCAAACAAATCCCTGTTTCTACATCCCAAACTTTGACAGTTTCATCATTACTTCCACTGGCGAGAATTTTGCTATCCGCAGCAAAGGCGACAGACCAAATGGCGCTGCTATGACTCTCAAACACTTTGACACAGGCACCTGTAATGCTGTCCCAAAGCCTTATAGTTTGATCGGCGCTAGTGGTTGCTAAAAGTTCACCGTCAGGGCTAAAAACTGTAGACAAAACTAAACTACTATGCCCTTGCAATGTTTGCCGACATTCCCCCGTATCTACATCCCAAAGTTTTATCGTTTTATCTTCGCTGGCACTGGCGAGGGTGTTTCCATCGGGGCTAAAGGCGATAGACCAAATTAATCCTTGATGCCCGAAAAGAATTTTTAGACATTCGCCTGTGCTAATATCCCAAAGGCGAATTGTTTGGTCAGCGCTGCTGCTGGCAAAAAACCGACCATCGGGGGCAAAGGCAACTGATAATACCCAACTTTCATGGCTTTTAAGAATTTGCAGAGTGCCGCCGCTGCTGATATCCCAAAGGCGAATTGTGCGATCGCTACTGCCACTAGCTAAAATCTTACTATCTGGACTAAACGCTACTGACCAAACACAACCAGTATGCCCTAAAAGTGGTAATTTCGCCTGACCAGTATTTACTTCCCAAAGCCAAATTGTTTTGTCTTCGCCGGCGCTAGCTAAGGTTTCGCCATCGGGATTAAATGCAACACTGCGAACTGATTTTTGGTGACGGTTGAGGGTTCTGAGACACTGGCGAGTTTGAAGATCCCACAGAGTTACTGTGCCGCCTGCGCCACCACAGGCGATCGCACTTTTTATTAAAGTCTGACTAATGGCAACAGACCAAACTGAATTCGCCCAACCAATTATAGTTTGAAACTCCGTGACATTATCTGTTTCTCCAACTTGCCACAACCGCAAGGTTTGTTTGTCACTGGCGACGATAATTTTTCCATCTAAACTAAATGCAACTGACCAAACTTGACTGTTAAATCCTGAGAGAATTTGGTAACATTCCCCAGTTTTGATATTCCATAATTTTATAAGTTTGGCATCGCCCCCTGCGATCGTATTACCATCGGGATTAAACGCGAAAGACCAAACAAAAGTTAGATCGTTGGCTATAGTTTGGCAGCATTCTCCTGTTTTGATCTCCCAGAGTTTGACTGCTTGCGCTTCGCAGGTTGCCAAGACATCGCCATCGGGATGGAATGCGATCGCAGAAATTTGACTGTCGCTGCCTCGGAGAATTTGGTAGCAAACTCCCGTATCAATTAGCCAAAGTCTTGCAGTTTCGTCACTACTGCCTGTGGCTAGAATTTCCCCATCTGGGTGGAAAGCAACTGCATTTACAATGTCACCGTGTCCCTGCAAAGTTTTGAGACAGTTGCCGCTGAGATCCCAGATTTTAACTGTGCGATCGCTACTACCGCTAGCTAACAATTTACCCTCTGGATGAAAGGCGATCGCCCACACCCAATCTCCGTGACCCTGCAAAGTGTGACGTAATTGTAAATCGCTTGCGCTCCAAAGTCGAATGGTAAAATCAAAACTGCCCGTCGCTAAAGTTTCACCATCAGGTGCAAAACTCAAACACCAAACCGCACCACTATGTCCGCGCGATCGAAATAACAATTTACCATCAGCTACTTGCCACAAACGCACCTCTCCATCTGCGTGACCAGTAGCAAAAATAGTACCGTTTGGACTCAAAGCAATACTGTAAATATTGGCAAAAGTTTCGCTAAAAACTGACTTCGCCAAATTTGCTTTTTGAAAGTTAACCCGCCGCAAATTCACGCCTTGAAAACAAGCTTGCCAAATCGTAAGACCAGACAAGTCAATCGCGCTCAGATCGGCTTGTAAATTAACCAGTAAATTTAGTAAATTGCCAGCGATATAGCCGGGAGTTGACATCAACTCGCCACGCAAAATTGAGATCAGCTTGATTAATGCTGAAATCAGATTTTCTCTCGTGCCAAAACTGGTTAGGAGTTGGTCAATTATTGGGTGAAGAATTGAATTAATTTGGTAAAAGCGAACTGACTCTTGAGATTCAGCTTTAATTAAGGCATGGTGCTTAAGCAAGTTAAGGTTGCCGAGATTCCCTGACTGGGCGACAGTCCAGATTTCTGTACAGATTTGTTCGCAGAAGCGATCGCTTACATATTCCATTACCGCAGGCTGCAATGTCAAAAGTTGCCCCCCTGCCGCTGTCTGGGTTTCGATTAAAGAGCGCCAACTGATAAATTCTAAAGCTTCTAAAAGTCTGCCCACTGACACCAGCGGTACTATATCAGCGCGGAGTTGGGCAAAAGTTGTAAACTCTCGATTAATTGCTAACCAGTAAATAATTTGCTGTTCTAAGGGAGATAAACGTTCAAATTGTTGTTCTAAAAGGTTGCGAATACCGTTAAAAACCGCTATACCTTGGGTAAGAAATTCTGCAATGTTGCCTCCAAATAATTCTTGGATGGAAGTAGCAACAATTTTTAAAGCCAAGGGATTTCCTTGGTACAACTGTGTTATTTCTTGAGTTTGGGCTGATTGACTGTTAAAGCCTTTAGCTGTGAATATTTTTTGAACTTCTAAATCAGGTAAACCCTTTAAATAGTAAGAGCGAACAGGCAATGAGTCTCCCTCAAGCGAAGCAATATCTTGGGGCTTTTCTCGGCTGGTTAAGATTAAGCAACTTTGGTGATTGATTTCTGCTATCCGTTTAAAAAGTTCGCCGTAATCTTGATAGCCTTCGCGATATTGTCCGGCAGGAGATCCTGGGTTTAAAATTGTTTCTAAGTTATCAAAAATCAGGAGGCAGCGTTGTTGACGAAGATAATGAGTGAGGCTGGTAATTTGAGCGCTGATTGTTTTGGGTAAATTGGCTGCGTTTTCTTGCTGTTGAGATAGGAATTGAATAATTTGGGGGAGGAGTTCTTCTAGAGGCGGTGCATTGCGGAGCGATCGCCAGATTAAAAAATCAAAGCTATCTTGCAGTTGTTCTCCTAATTTTACTGAGAGTGAGGTTTTTCCTATGCCTCCCATTCCTAATAAAATAACTAAGCGGCAGCGATCGCTTTTAATCCACTGTTCAAGGCTTTCTAATTCTAATTGTCTGCCATAGAATAAGGAAACGTCAACTGCTTCCCCCCAGTCGCATTGGCGTTGTTTGCCTTGAGTATTATCTAAGACAGTGACTATTTCTTCAATTCCTGGTTGCGTGTAATCCGGTTCGGCCATTTCCAATCCTAAAACTTGGAAAACGACGCGCAGGGAACTTTCATCTGTGCCACTTGTCCCCCGCAAGATTTTCCTAACTGTTGTCAAGTGCAAACCTTGAGCACTAATTAGTTGCGACTGTTCAGAAATTTTTGATGGGTTATAGGTGACACCAGTTTTAGTCTCTAATTCGCTAATCCTGTTTTGCAGTTTCTTAGCTCCAGTAGGGGTAAGAATATAACCGCGATGGCGTTTAGATTTAGAAGTTTGTGTTGGTTTCATGACCTGAATTGATTTTAACCAGATTTTTAGCGATCGCTATTGCCATACAAAGATAATAAATGTTTTCAATTTTTGATTTTTGTTTTTAATAACCTCAAAGAATTGACCGTAGAGCGCGATCAAACCACATTTAGGAGCAAAAATTTACAAAACTTAACTTTTCTCTTGAAAATATAGCAACCGCCAAGGCGCTTAGGGCAACTCCAACTCTTACCTCTGGAATCCCTTATATCGTAAACTTTTCCCTGTTCCCTGTTCCCTGTTCGCTGTTCCCTGTTCCCTAGCCCCTAGCTATACTTTGGAGGGAAGACTAAAACTATTGATTTTTTTGCAAAATAAACTGGAGTAGACTAATCCAGACTACCCCAGTGCTGCCACGGAATTCTAATTCTGTATCTAAAGTATCATTATTATTGGCAATGGCTGAGGTTCAATCAAATTTTACAAAGCTTAATATTTGCATTTAATAATTGTATGATTTAGAGCAACCAGTTTACCATATCGAACTCACGTGAAGATAGACTGAGGCTAGTAGAGATTTAACTAGGTGGAGCTACTTAAGTGACAAATGACAAGCATTAATTACGGAGTGGTACTGGTGAGTGCGGGTTCGCGGGAGGAGGCCGAAGCGATCGCAAAAGTTTTAGTTGAAAGTCAGCTAGCGGCTTGTGTTAGCTTTACCCCAATCCACTCGATCTATACTTGGCAAGGCGAGATTCATTCCGAGTCAGAGTGGCAGCTAATTATTAAAACTGATTTAGCCAAGTTTGATTTATTAGCAACAAAGGTGCGTGAAATCCACTCCTACGAAGTCCCGGAAATCATCGCAATTCCTATTCTCGCTGGCAATCCACCCTATCTTCAGTGGATTTCCGAACAAGTTCAATAATTTTAGATTTAAAGTTTTAGATGGGATTGGGGAAATATCCCCAACCCCTTAAAAAGCAGAGCCATAAATTATTAGCGAATTGGGCTACTAGGGCCGATCACACCAACTTTATGCCGGAAAGTAAGTTCTCCCCCAAACCAACCAGTAATTCCCAACAAAGTAGCGACAATGATAGAAAGCGTGATACCTATGGGGAATATAGGTGAAATTGGATCGCTGAGGCGCATTAACCAGTTGATCAGGGACAATACTAAAACTGCAATATTACCAGTCATGTGCAACCAACCAGCACTGCGATCGCGGACTCTTTTAATTCTTGAGAAGTCCAAAAATCCCGTAATTCCTGCTAAAATACCGCTCACAAAACCTGCGCCAATCAACCAAACTGATGCTCTCGCCCAAAAGGGATCGCTTGTCAGCCAATAGCCGATATCACTACCCGCTACTGCCACTAGAAATGCAACAGGGAAGATCGTAATGACGGGGTGTATAGGATGACCTGCGATGTTAAGGGAACTGGTTATGCCACTGTCACGGTACTCGGAATCGTGACTTTCCAAAATCGGTGGAATATTTGGGAAAGGTGCGGTATCTATTTGATTTGTATCCATGATTCCTCCGTTAAATAAGTGTTGAAAGAGTTAAGGTATGGTGATTGTGTAATTAAATTTACGACCACACACGCTCGCCATTTTCATCAGTACGCGCTTGTCTAATTACATCGGAAATTTCTTCAGCATCCTTGACATGGTGCAGAGCTTTCTTTTCCCCGTCCGGTTCTTCTACAATGAAGTAAGTAGGAACTGTAATTTTGTCTCCCGTGATATCAGGAACATCATCTACGGCCAGTTGCTGGGCTTTTTCTTCGATAGATTGGGGTTCATCAGAAATGCGATCGCCGGGATTAGTAGCACGATTAACGTCGTTGATTGCCTTAGTTTTGTCGATAGTCATAAATTCCTCTTGGGCATTTCCAAATTTTTGTTGTTTTACTTGTTTGCTTTTGCCTTAGCCGCAGGGTTTCAGGTAATTTTAGTGGCTGATACAATCAAGTGTCAGGTTTTGGTGTAGCATTACTACTATTGAAAGTAAAAACCCGCTCCGAAAACATCTCTCAAGGGGGGTAAGTTCTACCGACCTAACTTAAAGGTGATGTCTTCCTGCGGATAGATTTTTATTTAAAATTGTACAAAGGATCAATTTTTAAGTGCAAATGAAAACTTTTGACTGGATTACAATTGGCAGTGGGATTACCGGGGCAGCCCTTAGTTACGAATTGGCAAAAAAAGGTTTAGCTGTACTATTGTTAGAACAAAATTCTGTGCCGGATAATGCTACTCGTTTTAGTTACGGTGGCCTCGCGTTTTGGTCGGGTACAACAGATTTAACTCGCCAATTGTGCCGTGAGGGAATAGAAATTCATCGCAATTTATCTGAAGAGTTAGATGCCGATACTCAGTTTCGGGAACTGGATTTGCTACTAACAATTGCTGGTGCTGATAATCCAGATCGAGTTGCGGCTAGTTACGCTCATTTTGCGATCGCGCCTCGCCTTTTGAGTGTTGAGGCAGCTTGCGAGTTGGAACCTCTGCTGAATCCAAACGCGATCGCGGGTGCTCTCACTGTCGCACACGGTCATATTTCGCCGGAAGCCACAACTCAGGGTTATTGCGATCGCTTTGTGGGTTTGGGTGGTGCGATAGAATTTGCTCAGGTGATAGGGTTTGTGCGGCAAGGCGATCGCATTTTGGGAGTCAAGACGGCGACAGAGACTTATCTGGCGAAGAATGTAGCAGTTTGTGCTGGGGGGTTGAGTAGGATGTTGTTAAAATCAGCGGGGATTCCTCTGCCGCTATATTTTACCCGTGCTGAGATGTTGGAGATACCACCTGAAGTTAGAGATCGAGTGCAACTGCGATCGCTAATCATGCAAGCAGTGCTCCAACGTTTCCCTATGGAAGCTGCGGCAAGTACACTTGAAGCAGATCCGCTGTGGGATCAACCCGGAAACGTTCTGGCACCGCCGATTTTAGATGCGGGTGCGGTTCAATTTCAAGATGGTAGCATTCGCATTGGTCAGTTATCTCGCGTGATGAGCGACGCTGAGGCTCAAGTCGATCGTACTGAAAGTGAGGCGGCAATTCGTGCAGGTGTGGGGAAGTTTTTACCTGCTTTGGAACATTTACCAGGAATTTGGCACGATTGTTTAGTGGCTTTTAGTCGCGATCGCCTACCCTTAATAGGTACAATTCCTAATTTTGAGGGAATACATATCTTTTCTGGATTTAGCAACCCTTTAGTATTTGTACCTCCTCTAGCTAAGCGATTTGCTAATTGTGCTGTCGGCAAAAATGACGAATTGATTATACAGTTATCTCCCGGTCGTTTTGCTTGATTGGCTATTAGAGCAAGACCAGGTAAGAACCCAGATTTGGTATAAACCAATTTACAGTTAATCTGCAAATTCAAGATGTAGCTGAGTTTGAGGCACAATAAAGCCAAAGGGTTCTTCTGTCATAAGCTTGTTGTACATCTCAGCCGAATACGAAAAAGATTCTGGTTCTAAAAACCTAAATAATGATGTGGCAATATATTCTTTATTTATTTCCAAAGAAATCCATTTTCTTGACAGGTCATCTGCTGCATGACCTGTTGTATTAGAGCCAGCAAAAATATCAACAACAGTATCTCCATACTTAGTAAGAAAATTGATAAAAAATGAGGGTAGCTTTTCGGGAAAACGTGCAGGATGACTTTTGACACCGACTTGCTTACAAAGTCTTTGGTATTGAGAATTACTTTCTGTATTGGGAATATCCAGCAAATTAGAGGGAATTGCTCCACCATTATCTACAGCAAACTTTTTACTGATATCATGACCTGAAGGGCGTTCTTTTGGAGTGTAAAACTCTTCAGCATTTTGCAAAAGTTTTTTCATTCTTGGAGAATAAGGAACTTTTACTTTTGTCACATCAGCTTGTGGAAAATTTGTTTTAGAAAGCCACCAGATAGTATTAACAGAATCTTTAACGCGAATTTTTCTTTTATTCACCCACTCAAGAGGAGAGGGAAGTTTGGCTCGGTTGTACCAAAAAAATTCCTCAGCAAGTTTAAATCCAAGTTCATCGCACAGCCTGATCAGAACGCGGTAATTGTAAAGTGAACGAATCGGTATTCCTTTTTGATAAGCTCCACCAAGGTCTATAACAAAACTTCCTGTGTTCTTGAGAATTCTTTTAACTTCCCATGCAAATTCCATCAGCCAATCAACATATAAATCTTGGCTTTCATTACCATAGCTTTTCTGGCGCAGCAACGCAAAAGGAGGGGACGTAATCACCAAATCCACAGATTCGCTCGCAAGGCACTTTAAGAGTTGAGAGGAATCTCCGAGATAAGCTTGACCGTAGTTTGTAACATAAATTGGGGTAGGCAAACTCTTGAGCATTATAGCGATCGCTCCTTTAGGGTACACAATACTTAGCTTAACCTACTTTTATATCATTTTTACATTTAATCGTACTTATAGTACGTATTTTAACGTACTTTCCGTTGGTTCCGTCAGCGCGTAATCCTGATTACAATCGCAAAATCGGACTTACAGTTCGTTTTTATAGGGATTAAAGGTATGGATCATAGAGAAGGAAGAGAATTATTTGGTGAAAAATTAAATCAGTTTCGCAGGCAAAAAGGAATTACTCAAGAGGAACTAGCAGAAATTATAGGTAAAACTACTGACCATATTAGTTTACTGGAACGCGGTGAGAGGTCGCCATCATTTGAAGTAATTCTGGATCTATCTGAAGCACTTAACGTACCAGTTCATCATCTAATAAATTTGGCTCAGTCTAGTGATAGTGATGAGCTAATTAGCTCTCTAATAGCTTCCCCAGTTTCTCCTTCTCTTGTCAAGCCTGTTGAAGATCCTATCGTTACTCAAAATAAACGCAATTCTGACACGGTGCGATTGGAAAATGCAATTAAAGGTATTCAGGAGATGCAACAATTGGCAAATGAATATGGAATTACTGATATTTTTCAGGATAATGGAGGAAAAACTTTACAGTTACTAATACTTTTAGGGCTCCGTATATCTCCTGGGCGCGAAGGAAATGATGCTGTTGACGCTGATGGCAAAGAATATGAACTTAAAACCGTTAATATTTCACTTAATAGAAGTAGAGGTATTACTACTCACCACCACCTAAATAAAACTATTCTGGAAAAATATCGCAGAGTAGAAGCTTGGTACATTGGCATTTATGAAGGTATAACTCTAAAAACTATTTATAAATTAAATCCATCCCTCCTTGAACCCCGGTTCAAAATATGGGAAGCAGAACTAAATAAAAAAGATTCGCTCAATAATCCTAAAATACCTATGAAGTTGGTAAAGACTGGTGAAGTCGTATATTCTGACAGCGGAAATATTTTACCAAGTTAGTTGTCTCTATTTTTCTCCCAGGAAAGCGTGATGCCTGAGCAAGGATTGACAGCTACCGATGTCGAGATCGGCAGTTTCTTGGCGATCGCTATTGACTTTGAGATACTATATATGCTTTGCCGCAACTGCTTTTGGCTGCATCTGCGATCGCTTTACTTCGCTGTTATGTCAGGTTTTGTAAACAATTGTAACTACAAACAGTACCAAAGATTAAACTTTATTGCAGATTGGAAACATTGGAAGTGTCCTGTGATACCTTCAATGTTGGTCTGAAAACGACGCAGCATAAGGGAAGGAGAACACTTTGAACTCGCAGTTAACACAACAATATCCGGCTTGCTCATTGCGTGAAGATGTCAGTGAGTATGTGGCTCATCTACAACTTCACATGACTTTACAGGCTCGTAACTTAGTTCCTAATATTACCCAGGCGAAAGATAGCCGCGAACACTTGTTGCATCAGACTCAAGCTCATTTTGAGAAGCGGGTGTCTCGACAAGCTATTTAGATCGGGACTTACGCAATTGACACAATTAGTAGGGTACCTCAGAAGCCAAAACCCTGATTATTTCCTTCAATCGCTCTACTTGATGCACCCTACAGGTTGATTTCAGTGTGGCAGTTGCGTAAGTCCTGTAGATCGTGAATTTTAAGGGGGCGATCGCACTCTAGAAAATTGCGGCGATCGCTTCTCACTTTAGAGGTATAGGCTTTTTGGTAGATTTTCGCTAATATTCCTTGGAAGGGGCTTAAATCTAATTTTTATGCGTATTTCAACTTTGGCCATTTTGAGTTTAGCGACATGGGCGGGAGGAGGATTAGTTAATGGAGTCGCGATCGCAGAATCTTCACCCCCCACACTAGAAGCCAGCGCTCTGGAGACAGCCATAGCTGAAACGCCAGCAACTCTCAGCAAGCTAAAGGGTGGACAGGCAAAATGTCCTTCCTACAAAAAACTAAACTCTTGTGGAACAGGCATATTACCTGTTTCTAACACTGATAGCAAATCTCAAATTGATGAGACTGCTACTGTTGTAGAATCTCAGCCAATACTGGCAAAGAAGACGGTTACTAAAGATTTTAAGTCTGCGATCGCTAGTCCCGTTCGCTCGCTCACCAGTAGCGAAAGCGCCCAATCCCTCAACACTAACGCCCAAGAACTCAGCGGCAGCGTACAAATAAGTGTAGATGAGGGAGCGATCGCCCAAGATATTGAGGGCAGCTATGTTAGAGATGTGAAAGTGCGCTTTGTCAACTCCAAAGGCGAGGCAGTAGATAAACAAGGCAACCCAATTCAGGGGCGCATCTCAGAAGATTTCATCCGCAGCGAAATCCAGCTCAAAGCCGGAGATAATTACAGTCAAGCCGCAGTCCGCCGTGACTTGCAACAGTTGCGACAATTGGCTTTATTTTCTAATGTCACGGTTTCCACAGAACAAGTCGGCACTGATGTCAATGTCATCTATAACGTCACGGAAGGTCAGCCCCGCAGTTTTAACTTAGGTGGTGGCTACAGCGATGACCTTGGGGTGTTTGCGATCTTGGGAGTTCGGCAAATACTCGGCCGCAGCCAGCGGGTATCGGTACTTGTCCAGCCTAGCCTACGAGACTTTGAGTACGATCTTCGGTTCACAAGCCCTTATCTGGCAAGCGAAGACCGCTTAGGTTACAGCATTGGCACTTTTCGCGATCGCAGAACTTCTGACATTTTCGATGAAGATGTTGATTTGCCTAACGACGAGAGAGTTCGGGAAGTGCGGATGGGCGGCAATCTCAACTTCACGCGCCCCGTTGGTAACTGGCAGGGAACTTTGGGATTTAACTACACCAGCATCAGTACGCGCGATCGCAATTTGAGAATTGCCCGCCGCGATGAAGAAGGAAATCCTCTCACTTTAAGTGGTACTGGAGTTGACGAATTATACACTATCTCCTTGGGTTTCACCCGCGACTGGCGTAACAATCCCTTTAACCCCACCAGCGGCTCCATTCTCACTTTAAGTACAGAGCAGTCAATTCCTCTGGGACGCGGTGAGATTACTATGAATCGGCTGTTGGCTAACTACATACAATATGTACCTATACAATGGATTGGCAGAGGCGATCCCCAAGCTTTACCCGAAATGTTTGCCTTTAACTTGCAAGCGGGTACTATCATCGGCGATTTCCCCCCCGCAGAAGCTTTCCGCCTCGGTGGTAGTAGTTCTGTGCGAGGTTATACATCGGGTGCACTGGGCACCGGTCGCAGCTACTTTTTAGCTTCCGGCGAGTATCGCTTCCCTATTAGGAGAAGTGTAGGTGGCGTTATATTTGTCGATTTTGCGTCAGATTTGGGTTCAGGGGACAATGTATTGGGAGAACCAGCCATTGTGCGAGACAAACCGGGGACGGGGGCGGCTGCGGGGGTAGGAGTGCGAGTGCGATCGCCCTTCGGATTAATTCGCTTAGACCTTGGTGTTAGCGATCGCGGCGGTGTCCGATTGATCTTCGGTACTGGTCAACGATTTTAGATTATTAGTTGTTAGTTGTTAGTTGTTAGTTGTTAGTTGTTAGTTGTTAGTTGTTAGTTGTTAGTTGTTAGATAAATCTTTATACCTTCTATTTACAATCGCGATCGACAACGTTGCCGAAATTCTTTTGCAGCCGCTAGCGGGCTAGGATTCTTAAGGCATTCCATCAACAGCTCAATATCGAGATCGGGAAGTACCTTGCTTTTCTGAATTAGTTCATAACCGCAGGTTTGCACAAATTGAACCGGAGTTTCTTCTCGCAAATAGTAGAGAGAAAAACGTTCATTTTGCCAGAACCAAACTTCTCGCACGTTTAACCTTCTGTACACCTCCAGTTTATTGATACCCCCGCTGGTAATAGTAACTTCAATTGCCAGATCGGGAAATTCTTTGTCAGTGCCAATACAGTAAGCTTCGTCAGGTTCAATACCGCTACTTTTCTCCTCTTGTCGCAGAGTTGTAGAACCAAA